>JADJGC010000002.1:0-300000 GCA_016708315.1 bacterium
ATAGAACGGGAACAGGAAGCCAAAGCCGGCAGGAACGCTGCTGGCATCCGGGTTCCAAGCTGCATCGTCCATGGAGGTCATGAACCACATACCGCCGCTGTAAGGCATAGAGCCGTCACTGGTACCATCGAGAGTGAACTCGAAGGCAACAGCGCCGTCAGCCAAGCGACCGTAGTTGGTGTACCACTCGCCACCGGCCGTTCCAAATGCCATACGGCCTGTGTCTTTCGCACAGTATTCGTACGGGATCTGGTATTCGATAACGGTTTGCGGTGATGCAAGCGGATCCTGAAGATTGAAATCAGGATCATCCGAGTCGATTTCCACAAAGAAATTGTTCGGAGCCAGGAAGTTCATTCCCGAGCGATCGAACTGGAATGTAAACGACTGACCAAGTCCGGCGGCGACGCCAAAGTTAACAGTGGCGCCAACGGAGAACGGACTTACCCAATCAACCCAGGTCGGCTGAGCCAAAGCAGCAGAATTGGCTTTGGCAACCTTGATGTCGGCATTTCTGGTGACAGCGAGGACTTCGCCTTCAGCATCCATTTCGACATTAAGAGCCGCGCCCTTGAAGTTAGCCGTAGCTGGCTGACGACCCATCATCTCCTCGACAGTGTAGTCGACAAGATTGTTCGCCAGGAAGTTGGCTTGCTTGGCAAGAGCCGGATTAACTGAGCTGATACGAGCAGCTGGCGGATCGCCGGCTTCAAGCGTTGCGGTCACATTGAGAGTGGCGCAACCGACGTTCACGACGGCGTCAAGATCGGTTCTCTGTACCGGTGAGGATTCCGCGGTGTTTGTACCGGTGAATGCAACAACAGCTTCAGGAACTGAGAGACGCGGACGAGGACCGCCGTTCTTGAAAGCAAACAGACCACCATTGGTCGTCAGAAGTTCCCAACGGGTGGAAACTACCAAGTAGTCAAAACCGTCTGAACCGGTCGCGATGGCAGTACCATTCGGGATACCGGCGTCAAACGAATAGTCAATGAGCTTGGCGCCGGTATTGCCGTCGGCAATAATCCAGTGACCAATACCATCATTGAGGCTATAAGCGCCATACACTACGTAAGGATCGCAGGTAACGGCGGTTGACTGGAATACGTTGTTGTCGGCAAGGGAGGCAGTACCACCATTGAGCCATACGGTGCTGTTAGCAAAGCTGACAGCGCGGACGCCGCGAACGCTTGTGGTCGCGGTGTTGAAGCCGTTGGTGACGCTGGAGAAGTACGCCGTGTTGCCGGTAACTGAGGTATTACCACCGAACAGGTTCGCACCGGTCAGGAAGTAATGCGCCCAGTTCGGAACGCCAGTGGCGGGATTCAGGTTCTGGCGATAGCCAGTGAAGTCGCCGCTGTTTCCAAAGGCAAAAGAAGCCTGAATGAACAGATTGTCGCAACGGACGGCAGGCGCTGAAGCGAAGCCTTCGTGCAACGTCGGGACATTCGGGCTCTCAAAGTACCAGTTAGGTGTGAAGGAAACACCCGGGGTTACCGAATGAATTCCACCAATACCGGTTGTGGCATTGGCAAGGTTCGCAGCGATCGGGACGAACAATTGATTTCCATCCGTTGACGGAGCGCCGACAATGGCACCCTTCAGGGCGTTGGAAGTCAACAGCTGAGCCGAGTAGTTGTTGGCACCCGTTGTAGCGTTCAACGAGTAGATTTGGCCGTTCGCGTCGCCGAAGTAAACTTCGTTGCCGCGGATGATATTACCACCGTAGGTGACAAGGCCCGGAACGCCCGGAAGCGGGTTTCCAACGCCAAGACCACGGACCCAAATCAAAGCACCGGTAGCAAGGTCGCCCTTGAGGAATCCTCTAAGGCCACCAGTACCGATATAGAAAGCACCGCCGTCAATGGTGATCTGCGAACGCAGACCGGTATTGATTGCAGTAGCATAACCAGGAAGCACCTTGGTATCCCAAACCAGCACACCAGTGAGCAGGTTGACAGCTTGAATGCGGTCGTCGTGCGCACAGAGTACAAGGTCATTCGCGATGACCGGGCTTGAGAAGTTGCTTGCTGAATTACCAACAAAGGTCCACGCATTTACGATACCGCAAAGGTCGCCGAGCGTGAGCTCTGACTGACCGGTACGACCGTAGTCATGCGCAAAGGTCGGCCATTCATCGGTAGCCGAACAGGTGACGGGGCAATAGCCCGGAGGCAAGCAGCAGCGGTCGACGTTGATCAAGAAGTCAACATCAACACCCCAGCTGTTAGCCATCAGCCACCACTGGCCAAGATAGAATTCCACTGATCTGCCTGAGCCTGAGTTGCCGTCATCCGAAAGGATGGCAAGCACGTCGCCCGGGTTATTCAGAATCGTGGTATAGCCAACATGATAGTCACCGGCAAGGATCAAGTTCGCCGGAGTCACATCGATTGACGTGAAGACCGGGAAGAAGTCCACAACCGGATTAATAAGGTACGAGGTGATTACGGACGTCGGGTACGTGCCGTCTGAATTCCAAATGTTAACCTGGGCGCCCGGAGCACCGATCGAACCGGTACCGTCGAAGCCAAGATTAACGGTCTTCAGTGAGCAGTATTCAACGTTCGTGAATCTCTGGTTACGATACGTGTCACCGTAAGCATCCGGCTCCGGCCAGTAATAGGTCGGGGTACCGGCGTAGTTGAGGTTGTCGCAAGCGTTATCAATGATAGCGCAGCAAACATCAACTTCCATTACCCAGTTATCGTCGTAACCCGGATCGAGATTGGCCATGTAGTCCCAGGTAAGACCACCGTCAAGCGACGCTGATCCACGAAGAACTCCACCTTCCGGACAGAGAGCCGGAACTTCGCCTTCGTCACCCAGAGGCTGATAATCTTCAGCCGGGACGACGCGGACGTAACCAACATGATAGTCTTCATTGGCCGAGAAAACCAAGCCCAATGAGGAAACGTCAACAACGGTATAGCCGCTGAGCACAATGCTGGCATGCGGTACAAAGAGCGAGCCAAGAACTGCGCCAGGGAGACCAGCCGCGTCAGAATAGACGCGAAGGTTCACACCACCGGTATAGCCGGCAGCGCCAAAGGACGAGATGGCAAATACGACGGTTTTAAGCGTGCACTGGCCTTCTGAAGTGAAACGCTGAGCCGGAGTGAATCCAGGCCAACGATAGGTCGGGGTGCAATACCAAGCTTGGGTGCCGCAATCGCCACCGCCGCCAAGAGAGTAGCAGCAAGTTTCGATATCTCTTACCCAAGTTGAGGTCACCGCCAGAGAAAACACCACCGTTACCAAACCACCAAGCACGCCCGAATACAAGCTGGTCGAAGCGTTAGCTCCGCCCGGGCCGTTATCCATCAAACCGGCATAAGTATCGGTCGCGCTGTTCGGAATGAAACCGGTATGGTAAAGCTCCGCCATCAATGACGACGTTAGGATTGAAATCGGTCGTGCTCGGATAACACACTACCGACGCATGCGGAATGTTAACCGAAGAAATTACAGCACCAGGAAGACCCGAACCGTCATCAGCCCATACATAACCAGTAACGCCAGCCGAGGCACCAAAGGGGTGCTCGAGGCCAGATAAATTACCAGGCTGACGGTCTTAAGCGTGCAAACTCTCCGTACCCATTATCCCAACGAACCGCCTGGCCAAAGCCAGCTGACCCATAAATAAAAGTTGATCGTGCCGTACTGCGACTGAACGGTGCAAGTAGCAGCCTGGAGCGCACAAGCGGCTGCGGATCCGGAATGTATTGCGGCTGCGTGCCGGTATAAACGGCTGTCGGCGGATGAATCGGCTGCGGATTGTAGAGTGTTCTACCCGCACCCGGTGTACCGACGACATGCGTGCCACGCTTAAATTCGTTCGGATCTTTGGTAGCCAGAGCCACACTGCAGAGACTAACTAGGAAAGTCAAAGCAAGTACGACTACCAAAAGTTTTTTGAACATGTACTTCCTCCTTACAAAGTTAGGAAAATACGTTTGTGTTATGTAGTTGCCCTCGGGAAGCGAACTTACCGAAGCGCCAACAGATGTTTTCCCCCGAGCTGCAACAGATCATGTAGTCTGGTGCAATCATCGGTAGATTCTTGAGTCGACGTTAGCCCTTGCTTGTCTAGGGCCTCGGGCTACGGCCAACTACATTGATCCAATGATTCCTAATTTTGGAGTCTGGGGTTAACCACTTAGTTTAGTTCGACGTAATGTCCAACTACTTTAGTTATCCCCGAAAACGGGTCGTACACGAAAATAGTCAATTTCTCTTTATCTACTGTGAACCGCCCTAGGCGATTTCACCTCCTCAAACATGTGTCTCGTAACGAAGACAGTTAGTAATTAACGACAAGTAACGAGATGAGATTTGGTGATAAAGGAGTTTTGGAGCAGACGCGCCATTAGGCTTACAGTTTTGAAGTAAACAGGAAAAACCGTTAGCAAAGTGACATACGTCAGGAAAATTGAGGCTTGTGCGTTAACGTAATGTTAACCTGAAAAGTGCTTGAGATGCTAAGAATAATGTACGGTGGGTACATTACAACGTTCAACCAACCGGGGACAATGTACGTGATGTGGTTGAAAAGTCAAGAATTTTTTGTGGAACAAGGGGTTAAATGTTTGGACTAACCGCAGCAGCAACAAAAGCCCTCACCACCGCGCTCTCCCAAGCCCTCACCCCTCTCTCCATGGGGGAGAGGGAGAAGGCGGGCGTGGGAACCACCCCCCTACGGGGAAGGGCGGGATCAGCGGGGCCATGATCCAGTGTGGGCGTTGGTGTGAGGGATTAACGAAGGTGAGGTAATATGTTGTGGGGCAAAGTTATAACATGGCTGTTGAAGGGCGGGTTTTGGGCGAAACACACCCCGGCTTGTCCCGACAAGTCGGGACAAGCCACCCCTCTTTTTAGAGGGGAATTAACGAATGCCACTGGCAGATCGCGGTCAAGGGCATTTATTGTGGCCCTCGCGCAAGCCTTCACCGCTGCCCAGTGCAATGCCCTCACCCCGACCCTCTCCCACGGGGAGAGGGAGAAGGCGGCGGGGGACCACGAGCGGGACCGCCGTGCCCCTACCCAGGGACCCATGGAGAGGGAGAAGGCGGGCGTGGGGACCACGCCCCACAGGCCGGGAGGGGGGTTTGTTGGGTGAAGTGAAGGGATGGGCGCGGATAGAATATAGTAATGGGGTTGAATGGGGATGAGAGGAGTGGAAGGATCGGGATTGAAGTGGTGTGGAGCGGAAAGGGGTGAACAAGAATGCGGGAGGATTGGAGCCGGGGAACCATGGGAAATGCAGTGTTTTTGCGGTGGCGGCGTTGCAGGATCGGGAGATTTAGCGGGGCCGGATAGCGGCATGCTGATGTAATTGACGGCAGGTTGATTGTGGAATCATGGCAAGAGAAGACGGGGAGGATGGAGAGAGGAAGGATATTATTAATAATACTAATCGATGGGGATGGCGAAGAATCTTGGGTGTGGATTGGTGGGTGTGGAATGGTGCGGGAAATTGCGGGAAACTGCAGGAAAGGTTGATCGGTGTTGATTATCAAGGGATTAAAGCCTTAAGCGCGGGGAAGAAAGAGTGATGGGGCTGGAGATTGGTGGGGAAAGCGATTAGTATTAATAATAACAATCCAGTTTTAGCCTTGACGTTTCGGCATTGCCGACTACATTGCTCTCCGTATGATCGAACAGATCAGGCAGATGCTTGACTCGCTGATCGGCAAGATTCGGCGAGTAACAGGACCCGAGGCGCCGTTTAATACCATAAACGATGCTCTTGAAGCCGGCGATTACGATACGGTCTTAAAGGAGACCGATCGCATTATCTCCAGCAGCCGCTCTGTGTCTAATATCCTGCGCCGCCGCGTTGCCAAGACGCGGATGTTTAACTCTTCCGAAGAATACAACAATTACATCCGCCGCCATCCGGCTGAGGCTTATGTCGGGTGGGAATACCCGCTGGCGCCGGAAGCGCATTATCACCGCTCATTAGTATATCAGCGTTCGGGCCGGCTGAAGTCCTCGCGGACGGAGCTGGAGAACTCGCTGAGGGATTTCCCTGAATCGGCGAAGTACCAGACCGAGATGGGGACGGTGCTGATGTCGATGAGTTACTTCAAGGAAGCGATTGAACACTTCGAGCAAGCCATAAAGTATGACTTCACCGAAGACGAGAAATACGCTTATAGATCGCTGACGGGAGTTGGTCTGTGCTGTATCGAGACAGGCGAATTTGATCTTGCGCGCAAGAGTTTTCACCAGGCACTGGAGATCATGCCGGGCGACCGGGAAGTGCTGTCGCTTCTGCATCTGACGATGGAGGTCGAAAACGATCCACGGCAGCGCGCCGAGTTCTTCCTTGCCAAGGGCAGCAACGTTCTGGCGATTCCGGCATTTGAGGAAGCGTTGGACCAGAATCCGCAACATTTCGAGATGCATTTGGGGATAGCCTACGCATATAAGGAGCTTCAGCAGTACGATCTCGCTGAGGACCATATCCGCAGGGCGTTCCGGTATAATCCGGGTTCGTCGCAGGTGAATTTCGCGCTGGCGTGGATTTATCTGATGCAGGACCGGGTGGACGATGCTGAGACCGAGTTCCTCAAGGCTGTGCGCAAGAATCCGTATGATCCGGGGTATTTGATCGGGCTGTGTTATGCATATCTCGAACGCCAGAAAACGAATGATGCGAACGATCAGAAGCTGATTCAGCTGATCGCCAAGGCGAAGGAGCTTGATCCGGGGTATCCGGAGCCGGATATCGTGATGGCGGAGTATTATCTGATTCTCGATCAGCCGGACAAGGCGCGGGAAGCGATTGAGGCGGCGATCAAGTTGATTCCCAGTCATCAGGCCGCGCATATTGTAGCCGCCGAGGTGTTCTTCGAGCTGGCCGATCGCGCCAAGGCGCAATACCATCTCACGGAGGCCGAGGAATATGGCCGCGACACCGAAGAGATGCGTATGCTTCGTGATCGTCTCAAAGGCGAGCAGTATTGAGCCGTAGCGGAAAATTCCGAATCTCCCGACTTCTTGTTCTTCTTCTTGTCATCGCGGGGCTGATAGTATCAATAATACTAAAGGAACACTTCAAGTCCGCGCCGGTTTCGCCTTTGCCAGAGAGCCCGGCGAAGACGAAGGTAAATGTACTTGACGGGGACACGTTCGTCGATGGCGACGGGCAGACGATCAGGCTATTGGGAATAGACACACCGGAAAAAGGGCAGGCATTTGCCATTGACGCGACCGAAAGTCTTAGGAGATTGCTGTCTCATGCCGGACAATTGCGGTATGAGTTCGGCAAAGAGCGGAACGACAAGTATGGCCGGTTGCTGGCGTTTGTGTACACTGACTCGATTTTCGTGAATGAGCGGCTGATTGAGGATGGGCTGGCATCGGCGTACTTTTTCGAGGATCAGTTGTCTGCCGTGGTTTTTGACGAGCTGTGCCGAGCCCAGCAAGCCGCGATTCGTGCAAAGGTGGGGATATGGTCGTTGACGCATGATCAGCCGGAATCGGTTTATTATGGGAATCCGCGTTCGCGGCGTTTTCATCGACCGAACTGCAATGCGGTGACCTCGGGCGAGTCAAGCCGATTGGTAGCGAACCCGAGCCGCGACTATTTTCTGGGCGAGTGCTATTCGCCGTGCCGTAACTGCAAGCCGTAGAACGCCTGTATTCTGCGGTCCAAATTCCCCCGCCAACGCATTAAGCCATTGTTAAATCTGTCGATACTTTCTGAAGAGGAATACCTGTGCCCGGCTCTAACAGATAGGGAAGACTCGTGTCAAATATTCTTGTTATAGACGACAAAGACAGTATGCGCGAAATGCTGAAAGCGGCGCTTTCGGCAGAAGGCTATGATGTCGAAACCGAAGACTGCGGCGACGCCGGCATAGCGCGTACCAAAGAGAAACATTACGACGTCGTGCTGACCGATCTGAAGATGCCTGACATCTCGGGCATGGATGTGCTTTCGCGCGTGAAGGCGCACGATCCCGATAGCGCGATTATCGTGATGACTGCCTATGGCACGATCGAGACCGCTGTTGAAGCGATGAAGCGGGGCGCATTCGATTTCCTGCAAAAGCCGTTTGACACAAGTCATCTGCACATGGTTATCGAGCGGGCGCTGGAAAATCAGCGGCTGGTGGCGGAGAATCATCTTCTGCGCGAAGAACTGGCGGAATCGCTGGGATTCTCGGATATCATCGGCTCATCGGAGATCATGATCGAAGTGATGCGGATGGTGCAGAAGGTGGCGCCATCGGATACGACTGTGCTACTCACGGGCGAATCTGGTACTGGTAAGGAGCTGTTTGCGCGCGCGATACATTCGCTGTCGGCGCGGCACGCGAAGCCGTACATCACGATCAACTGCGCGGCGATTCCGGGAGAACTGCTCGAAAACGAATTGTTCGGTTCGGAGAAGGGCGCGTTTACATCGTCGCACGCACGCAAGATGGGCAAGTTCGAAATCGCGAATGGCGGGACGATTTTCCTCGACGAAATCGGCGATCTGGAGTTTTCGCTTCAGGCGAAACTGTTGCGTGTATTGCAGGAGCAGACTTTCGAACGCCTTGGCGGAACCAAACCGCTCAAGGTGGATGTGCGCATAATTACGGCATCGAATGTGAATTTGCAGGAAGCGATCGCCAAGAAGAAATTCCGCGAGGATTTGTTCTATCGACTCTCGGTGTTTCCGATACATATTCCGCCGCTGCGTGAACGCCGCGACGATATTGCGCCGCTGGCGAATTATTTCGTGGACAAGTATTGGCGGCAGATGAAAAAGGGTGAGAAGTCGCTGGCGCGTGAAGCGATGGCGATTTTGGAGCGCTACCACTGGCCCGGTAATGTGCGCGAACTTGAAAACACGGTTGAGCGCGCGATCATTCTCGCTGAAGGGAAGAAGATCAAGCCGGAGCATCTGGCGATTCGTCTTGCTACGACTGATGAGGTGCGTCTTCGCGAAGGCGCGGGGTTAAAGGAAGTCGGCCAGATGGCGCAGACACAGGCGGAGCGCGGGATGATTATCCGGATCCTCAATCAGACACGCGGCAACAAACGCAAGACGGCGGAGATTCTTAAGATCGACTACACGACACTATTCGAGAAGATCAAGAAGTACGACATCGATACGAACAAGGATGTGTTCGGGTAGGCGAGGGATATGGGCGCGCAGACCGCGCCGGTACAGGTGATTTGGCGTTTTCAGTTTTTTCCTTTTAGTTCAAAACGGGGTACCTAAGATACTGCTTCTCAACAATCATCCGCTTTGCAAAGTACCCCAGATTCCGACCAACATGGTCTTTAGCCAACCGCTCAAGCATGGGAAGCCTGTGATTGCTTTCTTTGTATGCAATAATCCTAGAGAGTGTCCTTTCGCATGCCGGAGAATCCGGGTACAAATCGAGTAACATCTGGAGTGATTTCTTTTCTTCGATCAGGTCGCGCTCGTCGAATTCTGCGAACTTAGGTCGGTACAACTGCGCCCGCAACTCCAGTAATAACACTCCGTAGTCATCATCGGTGCTCTCGCGGAGCGCGTCATCAATTATGAATGAAATGGATTCATTTGATGCAATTCCCCAGATGTTGTCAATCGTTCGAAGTAAGTACGCGATTTCCGCATCACTTCCAGAAGGCTGAATGATAGAGAACTTTAGTTCATTCGATTTGTGCGCAGATTCATAAGTTACCACCAGAGAGTATTCTCCATCCTGGAAGCCCCAGAGATGACTTCCGTCTCTCAGCGGAGCACCGTATATTCCCGTGAATCGGATCCACTCCACTAGTGAGTCATTTGGCGCAAGACTGACAACGATAGGCTGGCCGCAATCAGTGACAGTGATAAACGGTTTAATGATACCAAAACCGGCTCTTTCAAGACGAAACTCCAAGCCGTGTGAGATTTCGCTGATTTTTCTGACTGTCACCAGCCGCCCAGATATGTTCTTAAGGACGCATTTGACAAATATCGGTTGCACGTCGAAGTAGTCTGTTTTCTGCATCGAAATCTTGAAGTCCAGTGAATCGGAAACCACAGCGCAAAACAATGCGACAAAGAAGCCACTCACAATCACCCAACTTAGTGCGAATAACAACCTTGCCAATTTTGACTCCTGCCACATTGTAGTCTCTTGTGACGTTAGCTGGTTTTCACTTCTCAAAGCCGTTGCGGCATTTGCTCGCTGATAATTCCGAAACTGGACATTAAATGATAGTTTATAGGATGTGCTGTTGCAATCATCTTTATGCCATTGCAATTGACGCCATAATTCCAGCGAACGGAATGAGAACAAACGAAATCAGAAACGAGATAGACAAGGAGAGGCTGTCCCAGTGGTCGAATTTCTTCTGTACCGGGACAGCGTCAGGTCACATCCCGGACGATCACCTGTCGATTTCTTCCAGACTTTTCGGCGTCCGGGACAAGACCTGACGCAACCTTGCAGACGGTGTCGGATGGATTAAAGCAGGCGAGGGAACCGCGCCCCTACGGTTGATTCGACTTTTCCCTCTAATCATCTCATCCCATATCAAATCAGACAATGATGGCTGCGGGCAAGGGTGGCTGGCGCTTACGGAATCAGAGATGGGGCAGACGAGGAAAGGTGCCGCCCACCGAACGTTTTAGGCAATGAACCTGGATTCCCGCTTTCGCGGGAATGACGGGTTCTAATCGAGGGGGGGGGTCCCTGGGTGTTTGGGGTTCGGCCCCCGGGGGGCGGGGGACTTGGCACTTTCAGGGAATGACGGGTTTGAGTTTGTAGAGTGAAAGTAGAACGGCGCCGGGAAATGGTTCGCGGCGCCGTGAGCTATTCGGATTAGTGGGGAATGGATACTTAGTTCGGGAGACGTTTCTCCAAAAGGATCAGGGTGTTGTTCGGTGATGAGAAATCGTCGTAGGCTTTCTTGAACATCGGATATTCTTCGGTGTCAATTTCCTTGTCGACCAATGTCACTGAAGCACTGTAAATGACCTCGGTGGAGTCGGAGTTGAGCGAGAAGTTTGAACTCCACTTGCCGAAGCTGTTTTCGATTGCGAACGGCTCGGAAACGAAAACTGCGCGGTAGCCCGGCGGCAAATGAATCACGCCTTCTTTCTTGAGCATCATCTTTGAGTCAAGCATCATGCTGTAGTTGCGCACAGTCTGTCCCGGATTTGCAGGAATCTGCGCGAAACCGAACGGCACGTCCTGCAAGCGGAAGATCATCATGTCGCCTTGCACGATGCCCATCTCCGGTGTGGAGTAGTCTTGTGCTACCTGAACCGTGGACGTCAGATCGCTCAAGTTCGAAACTTTGAATTCCTTGTTGTGGCTGCCTTCGCCCATGCTGTTGGCGGTGGCGAGGAAGTACTGCTCGCGTTCCTTGGGTGTTGCGTCCTTTAGCGTGGCGCGCGCCATATTGTCGAAGATGCCCGACAACTGGCAGCCGGCGGTGCCATCGACATCGCCGTTCGATTTGACGATCATCTCGAAGCGGCAGTCGGCGACGTTGGTTTCGGGCGCAGGGTCAACGACGGCGAGCATTTCGCTGGCGTTTTCTTTGACAAGGAATCCCGTGGTGCCTTGCGCATCGGGGAGATAGCCGAATGACGCCATGTCGCCGAAAGGATTGATCCACAGCGGTGCGCCCTTGTATGAGGGTACGTAAGCGAGGATAGCATCGAACTGCTTCATCGCAGGATGTTCGTTCGCCAGAATCGCGCCGTTGCGATTGACAAAATGCGGATAGGCTTCGATGCCGGCCGCTCGCAATAGCGAGATCAGGAGAACGGATTTGTCGCGCCAGTCGCCGTACTTGTTGGCGAGGACGACGTCGGCATCATTGGGTTCGTATCCGGCGAGTCCGAGCGGGAGGCTGTTTTCGGCGACGCCGCGAATGTCGGTAATGACATAGAGGCCGATCTTTTCGATCTTCTCGTCGAGTGACTTCGCACCTTTGGTGAGCTCAGTTGCTTTCTTCAGCACATCGCCGTCGGTCTTCACATGCGGATAGAATTGTCCAGCGAGCCACTTGCCGACTTGATCCCACGATGTGGCATCGGTGTAGATCAAGCGAGGCGCGATACGCGTCATTGAAGGCATGCTCGGTTCGCTGATCACCTGCGGTGAGTTGGTTGTGGTCCAATTGTGGGTGACCATACCATCCGCTTCGGATTTGCTGTAATCGACGCCTTCGTTCTGGAAAGTGTAGCGGAGATTGACACTCGGGTGAACGGTCAGGGCAATCTCCTTGAAGCCGATCGGATCGTTGCCTTGAAACAGGTCGGTGCCCCAAGTGTAATGCTCTTCGCCTTCTTCAGCGGCTTTGTGGAAGGTGCGCAGTTTCAGTTCGATCGTGACTCCTGGCGCAAGTGCTGGGAAATTGATAACCTTCTGCATGATGTTGGAATAGATCGCGGCGTTCGACAGGAAAGCCGGTGTCAGGTCGTGGATCGCCTTGCTTTCGACTTCCTTGGTAGTCCCATCGACGAGATAGGTCACGGCCTTGACGACGACGACACTATCAGCTTCCTTGTTGTAGAGATGCTTGACATCGCCATACATCTCCTTGCCGCGTTCCTGCATGATCTTGACAACCATGTGCCAATCGGTCACGCTGCTGCCATCCAACTGGACGGTTGATGCGCGTTGATTAACCAGCACATAGCCGCCAGCTTGCGGATATTGCTGAGGCGACGGCGCCTGCGCGATCAACGCCAGAATGTCGGCGTCGGAAAAGGTCTTTGTGACAGCGCCGGCGACACCGAACATTGCGACACAGAGCGTCAACGCTGTTATGATTAAAATACGTTTGTTCACATTCAACTCCACAATCCCTGATTAGTTTTGCGAGCCTTCACGCTGCATGATAAGTTCGCCGCGCGCCGACTTGGAAGCAGTCTTCATGACTTCCTTGAACTGGGCATACTCTGCCGGTGACATTTCCTTGGCGTTGATCATGATCTCTTTTTGATAAGTGACCAGAGTTCCGCCCGTAGCCAGCTCGGAAGAGTTTTGGCTTTGGTAGGTCATGCGATAATCAACCGGTCCTTTGGATTCGGAAACGGCGTCGGGCATCGACTTGACTTTCATACCAGCCGGAAGGGTGATGGTTTCTTCTTCGGAAGCGCCGAAAGTGAAGCCGAGGTTATAGGCGTACTTGCGTTCCGGCAGGGAAGCCGACGACAGCAAGAACTTGGAGATCAATTCGAACGAACCGCGAGACACCGGGCTCTTCATCAAAACGAACTCGCCGGCTTCGGTCGGGTACTTGTCGACCTGATAGGAGAACTTGATCTCAAAGGGAAGCTCGAGATTTTCAGGGTCGGTGTATGAGAAGCCGGTTAGGCGCGCGCCGGGATAGACATCCTGAATCACGTAGTTCCAGATCATCGACATCTGTGCGCTCGGCATTGAGCGGGCGAATGATCTGAGTGCCAGGTCATAAATGCCGTCGGTAGCGATGGTCACTTCGGAGGTGAAGACACCTTCCCCGGTCAGATTCGAAACGGCTTTGATTTTGCCCATGTTGTCCTTGGCCGGAGTCAGCGGCGTATCAGCCAGCGGCTTGCCTTCGGGAGTGCAGACAAGAACTTGTTGTTTGGCTTCCACTGCAGGGAGCCAGTCGACGGAGTTCTCGACGGTGGGATCGGCGTAGGTGAAAGTGCCGTCATCATTCTTGATCGCGACGATAGCGTGATTGAAGCCGATGTAGGGGATATCGTAAGCGACTTTGGAACCCATGTTAGTCAAGACGACTTCGGCGGGAACATCAGCTTCGCGAAGCATCGCGACCATCATCGCGGCAACGTCGCGGCAGACACCGTATTTGGTTTCGTAGGTTTCAGTCACAGGTTTCGGTTCGAGGCCTTTCTTCTTGCCGGTGCCGAGGCCCATGTAACGGACTTTCTGCGCGACGAAGTGGTAGATGGCATCGACTTTTTCGTCGCGTGTAGTTTTGCCGGCGGTCAAGGATGAAACCTCGGCGCGCATGGCGTCATTGAGTTCCATTTGCTTTCCGGCCATTTCGTTCCACCACTTGCTGACCGTTTCCCAGGATTCGATGGTTGAGAAAATCACGGTCGGTGCAATTTCTGTCAGAGAGGGCATCGCCGGTTCTTGAATAATCCGGTCGACGTTTTCGGCGCTCCAAGTATATCTCACTTTGTCGCCCATTTGCTTTTCCGAGAACTTGACCTTGCCGTTCATAGTGATGTGGCGCAGGGGAAGTGATTTCGGGCCGATGACCACGACTTCTTTGGAGATCATTGGTTCGAACACTTGGAATACTTCCATACCGTCGAACTGGCCTTCCATCGGTGCGTGATAAAGGTGGTCTTCGACAAGCAGTTCAACACAGTCGCCGACTTCGAGATTCTTGAAAGTTATGACGCGGTTGAGGGCATCGCTCTCGTAGATGTTCATTGCTTCGGTAGAGGCGTCGGAAATGTCTTTCATCATCTCGGCGGGTACTTCGATAATCGAGCCGTCCTGCTTGATGACGCGAGCCGACTTGACGACGATGCTGTCATACGTCTTGTAGAACGGAATCTTGATTTCGCCGTAGTCCTTGAAACCGGCTTCGGTGAGGACTTTCGCCAACATATAGTCGGTTGTCTTGCCGGTGCCATCGGCATTGTATTCGTAAGTTGTGTTCTGCTTAATCAGCAGGGCGTTGGCATCGGGATACTGTTTTGTATCACCGGCCTTCTTAATCAATTCTGCCGTTTCCTTGTCCAAGGTGGCGGCAAAGGCCGTTGATGCGATTAGCAGCAATGTCGCGATCAACATCGCAATCGCCTTCTTGAAATTGTGCATGCTCATCTCCTTATGTTAAATTCAATTGTTCTCAAGCAGGGGAATCCCGGAGCCGTTCGACGAATCCGATATCCATACCATGTCGTAATATAACGAAATTGGCAATGTTAAGTTGCGCCAATCATCGTTGACGCACTCTATTTCCGCAGTGTCACCAGCGTTGCGCCCCATGAGGATGACGACTGAGAATCAAGCCGAAACGACTCGACATTTTCATTGCGTTCGAGCAGTGAATGGACCGTCCTGCGCAGATGGCCAATTCCCTTGCCATGGATGATACGAATCTCGAGGATTCCGCACTCTTTGCAGGCGAGTATATACTCCGGCACTAGCTCTTTGACATCTTTCGGGTCGAAATGATGCAGGTCCAAAATACCGTCGATTGGATACTCAATCGGGTCGTCAGTTGAATCGGACATGGTTGAAATCTATGTAATTGCAGGCTGGCGACAAGGAGGAAAGTAGCAGTGCGGGCAAATTGGCGGGGAAGTATTCCCTTGCTGAAATTGGTCGATGAGATATATTAGATATGGTATACATGCACTCAATTTCATGCGCCGGGCAACTTCTTACTCACGTGCCGCTTCGGCGAATTCTTATTGATGGATTAGACAATTTGTTACACACTCTCGCTCGATGAAGGTAGTTTCATGCGTATACGCCAGCTTTCTCTTGTTGTCTCTCTGACCCTGATTTTTGTCGCCGCAGCAATTGCGGAGGACAAAGTCACTTATCAAAGCGCCAAGTCGAATGTCGCAGTTGCGCCAGTTATCACTTCTCCGGAACAGATAAATGCCGTCACGCATCCGATCTCGACAAGCAAACCCCAGCGCAAGTATCATAAGGACCCGATGACCCGGCCGGAAGCACGGTTCCAGGTAGAGACCTACGACCCCTCGAATCCGCGCTTCATTCTCGACCGTGCAACGGAACTCGCTGATCGGGAAGATGCCGGATATGTTCCGTGCAAGAGTTTTGCAGGGATCAGCAACACCGGTTGGGATCCGCCGGATCCGCATGTAGCGGCAGGACCGACTCACGTGGTTGAAGTAGTTAACAGCTCGATTGCCATCTTTAACAAGGAGACTGGTGTCAAGTTGCTGCAGTCGACGGCAGAATTTTGGTTCCAGAATACGACGCCTCCCCCGGCAAGCGGATTCATTTTCGACCCGAAGGTTGTATATGATCCGAATGGTGGTCATTTCATCATTTTCTATTTATGCTCGGACGATGTGGATGAGTCGTCTTATCTCGTCTCTGTATCACAGACCTCAGATGCGATGGGGAATTGGTGGAGTTATAATCTCAATGCGGCGGTAAACGGGACGGTGCCTTCGAATTGCTGGCCGGATTATCCCGGACTCGGATTCGACTATGATGAGGCAGTTTATCTGACCTCAAACCAATGGGAGTTTGGCGGTGGATACCAATATGCCAAGGTGAGAATTCTGCCGAAATTTCAGATCTATTCTGGTGCTCCCGTCACTTACAACGATCTTTGG
This sequence comes from bacterium, assembly GCA_016708315.1. Classification (NCBI taxonomy): domain Bacteria; species bacterium. Next base: position 16,286 of record JADJGC010000002.1, read on the forward strand.
TATTTAAAGTATAACGACAACTCGACGGCGTTTACCGTTAAGCCGGCAGTGACTTACGATGACGCTGACGGCGAGTTCTTGCTTTCGAATCTATGGTTTGGTTCAAACTATACAACCTACTGGAAGATCACCAATCCTGTCCTTAGTCCAGTTGTAACGGTGAGACCAAGGGTGAATATCCCGGCGTATCCGTCGCCACCGACTGTTGAGCAGAAGGGCGGAGCGAACGTTGGGACGCTTGGATCGATGACGCAGGATGTTCTGTTCCGTAACGGGAAAGTCTATACGGCCTTCGACCAAGGATTCAATTGGGGATCGGCAACGGTTGCGGCTGTACGCATACTGGGAATTGATACAACGACATCCATGGCGACTGTCGACAAGGTTTTCGGCGCAGACAAGAAGCACTACTACTTCCCGGGAATCTACGTCGATCCTTCTGACCGAATCTTCCTTGGCTTTAATCGTTCTTCAACCGAGGAGTTCATCAGTATCTGGTATACAGAAGATCTCATGGCTACGAACAGCAGTCGTTTGCTCAAGGCCGGCCAGAGTGCCCGCTCGGGTTCGGAACCGGTAAGATGGGGTGACTATGCAGGAATTGGGCCTGACCCGGTAGATCCGAACAAGGTATGGATTTCGACGGAATATAGCGGGCCGTCGTCGAGCAATTGGATGACCTGGATAGGGCAGGTGCCCTCGGCGATTAGTCAGCCGAGCCTTGAACTACCAGCCGACAATGACGTTCTCCGGAGCCCAATTGCCTTCGCCTGGGACAGCTTCAGCCCGGCGGATTCGTATAGAATCGAGATTGATAACGATTCGAATTTCACTTCAATTGATCATAGTATAGTTGTTGACTCCAATGGGGTTACGGTGTCAGGCTTCATTGATCAGTCGAGGTACTATTGGCGCGTTTCTGGCATTTCTGTCTGTGCGAATAACCCGATGTCATTTGTTCGCTCATTTGTTGCCTGCTCGTTTACGCCGGGTGACGCCGACGGCGGTGGATCAGTCACGATCAGCGATGCTGTCTATTTGATCGGGTATATCTTCACAGGCGGACCGGAACCGGTGCCACAAATGGCGGGTGACACGAATTGCGATTCGAACCTTACGGTCACGGATGTCGTATTGTTAATTAACTACATTTTCGGTGGCGGCAGCGCCCCGTGCGATCCATGTAGTTCACCATTGGACAATTAGGCCTGAGTACACCAAAGCTACAGGCAGTGTCTCATTGTGGATTACGTTGGTCTAACTATAATATGTATAACAAATCGAGAAAGTTATCTATGTCATTTATAAAGGTGAACTCATGACCAAGATTGTTACCGGCATCCTGCTCTTGATCCTGCTGTCTGCTTCGACAGCTCTGGCCGTGCGTCCCGACACCATTAAAGTCGAAGTCGACTACATGGTTGGCGTCGGGCATTCGCACAAACTGCAACCGGCGGAAGTGGCGATGATAGTCCAGACATTTGCTTGTCAGGGAATTGTGATGATAATCGAAGTTTCGGACTCAGTTCCGCATACGGACAACATGACGGGCAGTCCGTTTTTCGGCAATATGGCGTCGGGAGGATTTGGCTGGTACAAGCAGAATTACATGGATCATCTCGGCGATCCGGGTTGGCATTATTGCATTATGGCACACAACTACAATGGCGGCTCCAGTTCCGGGTTGGGAGAATTAGCGGGTGATGATTTCATTGTCTCGCTTGGATCGTGGTCGGGCCAGATTGGGACGCCGTTCCAGCGCGCCTCCACTTTGGTGCATGAACTTGGACACAATCTTAATCTGCGTCATGCCGGCAATCAGGATGAGGGCGCGATTGGGCAGTACAAACCAAATTATGCGAGCGTGATGGCATATCGCTATCAAGTAGATGCTGTACGTCGCGAGATGCTTTGTTCGGAACTTGCAGAGGATACGTTGATTGATCTGAAGAATCTCGACTATTCTGACGGTACACGTCCGCCGCTTAATGAGGCTGCTTTGATCGAATCTACCGGCATTGGCTACGGTCCGGTTGACTGGAATTGCAACGGTATCATCGATGTTGCGCCGGTGTCAAAGGACCTGCGCGATTTTGACTGGTGCGGTTCAAACACTACGCTGCAGACTCTCACCGATTACGACGATTGGGATAATCTGCTCGATGTAACCTTGTTCAAGAGTGCGGCGATCGGTCAGACAGAAGAAATCGCCGAGTGCTTGACGTATGATGAATACGAGTTATTCTCCCGGAGCAAGTTGGCGCCGTGTGACCCACCGATTGTCGTGGTTGAACCATGCACATACCAATACATCTGCCATGATACCGACCTCGATGGATGGGGCGACCCGGACGACACGCTGAATAATTGCGAGTTGGACAATTGCGGAACGACATTTAATCCCGATCAGAGTGATGTCGACGGCGACAGCATCGGGGATGTCTGCGATCCGGATGCCGATAATGATGGATTGTTAAACGAGAACGATAACTGCGATTTGGTTGTCAATCTGGGACAGGAAGATTTTGACAGCGATGGTGTCGGCGATCCCGTGCGACAACTGCCCGGCGGTATCGAATCCTAACCAGCTCGATGAAGACAACGATGGAGTCGGGGATCTGTGCGACGGCCAGGTACACATTTACACGACGACGCTTCCCGATGCATATAATGGTCAGCCGTACTTCTTCCAGTTTGACGGAGCTGGAGGAATCCCGCCGTTGAACTGGACGATGCTTGGCGGCGATTTGCCGTTTGGTTGTGTGTTCAATGGCGCTGCGGGCACTGTGACCGGTACGCCGACATTCAATGCGACATACTTCTTCACGGTTGAACTTCGCGACTCGCAGGATCCGTTCAATTCCGACACGGTAAATGTCAGCATCGACGTTGTTGACCCGCAATACATTTGCGGCGACTCGGACGGAAGTCTGGCAATTACGGTGTCCGACGTTGTGTTCCTGATCAACTATATTTTTGGCGGCGGTCCGGCGCCTGATCCGATTCAGGCCGGCGATGCCGATTGCAGCGGCGGGGTGACGATTTCCGATGCGGTGTATCTGATCAGTTACATCTTCGGTGGTGGACCGGCTCCATGTTCGGCATGTGATTAGTAAGTTGTATTGATATCACAGAAAACGTCCCGTGCCGATTTGATCGGTGCGGGACGTTTTTTGTTTGGAGGAGAAAAGCCGTGGGTGAAAAGATTGGCAGGTTTCCGGTGAAGGGTAGAGGAAATGTTGAGGTCGCGTCGGCAAGGAAACCTGCCCTACTGGGCACCAACATCATGGAACACTTTATCTGCCCGCTTTGGGCGGGGATGACAACTGATGATGATTGAGTGGCCCACATGAACTAGAATTTGGAGAAGTCGAGAGTGATCGATGTTGTTTTCGGGACAAGTTGGATGCACTCAATACGAGCCATCGTGAACATCTTGCGGGCGGCGATGAACAACTCATCGTGCGCATACTTGTCGCTCAGGTAGATCACTTTTTTGATTCCGACCTGGATAATCAGCTTGGCGCATTCATTACAAGGGAACAGGCTGACATAGAGACGAGCTCCGGCGAGAGTGGCTTGCGTGCTATTGACGATAGCGTTCATCTCGGCGTGGCAGACATAGGGGTACTTGGTGTCGAGGCGGCTCTCGGCTTCGCGGCTCCAAGGCAATTCATCATCACTAAGTCCGATGGGAAATCCATTATAGCCGATGCCGACGATTTTATTTTTGTCGCTGACGATGCAGGCGCCGACCTGCGTGCTGGGGTCTTTGCTGCGCTGGGCTGATAGAAGAGCGACACCCATAAAGTAATCATCCCAGCTTAAGTAATCCGTCCGTTTCTTCATCGGGGCATATTACGAGATTTCAAGCTTCGAAACAATCGAATTTGCAAACTTGGAAGGGTGGAAACTCGCCTGAATAGTTCACTTTTTTGCGAATTTTTGAAGATTTCCTACATGGGGGAAGGCAAAACCATTTAATTATGGTACAGGCAAGCACATGCGATACACTGCAAGGAGGTGTTGAAATGTTGTTATTCGCAACGATAGGAATACTCGGTTTTGCGATTCTCCTGATTAGCCTGCTGTTCAGCCACGATCACGATCATGATTTTTCGAATCCTGACAGTGACGTACTCAGTGATGGCGACGGTGGTCCATCAATATTCTCGGTCAAAATTCTGGCCATTGCGATGGTCGGGTTTGGTGTCACCGGATTTGGTGTCATCGCCGGCACCGACTACACGATGCTGATTGCTTCGCTCTTCGGAATCGGCGGCGCATTAGTGATGGGGTTGATTGGGTTCACAATCATCAAGACGATCTGGAAGCAGCAAGCGTCCTCGACAATCACGCGTTCGGATATCATCGGAGCGGTCGGGAGATTGATCGATGCAATTCCTGCGAACGGCGTCGGACAGATTGCGTGCAGTGTCAGAGGGCGAGAAGATACATTTATGGCGCGGACTAAGGATGGACATGCTATACCGCTGGGCCACACTGTTAAGATTGTAGACAAAGTGGGGCAGCACGTCATTGTCGAAGAGGGATAATTTGACAGCGACAGAGGTTTCAATTCAATAAGGAGAATACAGTGATAGACCTATTCACCAACTTCATGTGGCCGATTCTGGCATTTATAACACTGATGGCCATTATCATTTTGGTCCGCATCATGACGAGTTTCTACGTCAAGGTGCCGCCGCACAAAGCAGCGTTCTTCTATGGTGCGAAATCTGGCGCGAAGAAGGGTGCCGAGACACTTGTGACGGGCGCGGGAGTTTCTGCGGTGCGATTGCTTCCGGCGGGAACGGTCGTAGTGACTGGCGGCGGACGATTGAGGAAGCCGATCATTGAAGCAGTAGAGTTCTTGGACCTTTCGGAAATCACGCTTCAAGTCCAAACCAAGAATATGGCAAACAAGGACGGCGTGTTGATAACGGTAGAAGCGCTCGCCAATATTCGTTTTAAGGATGATGCTGATTCGCTGTTGATTGCTGGCGGACGATTTTTGGGCAAGACGGCGCAGGATATACGCCAGACTGCACAGGAGACGTTGGAATCGAATTTGCGCGGTGTAATCGGACGACTGACGGTGGAAGAGTTGATCAATGACCGCGAAAAGTTCCGCACTGAAGTACTCAAGGAAGCGGGAGAGGATCTCGCACGACTGGGAATACAGATCGATGTGTTTAACCCGCAGTCGATTACCGATACGCAGGGATACATCGAGGCGCTTGGTAAGAAGCGCACAGCCGAGGTTCAGCGCGATGCTTCGATTGGCGAAGCGGAAGCACAAGCGGAAGCCAAGAAGCGTTCGACGACAGCTGCACAGCAGGCTGAAGTCGTAAACCAGGAAAACGAAAAAATCAAAGCGGAAGCGACCAAGCGAACGGATGTTGCGAGGCAGCAGTACTATGCTGAAGTCGCAATGGAGACGGCTACTGCCAGCCAGGCCGGACCGCTTGCGACTGCGCGTGCCAAGCAGAACGTTGTGGTGGCCGAGGTGAAGATCGAAGAAGAGCAGGCGCGCGCATTAATCGCGGTGGAAGAACAGAACATCAAGCGCGAGGAGAAAAAGCAGGAAGCTGATGTTGTAGTTCCAGCCAAAGCCAAGGCTGATGCACAGGTCAAAGAGGCCGCCGGTTATCAACTTGCACAAGAAGCGCGGGCAGCCGGTGACAACAAGGCGATCATTTTGCGCGCTGATGCAGAATCACATAAGCGCAAGGTTGAGGGGCTAGGCTTGGGAGTCGCGATCGAGGCCGAGGGTCTTGCACGAGCAAAGGTTACAAGAGAGACCGGTATCGCCGAGGCAGAAGTCATCCGGCAGAAACTTCTTGCCGAGGCAGAAGGTCTGGCGAAGAAAGCGGAAGCGTACAAGCAATTCAGTCAGGCTGCAATCTTGCTTGAGGTGGCACGTGAATTGCCGCCAGTGATCACGGCATTTGCGTCAGTATTTGGTGCTATTGCGGCACCGCTGGGTAATGTTGATAAGGTCATCATGTATGACGGCGGCGGCAACAGCGAAGGGCAGGGGAGTTCGATGACGCGGCTGGCAATGATGGGTCCGAAGATGTTAGGACAGCTTCTTGACAGTGCGCAGGCGATGGGTTTCGATATCGAAGGGTTGCTTAATCTCGCAAAGGTTAAGGTCGCTGACGCAGACAACAAAGTGACGACTTCTCAGAAGAAGGAATAGTCGAAGTTCAGAATTGCGATCAGTTAGTAGAAGTAAGGCTGAGTGATTTGTCACTCAGCCTTTTTTGATTGCGACATCTATCATTTGGTGATTTCAAGCGCCTTGTCGGGAAGGCCGATTCGAGCTGCAGATACAGCGTCAGTTTATCGATAGTATTACGAAGATGTGCTTTAATAGCAGGAGCGGTGAGGTGGAGCAGTGTTGCGGCGGATTCTATTGACTTTCCCGAGGCCAAAATTGCTGCGACTTGATATTCAAGATTGGTCAGTCTAATCGCCTTGTAGATCGACTGAATGCGGTCCTCCCGAAATGCATCTTCGACGATTAGTTTCAGTATTGAGTTTTGCAATGGCGAAGGCAGCAGCTTTGCGCCGTTGGCAACTGACCTGATTGTGTGCAAGAATACCTCGAGTGAAGCGTCTCGCCGCAAGTAACCAGCGATTCCTGCTCCTTCATAAACAACGGCGCCTTCTCGCGCGAGGACAAAATCAATTACAACGATTTTGGCTTGAGGTAGCTGCTTGTTGAGCAAGACCAACATCCTCTGCGTCTTCTGTGTTCTAGTCCCGGGGGCAATCAATACGATTTGCGGCGAGAACGCTTTGGCTTGTTCCAGCGCACTGCGAGTTCCAGTTGATGCCACTGCAGTGATGTCAACCTGTTCGTTGAGAAGTGAGATTATTCCGTTTCTCAAGAGCCGGCTGGTTTCGATCAGGAGAATCCTCAGTTTGTCCACTCGTCCTCTAATTCAAAGTCTCGGCGAAGTAGTCTAAAGGTATGTGTGTGTGGGCTGCGGCTGGAAAGCACACACGATGGTTTACACTTATTGATTACGACTAATCAAGTCGAAAAAACTATCGCTCTTGGGATTGAAAAGGGGTCTAGGTCTTCGGAAAGATAGGTTTAGGAGGAGGGTTTATCTGGATCAGGTCGCTTAACATTGTAGGGAAGATTGGCATACGAGGCTAATTCAAGTCGAGTATGCAAAGACAATTTCTCGAGTATGTTGTGGACATGACTCTTAACCGTATGAACGGCAATGTTGAGTGCAATTGCGATCTCTTTGTTGCTCTTGCCGTCAGCAATAAGAGCGATCACGTCTTGTTCACGTCGAGTCATTTTGACAGATGATGGCATCTTCTTGACTTTTCCGCTCTTGAGAGCATGCTCTATGATTTGGGAGAAGAGCGAATCTGTCATGAGAGCAGGGAGGACTTTCATTCCCCGTGCTACTGTTCGGATAGTATCGAGGAAGTCGTAGAGCGTAGCGTCCTTCAGGATGAAACCGGAAACGCCAGCCTTGACCAGTTCCACAACATCAGCATGAGATGGAACAAGATCCATTATGACGATCTGGGAATTGGGAATGTCCCTGCGGAATTCTTCCACGATGTTCAGGCTGTCCTGATATTTTAGGCCGAGATCGAGAAGTACGACGTGCGGCGCCAACTGTGCCGCGATTTCGAGCGCATCGGTGTCACCCGCCGATGCCTGTACTTCCATGTCTGACTCCGCGCTGATCATCTTGACAATGCCTTCACGAAGCAGTCGATTGTCCTCAATTACGAGAACCCTGATTTTGGGCACGAGAACCTTCTCCGCCGTAATACAATTGGTGAATCAGGTACAGGAATGAGGAAGGCCTACGCCGTGCTTCCCAGGAAGAAGGTTGAAATACGTTGCCCTGATATTCTACATTAGATAATGCTCACGTAACAAGAGCTACGCTGAGAGGGTCTGATTTGTTAGAGGTTAAGTTAGGGGCCATTAACTGCAGGTGCCGGGGTACCGGTTTAACTTGCCAGTTTGAGTCGATGGTTCACAATTCGTTGTCAGGAACAGTCTTTGGCGGGCGGTTTCGGCAGTCTCCGGTCCGCTATTCAATTCTGAGGAATGCGCTGGAATCAGTCACTGCCTCAAAAAGCTAGGATTCGGAATCACTTGACAGCGCAGACGGAAAAGATTATACAATCACCGTTTGCCGGAGTGGTGAAATTGGTAGACGCACCGGACTCAAAATCCGGCGGGCCATAAACCCGTGGGGGTTCGATTCCCCCCTCCGGCATTTGATCAGAGATTTCGATTGGAGTGTTTGATCAGGCAAAAAGGGCGGATTTAAATTCATGAGATTGTTCACAGAAATTGATATGCAAGAGAAATGGTGAGGCGCTATGTGCATCCTCACCATTTTCGAGCAAGTAGAAGATTCTACTTTAGAGATTCAACGAAGTAGAGTCTTCCAGGGACGGTAATCGAGATACGTGTCTGTTATCTTCTTACTGAATTCGGTTATTTGTCCTTCTTCTTCTTTTTGTCCTTGTCATCGACAACCGGCGGTAGCTCGCGTCGCTCGATGAGGTTGTAGACGAAATCCTTTTGGCTTTCCAGGATGATTTGATCGTAAGCCGTCTTGTTGAATAGCTCGCTGTCGCGTTCGAGGTAGTTACTGCCGAATTCTTCCTTGGGGATAATCAGCTTGTTGGCGTAGCGATCGACAATTTTGTAAGGCGGTTTGACGCTGAAGTTGTAGCGGCCAAATTCGACATTTTTGAAGTCGAAGATTCGGCCTTCATCGAGACGCACCAACTCAAAATCTGATGGCGACAGCGTGTCATAAGTAATTCCCGATTCAGAATAGACCGCAGCGACCGGCACAAAATTGAACGCGTAATTGGTCGTTAGGTAGAGGTACTGCGATGAATCGAGTCCGGCGGTGAATTCCTTTGAAAAGATGTAGTTCTTGTCGTCATAGATCTGGTACTCACCGGGCGGGACATAGAAGTAGAAGAACTCGCGTTTTTCCTTGAGGCGGCGATTGAGATAGCGCTCGGCGGTACGGATGACGTACTTCTCTTCGTCATTCAACATGCCCTGCCTGAGTTTCAGTTGAACCGGATTGTCGAGGAGCTTCTTTTCTGGAATAAGCTCATTGAAGGCATTACAAGTCGCGAACTTGTACATCCACTCTTTCTGGACGAAGTTCAACTGGTCGCGATACGACAGGTCGGTGGAACTGTCGATGTAGGCACGATAGGAAGGTAGCAGGGTTTCGAGTTCGGTCAATCCCCACCACGCCCATGAAGGGCTGTTGAGATTGTAGTGCAGAATCACAAAGCGGGCATAGGATGAACCCAGCATTTGATCGTAAAGCTCGCCCTTGTTGCCGGAATAGAACCAGATCGCCCATTGGCGGTGCATATTCTGAACGGCCATATCGGACACGAACAGGCGGTCGATGTCTGAGGTTAATACCTTTGAGACCTCGAGGAACTCCTGCATATCCTCATTGAGGTCGGTAATTTCCTGTGTATTGGCGAATACCGGGATCGCAAAGAGCGATAGCAGGCTCACGGCCAAGATAACCGCCTTGGACTTTGAGATAAATGTTTTCACTGATATACTCCTTACTATTCCGAATTACCCAATTGAGTTTTGGTGTCCAGCATCTCATAGAAGCTCTTCAACTGTTGGAACAGCTCGTCGGCGCTTGAATAGCGGGCTTCATCCTGAAGTGCGCGGACAGACTTTTCGCCCCAGAATACGGCTTCGCGAGAGACGCTTTCCATTTGCCCGCGATCAAGCACACCGAGGGCGATTAACTGTTTGGCGCTGCTGAGAATCTCAGGGTAACGTCCGGCCTTGTAGAGGTGCTCGGCGTAGGTCGGGAGAAATGTCACGCAGGTGGCGATGTAGATTTCGCGGTTGTAGTTGCGAGCGTAGAAGCCTTGCGTCGGAAATGGTCCGACGTTCAGCTGTTCAAGGCACTTGCGGAAATAGCTCCAGGCCATGTCGTTTTCGTGATTGGCGAAGGTCTCCGCGAGCAGGAAATAGGAAATCGAAAGTCCATAGCTTGAACGCAGAGTATCGCCGGCGATAGACGCAAAGTAATTGACCATACGGCGAAGTGAGTCCTTGACGACGCCTTCCTGCTTCATTGAGATGAATTGGTCGTTCACCCATACCGCTTTAGCGAAGTTGGCGACGCCAAAGAGGTTGGGGTATTCTTCTTGAAGCATTTCATTGACGCTGGCAACGTAGCTGGACTGGACGTCATAGAGGCTATCGCGAGTTGCGCGACGGAGCACATTCTTGACCAGCGGCGCAAAGGAGTTGGCGTTGGGGCAGTAGATTGCTGCCATCAACACATCCTTAACAAGGAAGGCCGTGTTGCCGGGGACGCTTGACGTCTTGAGTTGAGCCGGTTCGAATTTATAATAGGCGTCAAGATAGCGATTGTAGAGCTGGAGCATCAACGCGCGGAGCTTCTCTTGCAGCTCGACGTTGTGCATGTCCTTCTTGAGATCTTCTACAGTCATGAGGAAGTGGATTTCGGCATTGTAGTAATAGCCCTGGAAACGAAGCGCATCGGATGCGTCGAGTTCGATTTTGATCGCATTGCGCGCCTGTTCGAGATCGGCGGGGTTGCCTGACTGATAGTAGGAGTCCAGGTAGTCGAGATAACCTTTGGGCTCTACCGGTGTTGCCGAGTATCCGATCGAGAACAACGCCATTGCCAGCGCTGATGCGATCAGTGTTTTCCGTGCAAAGTTCATTTTCATCATATCCTTAACCTCACAGTTGGAATCTACAATTTTGCAAAACAATCATCGAAGCGAAGCAGTCGACACAGTTTCCGAGTGGCGTCTTCGAGAAGCGATTCGGCATCGTCACCAATGGCAGGAACGCCGACAAAGTCGATATTGGAAATGTCGCCCAGCAAATTGACATTGACCTGAAGTCGATGCCACTTGCCGGAGAATCTGAAATCGAAGTAGTTGCCGCCTGAGCGGGTCACTTTGAGCCATTCTTTCGAGCCCGCTTTCTCAGTCTCATCAAGTCCGGCATGTGTGAACATCGTTCGGACACACTGGCGCAGGCAGATGTTGACCATCTGGTAATGGTAAGGATCGAGCTTGACGCGCGATACGCCGGCTTCTGCGACCACTCGATTGGTTCTTGAAGACGGCGCGCCGACCAAGTCGCGGCTACGGTCAGTCGTGAGAGCGACAGTGGTGCTGCGATCAGTTTGTTCCTGGACGAAATCACGCTGAGCAAACTCGTCGGTCGGCGCGATTGCCGGGGCGATTGTCGCGGGCAGCGAACGCTCCGTTGCGGCCTCTTGTTGCGATACGCGCTGAGCATCGCGGGTCACGGCACGTCCAGTCAACTGGGTTTGTTTTTGCAGTACCTGCGTGGTTTTGTCGGGGATACTGCGCAGCCGTTCTACCGGCTTGGTCTCAGGTGGTTTGACTACCGGTTTGAATTTAGGCTTCGGTTTGTCAGGCTTCGGTTTCGGCAATTCGATTACGAACTTCGCATCGAATTCGTCCGGCGCGAGCTTGGCAGCTTGTGCCTTGAAAGGTAACGAGCCAAAGTAGCTCACGAGCAACATTATAACTACTGCGAGGCCACCGAGCGAGGTTGCGGTGCTCACGATGTTGCGACGGTCGCGAGTGGTGCTCAGGAATCCACCGGGGGAATCCACTGGTGATGGCGTCTTTTCAGTCATGGAATTGAGTTCCAGGTCGGCATCGTCGCGATCAAAGTATGCTTGCATTCATTTACCTCATGCTCGCAAAGATGTTATTCAGCTTCAGCGCGATAAACCAGGTTGCACGGATAGTCCAGCTTATAGCACGCCGCCATTGCAGAGGCGACCAGACCATAATAGGAGTGAGCGGAGCTGAAAATATCGACACGGACAGAATCCATAACAATGTCCTTGGAAGCGATGAATTCCGAGATTCTGTCACGCAGGAACAAGTGCGCATCGGGATTGGCGAGAATCGCATTGTCGACAGAGACAAAGACTGTTTCCGGAGGTTGGGGCGTTGTGTGAATCAACACCAATTGACTTGAGTCGACCTGCAGATTCTGGTCGTAGATCTCGATGCGAAACGGAGCGGTTGACATTTCGCCTGTTGCGCTTGACGTTTTATACGGCATCTCGATTCGTTCAACCTGCGTTGAGCCGTTGCCCACAACGATGAAGAAGAAAAGCATGATGAAGGCAAGGTCAGAAGCGCTAACAATGAATGGCGCCATGTACCGTTTCGATTTACGATCGGACACGGAGATGCTCCTTGCTGGGAAGTACCTGCTGTACTTTTTCAAGCTGTCCCTGCGGCAGCGATTCGACAATTTCACAGACAGCGACGGCGCGGACCACCATTTGGTCGTGAATCTGGTTGATCACGCGGCGCGAGAAGTAGGTCGCAGCGATTGCCAGACCCAGATTGAGCAATCCCCAGAGGCTGGTAATGATGGCGACCTTTAGACCGACGGCGAACTCAAGCGATTGTGACAAGTTGGCGGCGCTCTGTCCCTGGCTGAAGATGAACAGGAAGCCAATGAGGGTGCCGAAGAATCCTGCTGCCGGTGAGGCGGTGGCAATACTGTCGTAGAGACTCATCTCATCCATGTTTTCGGTAATGCGGTCGATGCGGTTACGCAAGTGCAGATATAAGTGATCGACGCGACCGGAAGCGCTGGTAACCATCGCGGAATCTTTAAGAATTCGCCAGAAGCGCGAATTGAGGTGATCCTGCGCCTGGACGTATTGGCAGAATTCCTCCCACGACACGAACTTCTGCTTGAGGAAGTGGTCGAGGCTGGCATCGTTGGGATAGTATTGATCGCGCTTGGTCGAGAACAACATAAACAGCGTAAAGCGAACAAGGACGGCGATACCGAGCGCTGCAAGTACAAAGTAGATTCCAAGCACGATTGTCGGATACTTGGCATGCAGGTAATTCGAAAGATCAAATCCAACCGGATCGGTGCCGGTCGTTTCAGCAAACCCTTCGCGATCGACGGCGCTGACACCGTCGCGCTCCTGCTGTTGAAGTGCAGCGTTGATATTGTCGGTCGCATTGTTGTGCATTGTCCACAGCACAACGGCGGAAATGATCAATACGACAATTGTTGCCAAGGTCGGGACGATGTAGTTCCGGCGTTTGTACAGTGGTTCAGTATATTGAGCTTCTTGCCTCGGGTCGGTCATGAGTTCCTCCGCTGATCGATATATTGTGAACGTCCCAATCAAGTGGGAACGGCTCTGCAAGGATCAAAATGGCATGTCGGTCGATCGCCAAAAGCGGACCGACTTGAGAAGTGCATCGAAGTGTTATCTAATGATAAACCCTGTAACTCCTGCGCACGGGACCCGGTAGGAATGATAGGTCAGGCCGCTTTGCGCGTTACCTTTTGATTATCGCCTTTCGTGAAGCGAATCTTTAGGATTAGCTGAAAATACAGGGGCGGCAGAGTGTCCAGCGCAGGAATGTATTGCCTTATGGCAAACGCCGAGAGCCGCAATGTGAAGCCTGAGCGCGACTTATTGGGGACCGGCAAAATGACAGAAATTCGGAATGTGGTTTTAATAATTATTTGTCAAGTGTACTATGGGAGGCGTGACATACCGCGTTTACATACTTCGCTGCAATGACGGCACTTTCTATACCGGGCAGACAACGGATCTCGAGAAGAGACTTGCGGCGCACAATCGTGGAACCGGAGCGCGCTACACTCGCGGTAGGGGACCGGTGGAAATGGTATACAGCGTCGAGGTTGCGACTTTACGCGAAGCATTCATACTCGAGCACAAGATCAAACGGTTGTCACGAGCTGCGAAAGAGAAGCTGATTAGCTCAGCGGTCGTAATAGCTTAAGTCGCGACCAATTCCTTTACTTGTCTATTCCAACACCAATTTCGAAGGGGTCGGCTTTGGTAGAGTCAGACTTGGGGCTGATCCACCTCAAACTGTTACTCACGCGCGGTTCGGAATAAGTGTCGTTGCCGCCGCCGTCAACGAAGACTCCGAAAGTGCGAAGATAGGCACGGGCGCCCTGAACAAGTCCGCGCGCGCCGCCAAGATTGAATCCGCCGATGGTGGTGTAGTTGTCGTCACCGAGCCAATCGTGGAAGATGCCGATCCCCTGGAAATTCCCTCCGCCTAGAGAGAGGCCGGGAGCGAGGTAGGTGTCATTGCCGCTACGTTCGTTGAAGTAGCCGATGTTGAAATCGTGTCCTGACCCGATCGACATGTTCATTGTCGCGTTGTAACGGTCGTTTCCGGCGAAGTCGTCGAGATAGCCGATGGCGAAATGTGCGCCGGAACCGATCGTGTACCAGGCGCTGTAGTAATCGTCGTCACCAGCGCCGTCGAGCAGCATTCCCAAAGCAAACCAATAGCCGCAGCCCTGTGCAAACAGGCCAGCAGAGTACTTGTCGGCACCGGAGACATCGCACAAAATTCCTACGCCGCCAGCCCAACTGTGGCCATCGATATAGTCGGCACGCTTGCCGAACCCGACGCCCTGCGACAGCGACGAATTGTGTTCTTGAGTCTGTTGGCCCGGACTGAAGAGGATGCTGTCTTCAGCAATGTAGACGTCGTCGCCGGAGTAATTGATGCAGAAACCGCAGCCCATCGTGTAGCCGAAACCTTGAGAATTCATCCAACAATAGAGGGAATCGTTGCCAGTTGAGTCACTAAAAACTCCGGCGCCAAATGCCGCCGCACCCTGAGTGTAGGTTTTGGCGCGATAAGTGTCGCGGCCGCTGTTGTCCATGACAACGCCGACACCGAAGATACCGCAGCCTTGGGCGACGTTCTTGGCATCGTAGTAGTCATTGCCGGATTTATCGATGACGACTGACATGCCAAGGACTGCACCACCGATACCGGGGAAGGTCGAATCTGCGGATATGTATAAGTCGTTCCCATCAACATCGACTACAGCGGATAGTGGATAACTGACGGGGAAGCCGGAGATGCGATATGTGTCATTACCGCCGGGGTCGAGGATTAGCAGTGGCGGCGACTGAAAGGAGTATTCGTCATTATTCGCAGTGCCAATCACGATTAAACCATGCTTGGTTGGGAATTCTTGGCGAGAATCCGGGAATGCGCAATATTCCAGTGAGTCAGAGAGTCGGCGCAACGCCTCGGCGATATCTTCGGCGCCGCCGATCATGCGATTGAAGTCAACGGTGGTTGCCAGGTCCTCAACTAAATCATTGTGACTTTGGCTGTCGGCAAGAAAATAGTCGAAGATCTGACGGCGATGTTTGTTGGGCTCAACGTCATCAAATGCAGAAGTAAACAGAGACTTATCGTCGTCAATCAGGGCATAGAGAAGATCGATTTTGGAGCGGAGTTTGGCGAATTGCGGTTCAGCAAGCGATTTCTGATTGCTGGACCAAGCCGATTGTGGAAGAGAATCGAGAATTCTTGCATATTGCTCAAGCGGATCGCCGATGAGACTGCGGCGGACGGGACAGTCGATTTTACGGCCGGCATTTGCGACAAGAGCCGTGATGTTGCCGCATTCGGTTTTGAACGATTCGAGGTTCATCAGTCCGTACTTGGGAAGCTTTAGGGGATTCTTGTGAAACATGGTGAAATATGACAAGCGCCAGGTATCTCCACCCCATGTTGCCATTTCGTCCTGATCAAAGCTGATATCTTCACTGGTCAGGCCAACCTGCGCCATGGCGGAGTCAAAGAGGCTAAAGTCTTGGGCTGAGACAAGAGACGGCAAAAGTGCAAAAAGGGCAACAATGAACAAGCGTTTCATAGTCTTCTCCAATCGAGTGTGAATGTGAATATAGATGTACGGGACTCAATGACCAATGATATTCTCATCAGGCGTAAACAGCATCGGAATCACTTGACAGAAGGGGCGGAAACTATTAATTGGGGTGCATTCATCGAATGGTGAAAATGGTAAACGGGATAAGCCAAAGTCGAAATAGGGAAGTCATTTAGGGCGGCAAATTCGCTCATGGACATAACTATTTCGCGGTCTGGCCGTATATTGAAATGCAGCTAAAACGGCATGGCCGCGGTTAGACTACGATAGATATTGCAGAAGACGGACGTTCGCAGATAATGACAAACTCGCATAAGATTGTCCTTGGTAGAAGCATGGAAGAGACGGCTATCCTGCACGACCAAGCCGAAGATTTTCTCAAGCAGAATCAAGTACCAGATGATGACATCTTTGCAATTCTCCTCGGTATCGAAGAAATCTACACCAACTTCGTAAAGTACAATCCCAATGGCAGCGACCAAGTTGAGATAGGGATCGAGTGTCAAAGTGATCGGGTGGTTGTCGTGCTCGTCGATTTTGACTCGCACCATTTTGACCCACGGGAAGCGCCGCCGGCCAAACTGGAAATGCCGCTTCATGAACGTAAGCCGGGCGGGCTGGGGATTCACATCGTTAAGCAGATGATGAACAAAGTTGAGTACAGCTACACCGGGCGCGTCAGTAAGATCACACTCACAAGGATGCTCGGCGGAAGCTGTCAGTCCTGCAATTAGCACCGAATTCAGATTAATCAAAGGGGTGGGAGGAGTATGTTCGACTGAAGTCGAACCCACAGTAACTCAGAGTCGATTCCACAGAAATGTTCCGTTTATCCAACAGAATTAGTGAAGTCAATCCTACAGCAGCAGCTTGAATATTTGATTGTGCCAATTTTCACTTGATGAAATGCCGATACACTTAGTGGTAGTTCAGAGAAGTGGCCCGCTAACCGCGAATTCATTGCCGAAATGTAGGATTTGAGCAATGTCTATCGGGGATTAAAGCAGTCCAAAAACCCTATTTTATCGGAGAATTGGCTTGACAACATCGTTGTGTAACACCAAATTAGCTGTTGTTTTTGTAAATGACATTGTGCTAAGATTCACAATGTACAAACTTGTGATTTTGTGGTAAGCTGATGCCCGCTATAAAGGTAGAACAGGAGTTACTCTGCGCCCATTGCGGCGAAGTGTGCCGTCGCGACTCGGTAACTGAGGGCGAATTGGCTTTCTGTTGTCGCGGCTGCCTGACAGTCTACCATCTCCTTCGTGATAACAACCTCGACAGTTTCTATCAGATTCATGGCGCGACCGGAATTTCACTTAAGGGGAAGGAAAATGCTGGACGTTTCGAGTTTCTTGATGACGAATCGGTGAGGCAGAAGCTGCTGGACTTCACTGACGGTACGACAAGCCGTGTGACTTTTCATGTTCCGCAAGTCTATTGTTCATCTTGTATTTGGCTGCTTGAGAATCTCAATCGACTCAACCCTGCGATCATTGAATCGCGGGTGAATTTTCCCAAGCGTACTTTGGCGGTGACGTTCCGCGAGACCGAGTTGTCGCTCCGCAAAGTGACTGAGCTATTGGCGCAATTGGGATACACGCCAAAAATCACTCTTCAGACAGTCGAGAAGCGGTCATTCGTGCAGGACAATAAACGATTGATTCTGCAGACCGGAATCGCTGGATTCGCATTTGCCAATATCATGCTGTTTAGCTTTCCCGATTATCTTGCGGGTGAAGCGGGTGTAGGTGCGCAGTATCAGCGGTATTTCGGGTTCCTGAGTTTGTTGTTGGCCCTGCCGGTGTTTTTCTACAGTGCGGTTGATTTCTTCCGCTCAGCGTATCAGGGGCTGCGAGTAAAGCAGGTGCATCTGGATCTGCCGCTATCGATCGGCATTTTGGCGCTTTTTGTGCGAAGCAGTTACGAAGTCGCGACGCAAAGCGGCACCGGATACTTTGACTCGTTTACGGGGTTGGTGTTTTTCCTGCTGATTGGTCGAGTATTTCAATCTAAGACGTTTCAGACGCTGTCGTTTGATCGCGATTATAAGTCATACTTCCCGCTATCGGTCACGATCAAAGGCAAGACCGGCGAGCAACAGATTGTGCTTTCCAAGCTAAACTTGGGTGATGTGGTTGTAGTGAGGAACGGCGAGTTGATCGTTGCTGATTCTATCCTGCGAACGCGCGAAGTTGACATCGACTACAGTTTTGTAACCGGTGAATCGAATCCGGTTAGTAAGGTGGCGGGAGATACTTTGTATGCCGGAGGACGTATCGTGGGAGCACCGGCTGAGATGGAAGTCATCAAAGAAGTATCGCAAGGATATCTGGTCAGTCTGTGGAGTTCAAGCAAGTTCGCTCATCGACGCGAAGGCAGAGCGACACGAATTTCCCAGAAGGTAGGCGCACGATTCACGGTGGCTGTGATAACGGTATCGCTGGCAACATTTGCCTATTGGCTCAGATTTGGAATTGATGGAGCGATCACCAACACGACGGCGGTCTTGATCGTCGCCTGTCCTTGTGCGTTAGCGTTGTCGATTCCATTCACTTTCGGAACGGTGATGCAGATTTTTGGGCGACGCGGGCTTTTCCTGCGTGAGCCGAACATAGTCGAGAATATAGCGCCAGTCGATACGGTGGTATTCGACAAGACCGGGACTTTGACCTCGACCACTGAGTCGTCAACCAGATTCATTGGTGAAGAACTCACGAAGCACCAGATGGCGATGTTGAAGGGGTTAGCGATGGCATCGACGCATCCTTCGAGCCGCCGAATTGTTGCTTGGGCGAGCGCGGGAGAGACGATCAAACCCAATCGAGTTGAAGAGTTGCCGGGGCAAGGGATTATCGGTCTGTTCGAAACAGGGGAAATGAGAATCGGGTCGAGTCGATGGGCGGTCAAAGAAGATTCGACAGCGAACAAGACGGGCACGGTCGTTGTGCTCAACGACGAAGTGCTTGGGAGATTCGAATTTCATGGCGGTTTTCGAGAAGCTGCTGGTGAGATGATTCCGGCTCTAAGAGAGCGATTTGATGTATCGCTCATAAGCGGTGACAATGCGAAGCAGGCTGATGAATTTGCCGCAATATTTGGCGGCACGGAGAATTTGCGGTTTGAACAATCACCGCACGACAAGCTCGGTTATGTGGATGGCCTTAAGTCGGCGGGCAAGCGGGTGTTGATGGTTGGAGACGGGCTCAACGATTCCGGCGCATTGGCGGCAGCGGATGTCGGAGTAGCGCTTACTGAGGATATTGCAGCGTTTTCGCCAGCGAGCGATGCGATACTTGCTGCGGAACGACTTGGTGAGCTGCCGCGCTATCTCAACTTGAGTCGCCGCGCCTTGCGGATCGTGCAAGTGAGTTTTATGATTTCGCTGATATACAATGTAATCGGGGCTTACTTCGCCGTTACCGGGCAACTGTCGCCGCTAATCGCAGCGGTTTTGATGCCGGTTAGTTCGGTGAGTGTGGTTGGATTTGCAGTTATGATGACACGCTTGTCGGCGCGGCAGTTAGGACTGAAGTAATGTCGGCACTGATAATATTGATTGGTGCAAGCCTGCTGGCGGCAATTGGATTCTTGGCAATGTTTATCTGGGCGGTGCGCAACGGGCAGTATGAAGACACCTACACGCCGAGTGTGCGGGTGCTGCACGATGATATCAAGCCGCAATTGAATTCGAATTTGAATGATTCTAAGGATAAATGAGGGAGAACTGACGCATGCAACTTGAGACGTTTAGTTATGACAATAAGATTGTCAGATACTTCACGTATGCCACGATCATTTGGGGCGCAGTGGGTATGCTGGTGGGCGTTATTATCGCGCTCCAGATATTCCTGCCCGCAATGAATTTCGGCATATCGTGGCTGACCTATGGCCGGTTGCGGCCGCTTCACACCAACGCTGTGATTTTTGCGTTTGTCGGCAACGGCATCTTTATGGGTATCTACTATTCGCTGCAGCGGCTGTGCAAGGCGCGCATGTTCAGCGATATGTTGAGCAGGCTGCATTTCTGGGGTTGGCAATTGATTATTGTCTTGGCGGCCGTCACTCTGCCGCTGGGAATCACCACAAGTAAGGAATACGCCGAGCTAGAATGGCCGATTGATATTCTGATTGCAGCGGTATGGGTGATTTTTGCGGTCAACATGTTCGGGACCATCATCAAGCGGCGCGAGCGGCATATGTATGTCGCGATATGGTTCTATATCGCAACGGTGGTGACGGTTGCGTTGTTGCACATTGTCAATTCGATTCATATCCCAGTTGATCTCTTCAAGAGCTATCCGATCTATGCCGGTGTTCAGGATGCGCTCGTGCAATGGTGGTATGGGCATAACGCAGTCGCGTTCTTCTTAACGACGCCATATCTCGGCTTGATGTATTACTTCATTCCGAAAGCTTCGGGACGTCCGGTGTTTTCGTATCGATTGTCAATCATTCACTTCTGGGCGCTGATTTTCCTCTATATCTGGGCTGGACCGCATCATCTGCTGTACACTTCACTGCCGGATTGGGCGCAGTCGCTGGGAACTGTGTTTTCGATCATGCTGATTGCGCCATCGTGGGGCGGGATGATCAACGGATTGTTGACTCTTCGCGGAGCCTGGGACAAGGTGCGTGAAGAACCCGTTCTGAAGTTTATGGTAGTGGCGGTAACGGCATACGGTATGGCGACGTTCGAAGGACCGATGTTGTCGATCAAGAGTGTCAATGCGCTTTCGCACTATACCAGTTGGACGATTGCTCACGTGCATGTCGGCGCGCTGGGATGGAACGGCCTGTTGACATTTGGAATGATGTATTGGCTGATTCCGAAATTATTCAATACACCGCTCTACTCCAAGAAGCTGGCCAATTTCCATTTCTGGATTTCGACGCTGGGTATCGTTTTCTATGCAGTGCCGATCTATTTCGCCGGCTGGACGGAAGGATTGCTTTGGAAGCAATTCACGGCTGAAGGGCTGTTGCAATATCCTAACTTCCTTGAGATTGTCCAACAAATCACGCCGATGTATCACATCCGCGCATTTGGCGGGGCGCTGTTCCTGATTGGTGTCTTTGTAATGGGCTACAATCTATTCAAAACGGCAAAGGCCGGTGTAGCTGTCGACAACGAAGAGGCACAAGCTCCGGCGCTGGCGGCGGGCTTCTCAGAGAAATTCAATATCAAGGAGGGCTGGGGACATCGCTGGATCGAATCAAAGCCGATGCGCTTTATGGTCCTTGCGTTGATTGCCGTGGCTATTGGCGGATTAGTTGAGTTTATTCCGACATTCCTTGTGAAATCCAACATCCCGACCATTGCCAGCGTGAAGCCATACACGCCGCTGGAATTGGAAGGGCGCGATCTCTATATCCGCGAGGGCTGCAACAATTGCCATTCGCAAATGGTGCGGCCATTCCGTTCAGAGACTGAGCGGTACGGCGAGTATTCCAAGGTCGGCGAGTTTGTATACGATCATCCATTCTTGTGGGGATCGAAACGTACCGGCCCGGATTTGCATCGCGTGGGCGGCAAGTATCCGGATGCGTGGCACTACCAACATATGGAAGACCCGACCACGATGTCGCCGGGTTCGGTGATGCCGCCTTATCCGTGGTTGATCACAGACAAGCTGGATGTTTCCAACACTTCGAAGAAGATATCAGTGATGCGCAGTTTGGGCGTGCCATACGACGAGGGTTACGAAGTACGTGCCGTGGATGACTTGCGAATGCAGGGTAATGCAATCGCCAAGAGACTTGAGGAAGCGAAGATTGTCACTGAATGGGATAGCGAGATCGTCGCGCTGATAGCTTATCTGCAGCGATTGGGCACCGATATTAAGGTAAAGGAGCAGGCAGGACAATGATTAGCGAAGTACTGAGTTCAATCAAAGATGTCGCTATCTATCCGATAGTGACCCTGCTGATTTTCTTTGCGGCATTTCTCGGCGCGGTTGTCTGGACATTGCGGCTGCAGAATAGCGAAGTCGCGCGGATAAGTCGTCTGCCGCTGGATGATACTTTTGGCTCTGATCATGAAGGAGAGCAACACAATGGCTGAACATAAAGATGAACTGCTTGATCACGACTATGACGGTATCAAAGAGTTAGACAACGATCTACCGCCATGGTGGCTGTATATGTTCTATATCACGATCGCTTGGGCAATTCTGTATTTCGCCTGGTATCATGTGCTTGAATTCGGGTACACGAGCACTGACGAATATCAGAAGGAGCTCAATCCGAAGTACACGAAAGAGATGAATCCTAACTACAAGCCATCGTCGGTTCTGACGCCGTACAGGTCGGTATGGTATAAGCCGGGCGGAGATGAAACGCCGTACTCGATCGCAATGGCTGGTCCGAGGGTGTCGTTTGTTGAGGAACGTCCGGAAGACGAGCCAGAGTATCTGGCGTTGACCGAACCGGCGGAGATTTCATCCGGAGCGGCGATTTTCAAGCAACGATGTGTACAATGTCACGGAGCAGCCGGAGAAGGCGGAATTGGACCGAACCTTACCGACGAGTATTGGCTGCACGGTGCGGGAATCAACAATGTGTTGAAGACCGTTAAGTATGGAGTGCCGGCGAAAGGCATGATTGCCTGGCGCGGATTCTTGAAGCAGGATGAGATATTGAAAGTGGCGAGCTATGTGCTGACACTTGAGGGAACGAATCCGGCGAATCCGAAGGCGCCGCAAGGGGACAAGGTAGCGAGGTAGGGGCGGCGTTAACCTCACCCGCCGCTTGTCCGAGGAGATGCCCTCCCCAAAGAGGCCTTGGGAAAGATGCCCTCACCCTCCCGATAAACCGGGATCTCCCCTCTCCCAAGGGGAGAGGGGAGGAAGTGCGGAATCCTGAGATGAATGGCTGAGTGTATTCGTAGATGATGAGCAGAATGAAGATGAAACAATGAAATGTGATTTGACAGAGGCGCGAGTTGGCAGTGATTAAGAAGAAGGACGAGTCGTTTCGGGATCATATTGCGACGGTGGATGCGCAGGGCAAGCGCGTCATCATGTATCCGTCGAAGCCGAAAGGACAGTTGCATCGAGCGCGACTGGTGGTCAGTTGGGTGCTTCTGGCATTCATGTTCTTGGCACCGTTCATCAAGGTGGGCGGTCAACCGCTGTTGTTGTTCAATCTCTTCGAACGCAAATTCGTAATCTTCGGTCTCGCGTTCTGGCCCCAGGATTTTCATCTTTTCGTGCTGGCCACAATAACATTCGTCGTCTTCATCGTGTTGTTCACTGTGGTATTCGGGAGACTGTGGTGCGGATGGGCTTGTCCGCAGACTATCTTCATGGAAATGGTGTTCCGCAAGATCGAGTACTGGATTGAAGGCAATTCAGGCAAGCAGAGGGCACTTGATCGCGGACCTTGGAACGGGAAGAAGACTTTCAAGAAACTGTCGAAGCACGCCATCTTTCTCGCAATCTCGTTTGCAGTAGGCAATATCGTGGTAGCGTACCTGGTCGGAGTCGACAAGCTGTATCAACTTATTGCCGATGGTCCGGGACCGCATCTAGCATCGTTCATTGCTGTGGTGGCATTTAGTTTGGTGACCTATGGAGTATTCGCGCGATTCCGCGAGCAAGTTTGCTTGATTGTTTGCCCATACGGGCGGTTGCAGTCGGTACTGCTCGATGCGCGTTCTATTGCAGTGGCATACGATTTCAAACGCGGCGAACCGCGGGCGCCAATGGCGCTCAAGGGTAAAGAGCGCGAAGGTGGCGACTGCATCATGTGTAATCAGTGTGTGGAAGTGTGTCCGACGGGGATAGACATTCGCAATGGCACGCAATTGGAGTGTGTCAACTGCACAGCTTGTATCGATGCTTGCAATGGTGTGATGGAGAAGGTGGGATTTCCGAAGGGGCTTATTCGTTATGCGTCGCATAAGGGGATCAGCGATGGTTCGAAACTGACTATCACGCCGCGAATTATCGGCTATTCTACGGTATTAGTGGTGCTGCTGGTAGCGCTGGTTACTTTGATGGCAGGGCGGGCTGATATCGAGACAAGCATTCTGCGGACACCGGGAGTGATGTACCAGGAAATCGAAGGCGACCAGATTCGCAATCTATACTCGCTGAAAATCATCAACAAGACCTTCGCGCCGATGCCGATTTCGTTGGTACTGAAAGAACACCCCGGGACAATTGCGATGGTCGGCGGAGATATCCAGCTGCCGGAGCAAGGGTTGGCAGAACAAGCGTTCTTTGTAGATATTCCGAGAAGCGCGCTGAAGTCGGCGCATGAAGAATTGACGATTCAGGTCTTTACCGGTACGACTCTGATGGAAGAGGTCGAGACGAAGTTTCTTGGGCCGCGCATCGAATCGCATGAGTCAGACCACGATCAAAAGAAAGAAGACGATCATGACTGAGAATAAGAAGAAGAGTCTCTGGGGTGTCGGGATTGCCGTGGTCTACGGGGCTTTTATGGTGATAATGATCGGAATCGTCGTGGCGTCGCGATTCCAGCCGGTGGACCTTGTCTCGCGCGATTACTACGACAAAGAGATTACTTATCAGAAGCAGATTGACCGGATGCAGAGGAGTCAACAAGAAGGCATGGCGTTGACCATCGATCACAATATTGGTGATGGAAAGCTGACGGTGACGTTTCCAGCTGGCTTTTCTACCAAGGTAGTTACCGGACATCTGAAGCTGTTCCGGCCCTCCAGTGCGGCGCTTGATCGCAATTTTGAGATCTCGGCGATAGCATCACAGCAGTTTGACGCCGGAAAACTGGCGCGCGGACTTTGGAAAATAAAAGTTGACTGGCAGGTCGACTCTCTGCAATATTATCACGAACAAGAATTGTATGTCAATTAGGGAATAAGTTCGATGGAAGTCTGGACTGGTTTCGTCGTTGGGTTGCTCGGGTCGTTGCATTGTGTCGGGATGTGTGGACCGATTGTGGCTGCATTACCGCAGGGCGAGGGCGGCAAGATGGCGTTTCTTGCCGGAAGACTTCTCTACAACCTTGGGCGCGTTGTCACATACGCAATTATCGGCCTGATATTCGGGCTCATCGGGAAGACAATCTTCATGGCGGGCTATCAGCAGGGATTGTCGATTGCCGTCGGTGTAGTCATAATAGTAGCCGTTATCACGCCGTCGCGCTACTCGCAAGGCGCAATTACAATGCTCGGCTTGGGCAAAGTGTATGCGCGAATTAGCAAGCTTTGGGGCGACTATTCAGTTCGAAAAGCCGGTCGTCGCTGTTTGCAATCGGAATCCTTAACGGGTTTTTGCCATGCGGATTTGTCTATGTCGCCTTGGCTGGAGCAGTGGCTACCGGAGGAGCTCTAAAGGGATCAGCATACATGGCGCTATTTGGGATAGGAACGATTCCGATATTATTGGCCTTCTCGTTCATCGGCAATGCCATCGGACACAAGTTTCGTCATGCCTTCAGCCGCGCCGTACCGGTATTGGCGGTAGCATTGGCTCTGGTGTTTATCCTGCGCGGTTTGTCGCTGGGGATTCCCATACTCAGTCCCAAGATGACGCAGGATGTTGCGACCGGAGAAGTGAAGTCTTCATGCTGCGACCACAAGGCAACGCCATAGACATCACTCCCAGCCACTGGAGCTCCCCGCTCTAGGACATCACATTGTGAATGATAAGCGGGCTGTCACGAAAACCGTGACAGCCCGCTTCTTGTTCTACAATCGTCAAGTTGACTAAACGGTAGCTTTTGTTTTGCCGTTCGCCGCCACCTGCTTGAGATAGTAGTCGGCATACATACGGTCGACTTTGAGAATGTGGTTAATCAACCAGTCGCGTAAGAGAGTGAGCAGCTTGATACCGACAGTGTTGTCACCGCCGTCATACTGTGTCTTGAGCTGCATTACCTGTTCGGTGAACTTGCGATGCTCGGTTTTGTGCGAGTTGATGAAAGCATAGTCGATGCTTTCAAGGAAACGCTCTTCATTGCTGAGGTGCGTCTTTGTGTAGCTGACGAGCCGGTTCATGATCCCGCCAAGAGTGTCGCGGCCCTTGCCGGCTTTCATGGCGTCGTGATATTCGTTGAGCATCGCTACCAGCTGTTGATGCTGTTTGTCCATCTCGGGTACGCGAATGCTCAGCTTGTCTGTCCAATCAACAAAACTCATAGATACTCCTGTTAAAGTAGCAATTGTGCCTTGGTTTCGATTCTTAGAGAACATATCGGAGCAAATGCTCGATAATCACAGCCCATATTCTGAACACTTAAGTTCATCGAACTGATACCAGAATGAAACAGCCGCGCAGAAACAGGGAGGAAACGAATCTAATTCGCAGCCGAGTCCTCAAGCGAGTGATTGCTATGCCCGACAACTATCTATAGCAATATTATGAGTACTAATAAACGAATTGGCGATCTTCTTGTAGAGAAAGGTCTGCTTAATGCAGCACAGCTCCAGGCGGTGCTGGAGGAGCAGACCAAGACTGGACAACGGCTCGGACAGATTCTTCTGGCGAAGAACTGGATCTCCGAGGACGATCTCGTTGACGTTATCCATAACCGTCTCGGCATTCCCAAAATATCCCTGGAAAACATCGTTATCGATCCTAAGATCGTAGAACTTGTACCTCTGGCAATTGCCAAGAAGCACAATCTAATTCCGGTATTCCGCATCGGCACGACGCTGACTGTCGCAATGTCGGACCCGCTCGACATCATTGCACTTGATGAACTGAAATACATCACCAATCTCAAAGTCAATCGCGTTGTCGCGACCGGCGAAGCGATCAATCGCGCCATCGAGCAGTATTATTCGCTCCGCGACACGATGGCTGAAGTGATCAAGGACATTGGCGAGGAAGACCTTGCTTCGAATTCCGAACTGGCTGCGACAATCAGCGAAGCTGAAGG
Organism: bacterium; assembly: GCA_016708315.1. Taxonomy (NCBI): domain Bacteria; species bacterium. The sequence goes on from JADJGC010000002.1 coordinate 42,963, forward strand.
GTCATCATCGGAAGCACCGCTGATCAAGCTGGTGAATTTGTTGATCGTACAGGCGATTAAGGAACGCTCGTCAGATATTCACATCGAGCCGGAAGAGAACAAACTGCGTGTGCGATATCGGGTGAACGGGATACTCAAGGAACAGAATTCGCCGCCGCGAAATCTGCACGCCAGTATTGTGTCGCGCATCAAGGTCATGGCACAGATGGACGTATCCGAAAAGCGAACTCCGCAAGATGGCAGATTTGTCGTTAAGGTGGGCAATATGGACGTTGACGTACGCGCGTCGACCCTGCCGACCATTCATGGCGAGAAAGTCGTTTTGCGCGTTCTTGATCGGAGAAATCTGGTTGTCGGGTTACCTAACCTCGGGTTTGACGAGCATACAAAGCGCGAATTTGAGTCGATGATCCGGAAGCCGGAAGGATTGATTCTGATTACCGGTCCGACTGGCTCAGGTAAGACGACGACGCTGTATGCGGCATTGAATGAGATTAAGAGCCTGGAAAAGAACATTATCACGATTGAGGATCCGGTCGAATACAGTATTCCGCTGGTGAATCAAGTACAGATCAATGAGAAGGCGGGATTGAGCTTCGCATCGGCACTGCGCTCGATTTTACGCCAGAATCCGGATATCATCATGGTCGGTGAAATTCGCGATGCGGAAACTGCACAGATGGCGGTCCGGGCCGCTTTGACAGGGCATCTTGTGTTGAGCACGATTCATACCAACGATGCCGCCGGCGCAGTGGCGCGACTTCTGGATATGGGAGTGGAGGACTATCTGGTTGCCAGCTGTCTATTGGGAGTTCTTGCCCAGAGATTGGTGCGCACGATCTGTCCACGGTGTAAGGCGAAGGACAGCCTTCCGGCAAGCGTGATCGAAGTGTTCGGAGCCGAACTGCGCGGTCGCGAGGATTCTTTCAAGAGCGGTACTGGTTGTGAAGAATGTGGCGGAACGGGATATCAGGGTCGAATCGGAATTTACGAACTGCTGAAGTTGACCGGGCGTTTGCGCGAAATGATTCTGAGCAATACATCGAGTGCGGCTATCAAGCAAGCGGCGCAATCGCTGGGAATGCGAACGATGCGCGAGCAAGTGATCGACAAGGGACTGCAGGGAGTGACGACGTATCGCGAGATCATCCGCGTGACGCAACAAGACGAATCACCGATAGCGGTGCTCAATGCCAACTGAATTTGAGTATAAGGCCTACGACCTCACCGGCGCGGCAGTACTCGGCTCGGCGCGAATGGAGACTTCTGAGGCAGTCAGGGACTTGCTGGCCGAGCGGAATCTTATCCCCATCAGCATCAAGCCAAAGACAAAGACTACATGGGATAAAATTATCGGCAACCTTCGCAGTCGTTCGACACGCGAAGATCTGATTCTCTTCACGCGCAAGCTCAATGCCCTTTATAAAGCAGGCGTTCCAATCACCAACAGCCTTGGAGTTATTGCCGAACAGGACGCTAACAAATATTTCTCCGCAGTTGCAGGAAGATTGCGCAACGATCTGGAGCAAGGGTACTCATTCTCGGAAGCGATCGCACAGCATCTCGATGTATTTCCGGATACCTACATCCATGCGATTCGCGTGGCCGAAGAGACGGGTCGTCTCGATGTCGTGATGGAAAAACTCGCTACGACGCTTGAACGGGATCTTGAGACGCGCGAACAAATCAAGACGGCAGTCCGATATCCGGTCATCGTGGTTATCCTCGTGATCGCTGCGTTCTTTGCATTAGTGACCTTTGTAGTGCCGAAATTCGCCGAATTCTATACCAAGAACAACGCCCAGCTTCCTCTGCCGACCCAGATACTCATTGATCTGAATGTTATGATCAGACACTACTGGCCGCTATTGGTAGCATTAATTGTCATTGGAATCCCGGTAGGGATACGATTGTTCAGACTGAAACAGGTGCGAGAGAAGTTTGACGGGTTGATTCTCAAACTGCCGATTTTTGGTCCGCTCTTCAACAAGATATACATCGCACGATTCTCCCATCTACTCGAAGTGACGTTTACATCCGGTGCCCCTTTGCTAAAGGGATTGGACACGATTCGATCGGCGATAGGTAATCGAGTCATCGAAGCCGAGATCGATAAAATTCGTCAACAGGTACAACAGGGCAATAGTCTTGGCTCGATACGCAATCAGTTGCCACATTTTCCCAGTTTGGCGCTGTCATTGATTCAAATTGGACTGGAATCGGGTTCGCTTGATTTCATGTTGCAACAGGTGGCAAGTTTCTATGACCGGGAAGTGGACTACACGACCAAGCGTCTGATGACTCTGATAGAGCCCCTACTAATACTGTTTTTGGGGTGTGTCGTTTTGGTAATGGCGCTGGCTATCTTCCTACCGATGTGGAATTTAGTCGAAGTATTCCGTCCGCATTAATAAAGCTTCGTGAAACACCGCCGAAAATAACAGAGTGAGAATGTGGGTTGAAGATTCCATTAATCGCGTATTGGAGGTAACTTGAGAATGATTCGCAAAATGCAAAGTCAGCAGGGCTTCACACTTATCGAGCTTGTGATCATCATCGTTGTGCTCGGCATTCTTGCCGCAGTGGCGATTCCGAAATACCAGGACATCACTGCGGAAGCGAAAGCGTCGGCGGCGAAGGGTGCACTTGGAAGCATGAGATCAGGCATTTCCATTTATTATGCGAATGCTGCAGTGAAGACCGGTACTGCGACGTGGCCGCCAATTGACAGTATGCGTACGGTCAATGTTGTGATGTCACAATCGATGCCGGCAAATCCATTCCAAGCAACAGCGAATGCACCAGACTCAATTGTCACCGGTGTGACCAAGGGTGTCGTTGTCGGAACACGCGGCGGTTGGGCATACAAGCCTTCCACCGGCGAGATCTGGCCAAACACAAACGTAGCCGGCGAAGCCAGCTGGTAAATCAGATGAATAGTAAGGTAAGCGGAAGCCGCGGTTTTACGCTTATCGAACTCATCATCATCATTGTTGTACTCGGCATCATCTCTACCGTGGCCGTGGCGAAGTACTCGGATTTCCTTAATGAATCCAAAGTGCAATCAGCCAAGACGGAAATGGCGGAGTTGAAAAAAGCTATTGTCGGAAATCCTTCGGCAGTAGCAGGCGGCAGGTACAGCGATGTTGGTTTTGAGGGCGATGTTGGCCACCCACCGGCGGCATTGGTGGACCTTGTTCGCAAACCGGACACGGTTGCCGAATACAATGCCATTGCCCGGTTAGGATGGCATGGACCGTATATCGACTCCAGCGGCGGCGATTACCTCAAGGACGCCTGGGGAGTGAACTACGTTTACAGCGCGGCGACTCGGTCGATCACCTCGACCGGTTCAGGCACCAATATTGTCATCAGCTTCTGAGGCTATGAACAAAGTTAAGTCACAAGGCGGATTCACACTTGTTGAAGTCGTGATGGTAATTATCATCATGGCCATTATTGCCGCTGTGGCGATGCGCTCTATGGACAAAGGGTTGGAAACAGCTCGAATTGAGGAAACTCGAAACGAACTGAATCAACTCGCCGAAGCGATTGCCGGAAACCCCAGTCTCTACTCCAATGGCATGCGAACAAATTACGGATATGTCGGCGATGTCGGCAGTCTTCCACCTAGTCTTGATGCTCTTGTGAACAATCCGGGGTATGGCACCTGGCGCGGCCCGTATGTGCGCACAGATTTCTCAGGCTACGCAGACGATTTCAAGAAGGACGCTTGGGGAACGCTATACGCGTACACTGGAAACATCAGTATCACTTCGACCGGCGGCAGCGATACGCTGGTACGGAACTTCGCGCAACTGACGTCCGACTTGACTGGCAACTCGCTGGCAGGGACAATCACGGACGCGGCGGGAAATCCACCCGGGGATTCGGCATCAAGGGTTCGCGTTGTGATTACTTATCCAAACGGCAGCGGCAGCTACCGCGACTCGACGATCGTACCGAACTCTGGCGGCGTGTTTACTTACTCCAACTGTCTGCCTATCGGCAATCACCGCCTGCGGGCTATTTACCAAACAACTGCCGACACCGTGCAGACGTTTGTGAGCGTCTTTCCAAAATCTTCGATGCAGACAAGCCTGCGCTTTCCCGGCGCAGTCTGGGCAGCCTCTGGTGGCGGCGCGGGCGGAGGTGGCAGTGCCGCGATTTCGTACGTAACCGGAAGCGCAACAACCTACGGTGCGCAGAATTCATTCGTGAGCTTCAACATAGAAAACACCGGTACTGCTGCGATAATGGTCACTTCCATCAGACTGACTTACTCATTTACGGCGTACTTTCGTCGAGTGTACTGGAACACCACATTGGTCGTGAACTCAAGTAACCCCTGGCCCGGGAACAATCAGTCAGTGAGCTTCTCCACCAATATGACAATGATGCCTACTGAGCAGGTGACTCTAAAATTCGAGTATTTTCGTGCAGCACCTGGCGGCGGCGCTAGAGTTAACATGACAGGGCGAACGTTTGATATCCGATTCTCCGATGGCACAACCTTAACCGTAGCGATACCATAGCAAGGACAAGCAGTTGACGGAATCGATCACAACTCAATCAGCAAACGCCGTTACCGCGACAGCGGCGGAAACGCCGGCAACTGAAGAACAGATTCTTGCGATTCCGCGCACAGCAGCGATTACGATCGAGTTGGCAAATGATTACCTGATCTGGAGCTACTGCGATGCCCAGGCAGGGAAGCAACCGCGCTGTGGCATCCTCGTCAGCCCAAGAATGTATGATCCGGCGACCGCACTGGGTTATCTCCAGGAACTCACCGCCAAGAACCGCGATCATGGCTGCAAAATCAATCTGTACCTCTCACTGTCTGATGCTATTCTGAGAAGCTTCTTCGTTCCGGCCGTTCCGAAGAATGAACTCCAACAAGTCGTGATGTGGGAAGCCGGCAAGGTGTTTCCATTTCAACCAGACGGGGAATTCTTTGAGTGGCGCGTAGTAGATACACTTGAGTGGGGCGGCGCCAAGAAACACCAGATTCAGGCTGCAGCAATACCACCAGCGCGAATTCAGCCGGTGACAGATTACTTAACTAAGCATTTCGAATTGAAGACGCTGACGCTGACGTCGCTGGCGTGGGAACCGCAACTTGCAAAACTGAAGAAACGACTGCCCGCTATCGGCGACAAGAGCGTTGCAGTTATTCGCCTTTTCGGCAGCCGCTTGAACGTACTCTGCTATCACAAGATGGCACTGGAGTTTATTCGCGAGAATGACTTGGACAGCGCGGTAACTGGAGATGAATTTGAGAATAGCCTGAGCCACCTTCAAGACGGCGCGGTTCACAACCGGGATTTCAATACGTATCGGGGATTTGATTGCGAGGCTATGGCGCGGCTTGTGGCCGAAGAGCTTGACTACTACTATGGAAGATTCTCGCAGCGCTCGGTGGACATGATTCTGTTGTCGCTTCCGAGCGAACTTGTGGAACCGGCAAGCGCGGCCCTGAGCGCTACTCTTAACATTCCCGTCGAGTCACTACTAATTGAGAGTATCACTCGCTGTGAACTGCCGGGTCCGAGCGCGCATTTGTTGGCGCCTTCAGTGCTATGTTCGAGGTCACAGTCCAAAGTTCTCGATCTGTTGCCCAAGCAATATCGGAGCAAAGTTAGAGAGAAACTGCTATTCCGCGGTGCTCTATTAGCAGGAGCAGCAGCGGTTGCGATTGCTTTTATTCTGGTTCTCTTGCAGGCACTGCACTTGCAGGATGCTAGCGCATCGAAATCAAGTCTGGAGCAGACGCTCACAACACTTCGCAATTCTGATGCTTATCAAGGTGTTGTGCTGATGCAGGCACAGAGCGCAACCTGGCAAACGCAATTGGCGCAGCTTCAGGGGGCTAGCTTCGCCAATTCAGAGCTTCTTCGCGCGGTGAGCAATTTGACACCGGAGAATGCGTTCCTGTCGAGTATGCAGATTCAATTGGTACAAAATGAACAAGGGCAGCAAGTCGCTGCGGCATCACTCAATGGTTTCATGAGCGGCGCAGAAGAGTATCCGGAAGTTGCCTTGAGCCGATATGTTCGGACGCTTCAAGAGCAGCCACTTGCAAAGCGGGTGCAATTACAGAATGAGAGCTACGAATTTGTGAATAATGATCGTCGTCTGCGATTCACGATCGTGCTGGAGGCGGTTGCTCAATGATCGAACTTCGACGACATCGTGTGGGAGTAGCATTGGCGCTGGCGCTCGCAATAGCTGCCGGCATTCTATATTTCTTCTATGTTCCGAGCAAGACACAACTCTTGCTGAGGCAGACTGAGAATGCATCGCTTCAGCAGGAGATTGACGGGCTGACGGGATTTCTGCGTTCAGCCGAAACGGCAAATCATTTTGCTGCTGAGCTTGGCGAAGTACGATCTGCGACATTGCATGACCTATATGCAATTGACTCAATTGAAACGTTCATTGATGCTCTTACCGCCGATCTTCAAATGATGGGCATGTCGAATGTCTATGTAGTGCCGCTAATTGACGATCTGTTAGCTCCAACCATGGTTGAGCTGGACGGCGTCAAGCTGGCGCGGCTGAAATTCGAAATCGCAGCCACCGGGGAGTTCATCGACGGCGGCATTGCGATCGAGCAACTCGAGAACCAGCGCTACTACGTGGCGATTCCGAGTTTGACGGTCGAACACGATGACGGCATTACGCCGGAAGTAATGTGGAATTTCGTATTGGAAGCGCATTTCCGCACGGGAGGTGCAAGTGGTATCTGAGGACACACGCAAAAAGATTGTCTATTTGATATTCATCGGAGCGGTGATCTACGGAGCGGTAAGTTTCGTCGGACGCAAAGGAAATAGCAGCGTAGATTTGGCAGCTCCAACAATCGAGCCGGTGGCCACGGCCGGCGTGGGCGAAATCGCAGGAATAGATTCAATCGCGTCAAAACGTTACGAGTGGACGCGAGATCCGTTTGCATATGGTGTTGTAAGTATGGAAGGAACTCAAACTGAAGTACGCGCGTCGCGATTTCAAATGGCGGCGATATCGGAGGCTAACGGACAGTTGATGGCAATCATCAATGGAAAGCCGGTCAGTCGCGGTGATAAAATCGAAGGCTGGACTGTTGTTCGCTTGACCAGGACCACCGCAGCCCTGGAGCTGGACGGCAAGGAAGTCCTGCTGGAAATGGGTAATTGAGGGAAGGACTGAATATGAAAAGGATTTCAATCGCTGTACTGATTGTCGCACTTGTTGCATTCAGTGTACAAGCGACTGCGCAAAACGTGACGCATGCATTCTTGAACAACCGAGTATCGTTGACGCTCGAAAGAACAGATGTCGAAGCTGTGGTACGCATGCTGGCCAAACAAAATGGATTCAATGTCGCGATAGCCGGCGAGGTGAGCGGAGAAGCGTCTATGATTCTTAACGACGTCCCGCTGCATGAAGCTCTGGATGCGATTCTCCTATCCAACAATCTTTCGTGGTATATGAAAGAGAACCTGATGGTGGTTAAGCCTTCGGGATTTCTTGCGACCGATGAGCGTGTGACAATCTTGATTAGGCTTAAGCACGTGACTTGCGAAGAGGCGAAGCTCGCGGCTGGACACCTGTTGTCAAGCGGCGGCAAAATCGAGATATTGACTGAGGGCGCAGAGATGTCGGCACGCCGAGCGAGAGCGTCGGTGCTGAGCGTTTCCGACCGCGGCGATATTGTCGGCCAGATACAGGCAGTAGTAGCCGATCTTGATAAGCCGCAGCCGATGCTGAATATATCGGTGAAGTTAGTAGAGACCAACTTGTCGAAAGACGACAAGGTCGGACTCAACTGGCCTGACTCATATCCGATGGTGTTTGGTGGACTTCCCGATGCAGAAGGCGAAGGCGCAGCGCCATTGGCGTCGCATCCGCTCGACGGCGGACGATGGACATGGGGGACATTTGCGGCTTCCAGTGTGACAGCGGCGCTTGATCTGATGTTGACGTCGGGACAATCGAAGTTGCTGTCGGACCCGAATCTTACGACTGAATCAAATCGTCCTGCAGAAATCGCGATTACCACGACAATTCCAATTCAGACTCTCAATCGATTCACCGAGGGTGCTGTGATTCAAGATATCGTCTCGTTTCAGGATTTGGATGTTGGTATCACTCTCAGAGTAATAGGTCACGTCACCGAAGACGGATACATTTCGTTGGACGTAAATCCGGTGATCGAAGAAATTACCGGTTATACCGGACCGACTGACAACTTACGGCCGATTACATCGAACCGCTCGGTGAATACTAACGTCCGCGTCAAGGATGGCGAAACGCTGGTAATTGGTGGATTGATCAAGAATTCGAAATTCGAGACTACCAAGAAGTTTCCGTTGTTGGGTTCGATACCGATAATCGGCAGGATTTTTCAACACCAGACAACGACGGATGAGAAGACGGATTTGAGTATTCTGATTACGCCGACGATTATTGTCGAGAAATAAAAAAGGGATTGGCGGCTATCCGCCGAGATAGGCGCGTTTGACCTGTTCGTTTTCGAGCAGGCTTGCCGCTGTGTCGCTCATCACAATCTTGCCTGTTTCCAACACATACGCGCGTTTAGCTATTTGCAGCGACTTGCGGGCATTCTGTTCCACCAACAAGACAGTAATTCCGCGACGGTTGATTTCAGTGATCGTCTGAAAGACTTTTTCGACGACAACCGGTGCGAGCCCCATTGACGGTTCATCGAAGAGCAGTAACTCGGGACCAGCCATTAACCCGCGTGCAATGGCAAGCATTTGCTGTTCACCGCCGGATAACGTTCCGGCCAATTGCGTGCGTCGTTCGCCGAGAATCGGGAAGAGGCGATACATTTCGGCAACGCGGTCTTTGATCAGATTATTGTCGCTCTCGGCGTAGGCTCCCAATTCGAGATTTTCAAGAACGGACTGCTTGGCGAATACTTTGCGGCCTTCGGGTATTTGCAGGATTTTCTTACGCGCAATTTTCCATGCCGGAAGCTTGTCAATGCGCTCGCCGGCAAATCGGATTTGACCCTCGCGCGGATGCAGTACACCGGAGATCGTATTGATGAGAGTAGTCTTGCCGGCGCCGTTCGCGCCGATTATCGCAAGAATCTCGCCTTTGTCCAAGTATAGCGAGATGCCTTTGAGCGCCGCTATCTGGCCGTAAAACACCTGTATGTTGTCAATTTCAAGCAGCATGCTACATCACGATCCGAGATAGGCTTCAATGACTTTGGGGTTAGCGGTGACTTCAGAGGGGAGACCTTCGGCGAGTTTCACGCCGTAGTCGAGAACGACGACATTGTCGGATAGGGACATCACGACATTCATGCGATGTTCAATTATGACGACAGCGATACCGCTTGCTCTGATCTTTCGAACTAATTCGACGAGATCGTTGCATTCGCTGGGATTCATTCCGGCGATTGATTCGTCGAGGAGAATCAGCAACGGATCGGTGGCAAGTGCGCGCGCAATTTCCAGTCAACGCTGTGCGCCATACAGAAGGTTGCGGACGATGTCGTTGCAGTGTTTGAGAAGTCCTACGAATTCGAGCCACTTACAGGCTGAGTCCTCGATTTCTTTTTCTTCACGCTTGAAGGTCGGCGTCCGCAGAAGTGCGGCAACGAGTTCCGAACCTGTGCGGCAATGGCGACCGACCATGACATTTTCGAGTGATGTCATGTCGGAAAACAAACGAATGTTCTGAAAAGTCCGGGCGATGCCGAGTTTGACGATTTGGTGCGACATGAGTCCGGCGATGGGCCGCTGTTTGAAGAATATCTGTCCGTGATCGGGCTGGTAGACACCGGTGACGACATTGAAGAACGTCGATTTGCCGGCGCCGTTGGGACCGATCAAGCCGATGACCTGGTTCTCTTCGACAGTGACGCTAAGGTCACATAGCGCCTTGAGACCGCCGAAGCTCTTTGAAACGTTGCGGACTTCGAGCAACATGCTACTCAGCCTCGACAGGTTTGAGTTCGAGCGCGCGACGTTTCGAAGGCAGGAGACCCTCGGGGCGGTAGATAATGGCGACTACCATTATGACACCAAACAGCAACATACGGTAATCGACAAATGCTGTTCCGAGCGAAGCGCGAAGAATTTCAGGTACGGCGACAAGTAGTACCACGCCGAGTATGACGCCGGAGATATTTCCCATGCCGCCGATGACGAGCATTGCGACGATAAGTATCGACTCCCAGAATGTGAACTGCTCTGGCGAAACGAAACCATTCCAATGGGTGTAGATTGCACCGGCAACGGCGCCGATGATTCCGGAGATTGTAAAGGCGACGGCTTTGACGCGTGCCACATTGACGCCAGTTAGAGTAGCAGCGAGTTCATCTTCGCGGATAGCGACGAGAGCGCGACCAATGCGCGAGTGCTCGAGGCGATAGCTGATGATGATGGCAACAGCCAGGAATGCGAGAATCAGGTAGTAGTAGTGAATGTTCTCTGTAAACTTGAATCCAAAGAGATTGATGTCGAGCAGTTTTTCTTCGACGCGCGGGAGACCTTTGGGGCCGTTGGTGATCGGTTCGAGATTGACCAAGACCAGCCGCACGATTTCGCCGAATCCGAGGGTGACAATGGCAAGATAGTCACCCCGCAATCGGAGGAGTGGTGCGCCAAGTCCCAGTCGAATCAGACCGCCGACCAATACCACAATAGGCAGTCCGAACCAAAATGGGATTCCGGCAATGCTAACGAGGGCAGCTGTGTATGCGCCGATGGCATAGAAGGCGATGTAGCCAAGATCAAGTAGTCCGGTATAGCCGATTGTGATGTTCAGGCCAACGCCGAGTATGCAGTAAATGCCGACGAGTCCCGCGACTCGGACGGCGTAGAAGTTGCCCGCCTGGTTCATTATAATCGGCAGGACCAAAAGGCCAACAATGCCGAGCGCGTAGATGACTGATTTGCGGGTGATCTTCATATCTTCTCAGTTACCGCTTCGCCCATAATACCAGTTGGCCTAAAGATCAACACGAGGATCAACACTGCGAAAAGGATTACATCTTTGTATGCGGATGAAATGTAACCGACCGACATTGCTTCGATGATCCCGAGAAGGAAGCCGCCGATCATTGCGCCTTTGATGTTTCCGATTCCACCGACCACAGCGGCAGTGAATGCCTTGAGGCCGGGGAAGAAGCCCATATTGAATTTGATACTGCCGTAATACATCCCGTTAAGGACGCCTGCAAGTCCGCCGAGTGCGCCGCCAATCAGGAAGGTCATCGTGATAATCAAATTGACGTTGATGCCCATCAACTGCGAGACGGTGTGGTTCTGCGCAGTTGCGCGCATCGCCTTGCCGAGTTTGGTGCGATTGACAAACAACTGTAGGGCGACCATGGCAATGATCGCCAGAAGGAAGATGGAAATCTGCAAGGAGTTGATCTGAACTCCAAAGAAATCGAAGTGTGCAATGTCAGACGACTGGGGGTAGGGGTATGGTTGTGACTGTGCGCTTACGCCGACCTGCATGATATTTTGCAGAAAAATCGACACACCAATTGCGGAAATCAGCGGAGTCAGCCGCGATGCGCCATAGAGCTTGCGATATGCTATGCGTTCAACGCAGACTGCCAGAATTCCTGCGCCGACGATTGACGAGACGAATACAAGCGAGAGGTGCAGCGGCACGATGTCCTGAATCGCAAGCGGCAGGAAGGTAAGAGCAAAAAAGCCGATGTAGGCGCCGACCATGAAGATTTCGCTGTGGGCGAAGTTGATCATGAGCAGGATGCCGTAGACCATGGTGTACCCAAGCGCAAAGAGCGCGTAGATACTGCCGAGCGTGATACCGTTGATTAGCTGTTGAAAGAACATCTACCCGACCGCTCAGCTACCGCGCTTAATCAACATAGACGAATTTGCCGTTGGTCACTCGATAGATGGTGATCGTCTTGTTGCGAGTATCACCGATCTCATCAAAGCTCGACTCGCCCAGGATGCCGGTGAAATTGATTTCGGCAACCGTCTTGATCAACAGGTCGCGATCAGTTCCGACTTTTGCAAGAGCCGAGAGAATAATCTTGACCGCTTCATAAGTGTAGGGATCGTACGGCTGCATATCGTCGTTGGGATAAAGTCGCGCGTAGTCATCGATGAACTTTTGCGCTGCGGGAAGTTTCTCCGGCGGAAGTCCGGTCATTGAAGAAAGGTCGCCTTCGGTGGCAGGACCGCCGATGGTGATGTACTCGGGAGTCAGAACGCCGTCGCCGGAAAACACCGGAATTGCGAGGCCAAGTTCTTTGGCCTGCTTAGTAATCAAGCCGCATTCGGGGTGCATGCCGCCGAAGTAAATGATCTCTGGTCCAGTGGATTTGATCTTGGTGATAAGAGCTTTGTAGTCCTTTTCACCGACGTCAATTCCATCGAAACTCAGCACGGGTTCAACACGCGCTTCAAACTTGGTGCGAAACTGCTCGGCGAGCCCAAGACCGTAGGCGGTCTTGTCGTGAATCACTGCGACCTTTTTGAATCCAAGCGAATCAACAACGAAATCCGCAGCGAAAGGTCCTTGAACGTCGTCAGTAGTGCAGAGACGGAAAACGTTTTTAAGACCCTGCTGGGTGAGTTTGGGATTCGTAGATGCGGGAGTAATCATCAAGACTTTCTTTTTGGCATAAACTTGACTGGCCGGAATGGAGCAACCGCTATTGAGATGTCCAACGATACCAATGATGGTCGGGTCAGAGATGATCTGATTTGCAACTGTGACTGCTTCCTTGGGGTCGCCGCGGTCATCGAAAGCGGCGAATTGGAGCTGATACTGCGGGAAGAGACCGGCGGCGTTGGCTTCATCAACTGCCATTTGCGCCGCGCGTTTCATACCTTGACCGTGAGCAGAAATGTCACCGGTAAGGGGTGCGACGAGGGCAACTTTGACGACCTGCGGCCCGGATTGTCCGCAGCCTGCAATGGCAAATGTCATGAGAGTCAGAAGCAGCAGCAGTTTACGAATCATCCCGAAATCTCCTCGTTATGTCATATTTGTGGGCTGTTCCGCGACGTTGCGGACAACCGACAGATTTACGCCATCGAATGCAAAGGGCAGACGACAACGGCAATTAGCAATGCGAATCAGCTATCGGTGCAAAATGTCCAATTGAGGTGGCGGTGTCAATGATTTAATTGGAGAATGGAAGGTCGATTAGCCCAGTCAATCAGCGATAGCAGGTTGACGAGATAGCTGGGTGTTTTTCTCGATGCGATAGAGGTTTCCTCGCCAAGAAATACTGCGAGAGAAGAATGGAACAAACCAGACTCCGAAGATAATGGCGTCCTTTATAGGAAGAAGCAGGCAATGCCAAATTCTCAAGTCGGAGCGCATCAGATAAAGTGCGACTATATCCGAAAGATATTTAGCGGCGAGTACTACTGACAAGACAAACACTCCACTGGAGTCATTTCGGTATGCCGCATACGCGAGTGTCAGCGCAAGCGGATGACCGAGAATCTCGGAGAGATAATTGGGCAGATCGAGATTGCGACGCATCTTCGCCCAACGGACATGGCGATTGAGGAACTTTTCCCAGTTCCAACTCTCATTAACATTGTCGACGAAATAGGTTGAGGTGCGAATGTTGTATCCCATTTCACGAACGGCTAAGCCAATCAGTTGGTCTTCAGCAAGGAAGTCACCGAACGATTCGAAGCCGCCGAGACGGTTGAGAGTCGTGCGGGTGAAGAGCATCGACTTGCCAATAACGACCGGGACTTTGAACAAACGACGAACAGCGAAGACGCTGGATGCGACAAAGGTATTGAGGTGTAGGTTCTCCATCACGCCGGCAGTCGTTGCCGCAGAGATGCCGCGAATGGTCGAGGTAACCAGACCGACATTAGTGCGCTCCATGTGACGCATTAGGTCGATGAGGTAGTCTCCGCCAACGCGGATGTTGCTGTCGGATATAAGCAAGTAATCATATCGAGCAGACGGAACCATGTTACGCAAATTATTGATTTTGGGATTGAGCGAGCGGCAGCGGCCATCAATGATCAGCGTGCTATTGATTCGGGGGAAACTCAGCCTGCAGGCGACGCACGACGGAAACGGCCGGATCGTCGGAATCGGCAACGCCGAAGATGATCTCGTAATTGGGATAGTCGAGTTTAAAGAAGCTGCGAAGATTTTCCTCGAGTTGGTCGTCGAGTCCTTTCAGTGGTTTGAGAATTGAGATTGCAGGAAGGAGTCTCGGCTGGCGTTTGCGGCGCGAGTTGAAATAAAGCTCATAGGCGAGAATAAGGGTCGAAACGACGGCATAGGCGCCGCTGAATATAACTGCCGACAGCAGTGTGATTTCGATAATCGAGTTGATCATACTTCAGTTCCTCTAATCATCCAGTATGATTAACGACTTGAACCGTTCAGCCCGGCTTATGATTGTGTTCGATTTGTGTGAATAATATCGACTATTTAAGTCTCTGAGTGGCCGGTGTTTAGGTTGCGAATGTAGTCGCCGAAGAATCTGCCGCTGGGCCGGAGTGTTCGCTTGAGTCCATTTTCGTAATCGACTTCGTAAAGGCCGAATCGCGCCTTGTAGCCAACAAGCCATTCGTAATTGTCGATGAGAGACCAATAGTAGTAGCCGCGTACCTGCGGATTGCGGCGGATCGAATCTTCCAGGATCGACAGGTGTTGTGTCATGTATTCCAACCGCCGGGTATCATCCTGAGTGGCAATTCCGTTTTCGGTGACATATATCGGCTTTCCGGTTGGCTCAAGCCAATTCAGGACCTTGCCAAGTCCGCGGGCATAAATTTCCCAACCAAGGTCAGTGAATCCTGAACCGGAGCGGTCGCGGAAGAATAACTCGAACGGATACTTAACACTTAATTTGAATCGAACGTGCATGCGGTAATAGTAGTTCACGCCCCAGAAGTCAATTTTGTTATCCAGAGCGATCGGCTTGTGATAATCCATTATGAAGGGGAACTTGATTCGAACGACATTTTCGTGAAAGGCGTCGACGATGCACATGTTGTAGAAACTGTGAATAAGACGTTTGATTTTCTTGTCGAGTGGATTCCATTTATGCGCGGATTTGAACACGATGAAGTTGTTAGCAATACCGACCTCGGCATTCGGATTTGCTGATTTTATGATGTCGTAAGCACGAGCGTGAGCCAAGAGCATATTGTAAAGCGAATCGGCGAGGAGATGAACGTCGCGCTTTCCGGGGGGAAATTTGGCATCGAGATATCCAGCCAGCAGCCAGACCATCGGTTCATTGATCGTAACATACAAATTAACACGATCTCCGAGGCTTTCGACAACCTTGGCAGTAAATCGAGCAAATGCTTCGACCGATTCGGGGCTGTGCCATGGAGTGGCTTCATGGAACCAAGTCGGGTGCGTGAAGTGATGCAAGGTAAGCATTGGCTGAATACCGAGCTCGAGCAGTCGATCTACCATGCGAACGTATTGATCGAGGGCTGATTGATCGAATTTGCCCCTTTCGGGCTCGATACGCGCCCACTCAACAGAGAAACGATAAGAGTTGAGATTCAACTCCTTGAGCAGAACGAAGTCGCTCTCCCATCGATTCCAATGGTCGGCGGCTCGGTTATAGATGGGATCTTCGCCATTGTTTCGAAAGTAGCCGAGTGATTCCCAAACTGTGATGTCGTTGTTGATCTGGCCTTCAATTTGAAAGGCAGAGGTTGAGACGCCCCAGAGAAAAGAACTGTGTTTGCTGATTGTCACTTCTTGATCAATTGGTATTGACTTTGCCCGTCGACTTCGCCGGCTGAGAAAATTCCCATCAATTCGACCAATGTTGGAGCGATATCGACAGTCTGAATACGTCTGTCGGATGATGAAGTTTTGATTGCAGGTCCGTAGAAGACAATTGGTACGTCGGTGTCATAGCAATAACAGCTTCCGTGTGTCGTACCCCGGCTATTGCGATCGACTAGATAGTTTTCCTTGAGGCGATACATAACGTGCGCGGTTCTACCTGGGAAGTAGTTGTTCCTGAAGAGTTGAAGGTAGTCGCGCGGTGTGCCGCCGGAAGCAGTCAACTCTGCCGTCGTGTAGGCATCGACGATGTAAGGAGTTCGTTTTAGTTCCGTGACGATGGCGTCTTGCAAAGCGGGATTGCTGATACCGAGAGAGTCGGCTTCAGAGTAGTCGAGATAGACACCACGGTCAATCCGCCGAATTGGGTTGTTCTTCAAGCCGAGAGATTTGGCAGCTACAAGAACAGCGTTCGTGATAGCAGCGTTAAGCGAATCAGGGTGAATGCGGCCAGCGTCAATACCCTTTGACTTCTGATACTCAGGGAAATCGGCGACGCCGTGATCAGACGTGAGAACAATCGAGTATTGATCAACTCCGACCGTTGAATCGAGTTCAGCGAACAACTCGCCGAGATACGAATCGAGGCGAAGATAATAATCTTGGACCTCCTGACTGCGCGGGCCATAAGCATGACCGACGTAGTCAGCAGCGGAGCAACTTATCATGAGCAGATCGACGAATTCGTCCTGACCAAGTCCTTCGTACTTTATCAACTCTCTGGCATAGCGGAGAAGAAGATGGTCCGCAAAGGGAGTTGCGAGCAAGTTGTCATAGAATACAGCGTTCGAATCATCTGCGCTCGGTGCGAAATTGTGCGGGAACGCGATGTCTTTGCCGTCTGACTCGTTGACAACACTATCGGGGCCGGAGAACCGGTAATCAGCGAGCGGTGCAAAGCGATCCCAAATGCCGGAATAGTAATCGTCGGCGGCATGGTAATCGTTGAGCTTCGCTACCCATTCCGGATAGACGGCTGTGTAAAATAGCGATGTGATCATTTTGCCGTTGTCGGAATTATACCAATAGACACCGTCGGCGCTGTAACTTCCCATATTGATTGCTGCGCGGTCTTTCAACGAAAGCGCGTAGACCTTTGATTCAGGCTGGTTGCGATTGAGCCAATCGGCGATTCCGCCGGAACGAAGGTTAGCTGGGGAGCGGCCTTCCATATCCGGATGGTTTGTAATTGCGGCAGTTGAGTCCATTGAACAATAAACCAAGCGGCTCAACGAATCATCATACCAGCTGTTGCCTACAATTCCGTGCCGGGAAGGAAAGGAGCCGGTCGCAATTGTGGCGTGTCCAACGCCGGTCTCGGTGTGAGCATGATTGTGGAAGGCACTACCGAAGACGAAGCCATTGCGAGCGAGTCGGGCAATGCCTCCGGTGTAGAGGCTGTCGAAGCGAGTCAGGTAGTCAGTGCGCATTTGATCGACGACAATCAATACAACAAGTTTGCCTGCTTGATTGGGAGTGGGAGATTGTGCAACAGCTGAAGAGCACAAGAGTGCCGTTGAGAGCAAGGCAAATGCCAGGAGCAGTCTGATATAGGTTCTCATCGGGGGAAAACTACGTATTTTCTGCTACAAATGCAAAGTGAGAATTCGGTTAAGAAATCAACTTTATGAGTGTGGCGCTCAACCTCGAGAGACCTGCCATTGCCGCCTGACGAAAGCAATCATCAATAGCGCAAGGGTGATCGTGCCCCAAAGTGTGATGCTTGTCTGAAAATTCCCGTTGATGGCACTGCCCGTGAAGTCGCACATCGGCGTTTTGTTCAGCGGACCGATGTAGAATATCAACGTATAGAGAACTTCGAAGAGCTTCCTGCCGCCGGTTACGATACCGCAACTTATGGCGAGTGTCGGAATGAACATTGCGCCAATAAGCCAGTGACTTAGCAAGTCGAAGTCGCCGGATATCAGCGTGCGGAAACCGATAAATCCACCAATCGCTACCGCTAGTAAGAAATCCTGCGAGCCATTGCATCGACAACTGCGCCCAGACGCCACCAGGACTCGACTGCACCAGTTGACGAGTATCGAAAAGTTGGTCGCGACAACCCATCGCCGACCATATCAGCAGTGGCCAGAACCATGCTGCGGCAAGGAGGAATTTGTGCGAGATTGCAAACGGAGTCAGCATCCCAGCGACGAAAATGCCGGCGGCTATCAGATACCACCACTTCGAGACGCCATTGAGGGCGATTCGAAGTTCTGCCGTCAATAGGCTATACAGATTCACTTTGTGTGAGTGAACGGCAAGTGGCGTTAAGGCTGAAATATTCTGGGTGTCCGCTGACGATTGTGTCGCAGTAGATTGATTTTCGGGCGCGGGAGCCGTTTTCTTGCCAAAGAACCGTTGTCGGACCTTCCCGGGTTCTTCATCGAATCGTCGAAAAAGGATTGCGCTCACAGAAACGACGGCGACAGAAAATATCAACAATACAACGCGTCCAAGTACGAAGGACGAAGACCAATGGGGGCCGTTCCACAGGAATGTCCCAAGTTGAGGCGGTCCAGAGCGCGTAAAATTGAATCCCAGAGAATGAATTCCTTCCCACGGAACATAGCTGGTGACTGCTGCAGCACAACCATTCATCATCTCGTTCCAGAGAAAGCTGATTCCAAAGAAATCCAACAACGGTGCGATTTCGCTCCGGTTCATTCCGCCAGTGACAATTGCGAAAACCCAAAAGATATAGAAGATCACATTGCCGATACCGCCGCGCAGGAATTTCACTGAATCGAAGAAAATCGCAAGTGCTGCAACGAAGATCATTACCGGAGTAATTACCAGGATGTATGGCGCGAGCAGGTCGATGATTTTGATGGTACGGTCTTCATTGCGGGCAAACTGCAGAAGAGCAGACGTGAGAGCAAGTGTAAGAATCATCGATAGCAATACCAGTACATTGCCGCCGAATTTGCCGACGAGGTATGCGAAGTTGCTCATTGGTGACGAGGCAAGTAACTCGTGCGTCTTAAGACGGCGCTCACGATTGACGGCGCCTTTGATGAAGTAAAATCCAACCAGTGATAAGATCGTGACGGTGAGCAAGGTTACCTGACAGGAAATCCACGCCGAATTATAGAGGCCGCGATAATCGCCGAATCGCACCGTTGTATACGGAGCGCCGGGAGCGGGGATAAACAGGTAGGTGGCATAAGCGATGAGAACAAGAAAAACCCAAAACGTGTAGCGGCGCGACCGTTCGCGAAAGTCGGCCAATGCGACAGCAAGTACTGATGGAAGTTGACCTATCATACGGGGACGGAACGCTCAGCAGCGATTGCGAAGAGGTAGGCGTCCTCAAGCGAAGGTTCAGCCGAAGCGGCATCTTCTGAAGGCTTGTCAGCCGAGACAATGCGCAAAGTCAACCCAATTGAGGTTCGGTTCATAGAACTAACGAGATAACGCTTGCGAATGGAGGGAAGCGTCTGCGTGTCGGTGATCTGGGTCCAGACTTTGCCGCGTACCGAGTTGACCAAGTTATCGGGCGATGAATACGTGAGCAGTTTGCCTGCTGCCATGACGGCAATCTTGTCAGCTGTAGATTCGACATCAGAAACGATGTGGGTCGAGAGAATCACCAGCCGATCGCCGGAGAGATCAGTCAATAGATTACGGAAGCGGACGCGCTCTTCGGGGTCGAGTCCCACAGTTGGTTCGTCGACGATCAATAGCCGGGGATCGTTGAGCAATGCCTGGGCGATGCCGATGCGCTGTTTCATGCCGCCGGAGAAGCCGCCGAGCGGACGTTTGCGGGCATCGAGCAGGTTGGTCATGACGAGCAATTCTTCAATACGCTTCTTGCTGACTGAAGTGTCGAGTCCCTTGAGCGCAGCCATATAGTTGAGGAACTCGACGGCGTTGAGATTAGGGTAGATGCCGAATTCCTGCGGGAGATAGCCAAGTTCGGCGCGCAGAGACTTCGGGTTGGCAAGAATGTCCGAGCCGTTCCACGATACTGCTCCTGAAGTCGGTCGTGTGATCGTGGCAAGAATGCGCATCAAGGTGGATTTGCCCGCGCCGTTGGGTCCAAGCAAGCCGATAATGCCGCTTTGTGCCTGTAGAGAGAATTCGCGAAGACCCCAGACGGAGGCTGAGTATTGTTTGCTAAGGTTTTTGATATCGAGATTCATATATTATAGCTCAATTCACATCGTTGTTTACAATTAGACAACGGAATTCCATTTCCTGTTTCAGAACTGCATCGAGCGGAACGAAAACTCGACGCGGGATGTTGTGGGTCAAAAGAAGATGATTTGGAGATAAAGGACGATGAAAATGAAGTATCATCTGCTGGGTCGAAGCGGGCTGCGGGTTTCCGAGATTTCGCTCGGGACGATGACTTTTGGCGAAGAGTGGGGATGGGGAGCTTCCAAGGAAGAAAGCAAGCGACAGTTTGATTTGTTTGTCGAGCGGGGCGGGAACTTCATCGACACTGCCAATCGCTACACCGAAGGCACGAGCGAAAAGCTGGTCGGCGAATTCATCAAGTCGGATCGCGAGAAGTTCGTTTTGGCGACCAAGTATTCTCTGAGTATGCGCAAGGGTGACGTGTCGTTTTCCGGCAACAGCCGAAAGAACATGGTGCAGTCGCTGGAGGCGAGTCTCAAACGACTGAATACTGATTACGTTGACTTGTATTGGCTGCATGCGTGGGATTTCACGACGCAGGTTGATGAAGTGATGCGTTCGCTGGATGATATGGTGAGCGCAGGAAAGGTGCTGTATATCGGTATCTCGGACACGCCGGCGTGGATTGTGTCGATGGCGAATACGCTGGCCGATTTCCGCGGTTGGACGGCATTTGCCGGTCTGCAGATAGAATATAGTCTGCTTCAGCGAACACCGGAGCGCGACCTGCTGCCGATGGCGAAGGCGCTTGATTTGGCGGTGACGCCGTGGGGTGCGCTTGGCGGAGGAGCCTTGACAGGGAAGTACAGCCGTGCCAACAATTCGACTGATGTCAAAGGACGTGTCGCGCCGGAGAGCGCACGGCGTTCGGAGCGGGCGATGAAGATTGCGGCAGTGGTCGATCAGATTGCCGACGAGACCGGCAAGAAGTCTTCGCAGGTCGCGCTGAACTGGGTGCGG
Organism: bacterium; assembly: GCA_016708315.1. NCBI lineage: Bacteria > bacterium. The sequence goes on from JADJGC010000002.1 coordinate 63,876, forward strand.
CAACGCAATCAGGTGATGGTGCCGATTATTGGTGCGCGGACAGCAGAGCAGTTAGGCGAGTCGCTGGATTGTGTTGGTTTCGAACTCACGCCGGAGCAGATGGAGCGGCTTGATCAGGTGAGCGAGATCGAGTTGGGATTCCCGCATGATTTCCTGATGAACAAACCGATCAGCGATTTGGTGTACAGCGGGCTGGGACACAAGATACACAACCACAGGAGGTAGGGAGCTCTTTCCTCAATATCCTAACCAATTGAACGAAACCGTCAAGCCTAACAGCGTAGCACTCATGTCTTCTGTTCCGGTTGTTTCGCTCGGGAAGCCAGCTACAAACTCGAAGGAGATGTCGAAATGACGGCTAAACTCGTATCCACACTTGAGTACAAGACCAGGTCCCCAAGCAGCGAGGTTTCTTGGTCCTGAACTAAGTATAGTCATATTCAGTTCGTCCGTGACAAAGACAATCGCAGGTCCTCCACCGACATAGAAACTCGGGACTGAAGGTTCTGTAAAATATGTTAGAGTTGGGCCATTGAGCAGCGTCAAGACATTGGAAGAAGAGTTCTTTCCCGAGCCGGGATATCCTATTCGGTAAGTTTCTTTGAACCATCGCGAACGCACTTCAAAGGCATAGATCATCTGTTGGTTGTGGCCGAACCCAGCCTCGATTCGGGTTGCGAAGCCGAAGCCATCGTCCAATTCACTGTCTTCGTCACCATCAGAAATCTCAATTGTGCGATCAATGGAGACGTAACCAACACCGAGTCCTGCTCCAAACACAAACCCCTTCCTATCGCCATCGAATGCCAACGAGCTTGAACTCCAAACCAAAAGAGCGGCTAGCAGAAACATAAGAAAGTGTCTCATTTTCAATATCCTCCAGATTCAATGCGAAAGCAGAAACTGCTTAACGCATCAGTTTCAATAACTGGACATCACGGATGGGGGGCGAATAGTTGCCATCAAAGGTCGATGAATCGATCGATGATAAGACCATTATAGTTGGCCGTTATTTTGCGCAACAGCAAAACACGATCGATGCGGAAATTTCGTAACTATGCTTATGGACTAAGAACCCCTAAATTGTTTTATTGCGGTATGGAAATCAAACAACAGATCGCCAAGCACTTACGTCAGGTTCACTTCGGTGGTAATTGGACAGCGTCAAGTCTGAAGGAAAATCTAAAGGGCGTAAGCTGGCAACAGGCAACGACTAAAGTTGGTTCGCTCAATACCATTGCGGCATTGGTGTATCACATGAACTATTTTGTCGATGCAGTCTTGAAAGTAATGCAGGGAAGGCAGCTTGATGCACACGACAAATTCAGTTTTGACCTTCCTCTGATTCAGTCGCAGGAGGACTGGGACAGTCTCTTGGCGAAGTCTTGGGAAGATGCCGAGAACTTAGCAAGCCTGATCGAGCAAATGCCTGAGAGTAAGCTGTGGGAGGATTTTGCGGATGCGAGGTATGGAAACTACTACAGGAATCTGCAGGGGATCATCGAACACTGTCATTACCATTTGGGGCAGGTGGTGGTGATAAAGAAGATGCTGGCGAAGACGGAGGGGTAGCGGATGTCGGGTTCCGCGCTTCCCGCAAAAGCGCGGGACAGGTCGCTGGGAACGCCGACCGACATGCAACTGCGAGACATTTCGTCGTCCGGGACAAAACCTGACGCAACTGCAGAAGATTTGAGCGAAAACTTTCTCCAATCAATGCAGTCGGATGCAAGCTGTTTCTTGGATTTGGGCTGTGCAGAAGTTGAACGCAACATAACCTGTTTCTTGAGTGCTACTTAGATCCTCAAAAATTGAACACTGATATTGCCCGGTTTTTGCAGTTACTCCTTTCACGAATAGAGAGGAGAACGGTCAATGAAAGTGAAGAGCAAGCATCATCAGAATTCAATTTGGCGGATGAGTCTGGGCAACAGGCTCCGGAGTCAATCAGGTATGACGATTGTGGAGGTGTTGATTGCTGCGTTGATCGCGTCATTTGCGATTGCCGCCGGCATGAACACGTTCGTCAGTACAAACAAGAATCACATCATTCAAGACGGTGTGACCAACATGCAGCAAAATGGCCGGGCGACCGTCGACGAGTTGGTGGACAGAGTGCGACAGGCCGGATACAAGGTGCCGTTTGGAGTCAAGAGCCTGTACAGTTGGAACGCCGATCCGGACACGATCGCGATTGTATATCTGCGGGAGCCTGCCTGCACAGCAACCGTTTCGAGCGATATGCCGCAACCTTCGGCAGAATTGAAATGCGTCGGTTCGGATCTGGGGTGTTTTGAGACGAATAGTTGGGCTTACATTTGGGATCCGTTCGCCAGCGAAGGGGAGTATTTTTACATCACACACGTTCAAGATCAGGCAGGCCACCTCCAGCACAACGATGCCAACCTCTCGAAATCGTATCCGGCGGGATCACAAATATATGTGCTCGAATTTTATAAGTACTATGTAGACAATACTACGGATCCGCTTCATCCGACATTCATGAAGGAGGCCAACGGCGAGCCGCCGGTGATTTATGCCGATGACATCGTAGATGTGCAACTCAGTTATCGAATGGCGAATGGGACTATTTCGGACACGATCGGGCTGAATAGATTCGTTCGCGAGGTGCAAATGACGATAGTTGCGCGCACGCCAAAGAGTGATTTGTTTTTGAATGACTTCCGCTATGACTCTTTGACGACTTCGGTGATGGTCAGGAACTACGACCTGTAATCGAGAACAATCAGAGGTAACGAGACGTCAATTCAGACTTATGAAGAAAGCTGTCTTAACTAGGCGGCTATCTTCTTTTCAGAGAACGCTAAGAAAACGGAGTCGACCTCGCAACTTGCCAAGAGGTAGGGAATCTTTGCATTGATTCTAAATATGAGATCGTTATCTTAACATGACGTGAGAATCAAAGGCAAGAAAATGCGACTTAATAGAAATTCTGGAATTGTGGTTGGATTGATTGGGGCGATCTTTGCCGTTGTTGTGTCCTGCTCGGATGACGACAAACCATCTGAAGTTGTAGGACCAATCAACGCGAACTTCTTTGATGGCGAACTCGTTCCCGGCTATTATTGCATCTGTTGGGATCAGTATTATGGCGAGACGATTGCGTCAACAGGGAGCTACAAATTGCGCATGGTCGCGGGCGAGTATGATAACGAGTTCGTTTTCGAGATAAAGCCCGCGATGCCGCGCAGGCAGCCGCCGCAGTGTTGTGATACGGCAACAAAGACGATCAATCCACTGGATAAGATTACCAAGGACCCGCCGGAGTTTTTTGGGGCTTCATTGGACACTAATGCGTTCGCTTCGGGGATACAGTCCATGTCGAGATCTCCGTGCCGGCGAATTCAAGGGTACAGCTCGAAATCTCGCCTAATTAGACCCGATAACAGCTTCAAAAAAATCTTGCATCCGCTGGAATTATGAATATATTCACCGCCTGCTTTTTGGAGAGGTTCCAGAGCGGTCAAATGGAACAGACTGTAAATCTGTCGGCGTTGCCTTCGGAGGTTCGAATCCTCCCCTCTCCATTTTAATTAATCATCTTGACATCGAAGTCTTCTTTAACACACTTTTCACACGGTTAGATGTGAACATTAATGTGTGCCGGAGGCAGCAATATGTCTGATAAACTAGAAATTGTCTATTACACAGATTTGAAAGACAAGAGCGACCTGATGCACCTGTGGGCGCAGTCGTTTGTGTGGTTGGGAACTCCGGCTGTGGTTGACGGCTGGGTGAAGGCTGGGCATTCGCTCAAGGGCACCAAAGTCGGCACCTGCGGACTTAATCGACGGCAAGTTGGCGGGATTCGTCGGGATGTTAGAACTACCGACGAGCAATAGATTCAGTGAAGTCGAAATGGTGGGTGGAATTTGGTCGATTGCGACGCGACCATCACTAGCCAGGCAGGGAATAGGCAGGCGACTGCTCGACGCGGCGGAAGATCATTTCCGCAGCCGGGGTATTCGCATTTCGATGTTGACGACGAGCCGCGCGATTGTTGCTTACAAATGGTATTCGAGCGTCGGATATCACGAGATCGAAAACGTCAATCAATGTCCGCACTATTACAAAGTGCTCAAGCATTCACCTGCTCGCAGAGCCAAGCTTGAATCCAAGCAGGAGCAATTTGACCGTTTGCAATGCATCGCGAATTTTACGCGATTCATGAAGGACCGTTGCGGTTTCGTCTATCGTGCACCACATCGGTTCGATTATATGGAAAAGGTCGGAAATCTCAGTCAAGCTCATTCGATGGTTAACGAGCATGGGCACGTGATTGCATCGCCGCAGATGGGCGCAGTGATGGTGAATGAGATGATCACCGACAACAAGACGCATGCGACAGAAATGATCAAGTGGATCGAGAAGCGGGCGGAGACAGGTGTGTACTATCGTTATGTATTCGATCCGGTAGTGGCAGCGGCGCTTGACAAGGCGGGCTATCGATCGGATCGCGGCGGATTCGATGTGTTCATGTGGAAGGCGCTCGGAGATACGCGATTTGAGGATGTTTACGACGAGACGTTTACCGTGAGCAGAGGGGAGTTTTTTTAGCCCTCCCCCGACCCTCCCAGAGGGGGGGGGAAAGACGGGAACGTTGAAGGCAAATTCGATCGGTTCATTCCGGCTGGAACCTGTGGCATCCAATTTTGTAAATTTACGATTGAAAGACCAAGTTAGGGAAATTGCTTGATTTGTAACGACGTGATGGTACATTCTCGATTCTTAAGAATAGATCAAAACAGGGAGAGCAGTAGCGTTGATTGAAGTCAGAAATCTCACCAAGAAGTACGGCGAGTTTGTCGCAGTCAATGACATTTCGTTTTCCGTGCCGACGGGTCAGGTCCTTGGCTTTTTGGGACCCAACGGCGCCGGCAAAACGACGACAGTTCGCATACTAACGTGTTACATGCCGCCGACAAGCGGCACGGTAACAATCGACGGCAACGATGTCGTCGAGCAATCTATGGAAGTTCGCCGCAAGATCGGCTACTTGCCGGAATCGGCGCCGTTGTACACCGAGATGGATGTGATTGAATATCTCGAGTTTGTGCTGGCACTGCGCGGCGGCGGCAACGGAAGCCGGAGCAAACGAATCCGCCACGTTGTCGATATGTGCGGACTCGGCGATGTGATCGCCAAAAACATCAGTGAACTTTCGAAGGGTTACAAGCAGCGCGTGGGTCTGGCGCAGGCAATGATTCATGATCCGGAGATTTTAGTACTCGACGAGCCTACCGTTGGTCTCGATCCGAATCAGATCGTTGAAATCAGAAACCTGATCAAGATGCTGGGCCGCGAAAAGACAGTCGTGTTGTGCACACACATCCTGCCTGAAGTCGAAGCGACTTGCGATCAAGTCATGATTATCAACAAAGGCAAGATCGTCGCCAACGGCACGCCGGATTCTTTGCAGCGTTCACTGGCCGGGAAAGCTGTGATTCGACTTGAGGTAAATCAGTCGCCGGAGACGATTCGTCCGATGCTGATGGAGATCGAGGGGATCGAAGCCGTCAAAGCGATACAGCACGATGGAACTTCGAAGTGCGAAGTCGTCTGCCGTCCGGGAAGCGATCCGCGCGAGGCAATTTTCCACAAGGCAGTCTCGGCAAGGTGGGTACTGCTGGAGATGTCGCAGGAAGTATCGAGCCTTGAAGATGTGTTCCGCGAGATGACGAAGGGAGGCGCCCGTGAATAATATTCTAACGATTTTCCGCCGGGAGATGCGGTCGTACTTCAATTCTCCAGTGGCGTACATTGTGATAGTGCTTTTCCTCTTAATCGCGAACGGGCTGTTTTTCTGGAGCGATTTCTTTGTCAGAGGAAACGCAGACCTTCGCGGGCTGTTCGGGATTTCTTCATTTATACTGATGTTCTTCACACCAGCGATCACAATGCGCCTCTTGGCAGAAGAACGCCGTTCCGGGACGATCGAGATTCTGGTGACGCTTCCGGTGAAGGATAGCGAGATCGTGATCGGCAAATTCCTGGCTGCATTCGGACTGACGACGCTGTCGATCATCTTGACGTTTGTCGCATACATATCGGCATCGATGCTCGGTGATCCCGATTTCGGCGCATCGCTCGGGGGTTACCTCGGATTGATATTGATGAGTGGCGTATACGTCGCCATCGGCGTGTTTACCTCTTCGATGTCGTTGAATCAGATTGTGGCGTTCATTGTCGGGTTCGTGATCGTTTTTGCGCTGTTCATGCTGGACAAGATTCTGCCGTTCCTGCCCACGGTGTTGGCATCGACGTTTGAGTTTCTCTCTGTCGACTATCATTTCAGGAATATCTCGCGCGGAGTGATCGATACCAGAGACATCATCTACTATGCGTCGATGATCTTCTTATTCTTGTATCTGGCAATTCGAGTTACCGAATCAAGGAAGTGGAGGTAAGCAATGAAAAGAAAACTTGCAGCCACAGGGGTATCGGCGGTTGTCATTGTGATCGTGATACTTGTCGTGATCAACCTAATCTCGGTGAATGTGTTTGGACGGCTTGACCTCACAGAAGGCGACATTTTCTCGTTGAGCGAATCGTCGAAGGAGTTGGTACGTAATCTTGATGATCGCATAACAGTAAAGTGCTATTTCTCGGAGGACCTTGATCCGCCTTACAATGCGAACGCGCGGTATGTCAAAGATCAACTTGACGAGTACCGGTCGTACTCCGGCGGCAACCTGAGCTTCTCGTTTATCGATCCGATCAAGGAGAAGAAAGAACAGGAAGCGCAATCTTACCGGATTCCGGCAGTGCCGATGCAAACGCTTCGCCGCGACAAGATGGAGATCAAGCAGGTCTTCATGGGAATCGTGATTCTCTATGAAGACAAGCAGGAAGTCATTCCGGTGGTGCAGAACACTGCAACCCTGGAATATGAAATCACGCGTGCTATTCGCAAATTGACGAGTTCGGTTACGCCGAAGGTTGCTTTCACCGAAGGGCACGGCGAATTGGACTTGAAATCGAACATGACCTATGTCGATAAAGTGCTGGGTCAGGAGTTTGAAGTTCAGACGATTGATCTCAAGTCGACCAAGGTTGTTCCGGCGGATATCCAGACGATCTACGTCGTCGGTCCGCAGACGCCGTTCAGTCAGTGGGAATTGTATCAGCTTGATCAATTCCTGATGCGAGGCGGCAAGCTCGGATTGTTGATTGATCGAATTCAGGCAGAAATACAGCAAGGGTTTGCACAGCCGATGGATCCCGGTTTCGATGCGTTTCTCACCCACTTCGGAATAAACGTAAATTCCAATATGGTGATTGACGCGCAGTGCGCGCAAATCGCTGTTCAACAACAGCAGGGTCAATTCCGGTTTCAGAGTCTGAAAGAGTATCCGTTGTTCCCGCGCGTGACTGAGTTCTCGACGGAGAATCTTATAGTGAAGCAACTCGAGAGCATCAACCTCATCTTTGCCTCGACGCTTGATACGACTCGATTCCAATCGACGCCGTTGACATTTGAAGTGTTGGCGCGGACCTCAAAGAATAGCGGGATTCTTGTGCCTCCATATAATATAGATCCGATGCGCCAGTGGACGAAGGCGGATTTTGTCACACCGCCACAGCCGGTGGGTGTGGCGATTACAGGTAACTTCACGAGCTTCTTCGCCGGCAAACCGAAACCCGACATGGATACGATCATGGCCGACAATCTCGCGGCGATTCCGGAGACGCGGCTTGATTCGGGCGATCAGGGAAGAATGGTTGTCTGGGCGGATGCGGATTTCGTCAGCGACCAGGTTCTGCGCGATCAGTCGAATCTCATCATGTTTCAGAACATGACGGATTGGCTTTCGCAGGATCAGGGATTGATCTCGATTCGTTCGAAGGATGTGACCGCGCGTCCGCTTAAACAGACTGAGGACTCGACGCGCACGTTGGTGAAGTTTATCAATATCTTCTTGATGCCGGCGGTAGTGATCGTATTCGGTGTCGCGCGCTGGCAGATTCGTAAACAGAATCGGCGGAGACAGTTGATATGAACCGATCTCTGACAATACTTGGCGTAGCAGCCGCGGCATTGATCCTGATTCTTGTTTTGCTCAACCAAAGCGAGCGCCGAGCGTTGTCTCCTTACGTGGCAGCAAATTTCGTTGGCGCCGATTCAGGTGCAGTGAGCAAGATAGTGATTAAACGACTGGGCAACGAAGCGGTTCTCGAACGGACCGGCGACGGCTGGAATGTGATCGACGCCGGAACTCCACGACGTGCAGATAAGATGGTTGTAGAGCAGATCGCAAACTTGGCGCACAACCTGACGGTAGGGGAGATCATTTCCTCGAATGCCGAGAAGCAAATGCTTTTCCAAGTAGATACTCTTCTTGGTCACAAAGTGGAATTCTATCGCGACGGGCAGATGCTTGGAAATCTAATTGTCGGCAAGGCTGGCAGCGACATGAGGTCGACCTACGTGCGCAAGCCGGAGTCGAACGATGTCTATCTGGCGCAGGCATCACTCTCGCGATTGCTGGAGCGCCCGGCGCGCGGGTTCCGTGACAAGATCGTTGCGCCGCTGGATACTTCAACGATTGTGATGGTCGAGGTTGCCAGCAGCGAATTCAAGTATTCGATGGTCAAGGTCGATTCGATCTGGACAGTGATGTCCGGCGTTGAGCCGACATTTGTCGCGGATCACATGAAGGCGCTGCAGTTGGTGGGATTGCTTGGGAATTTGCGGGTCGCGGATTTTGTCCGCGATGCCGAACGCGATACGATTGACATGAGCGGGGCGGGCGATAAAGTGGTTGTCCAGACCAGAGGTGGCGAACAACTGACGTTAACATTGCGGAAGAAGACTGAAGGATCGCAGGACTATTATATCCGGTTCTCGACACTTCAAGAATTGTTCACGGTGTTTGAAGGCACGCGGAATAATTTGCTCAGGAAGGCGGAGGAGTACAAGCAGGGGTGGAGTGTAGAGGGCCGATGTGTGAAGGAGAAATGGCAGGTCTCCGCGCAGAGTGATTCCCCCTGCAGGGGTTGGGGAGATCTCGATAAGGAGACCTGCCCTACAAGTCTCCCAAGATGAAGGGTATTTGGATAAGAAGATAGCAGCGAAGTACGTCGAGATTCTCAAGCGGGAATATCCGGATGCGAAATGCTCGCTGAGTTTCGAGACTCCGTTGCAACTTGCAGTGGCGACGATTCTTTCGGCGCAGTCGACGGACGAGCGAGTGAACATGACGACGCCGACGCTGTTCAAGGAGTATCGCAGTGTGGACGATTTTGCCGAGGCGAAGCAATCAGACTTAGAAGACGCCATCAAGACGATTGGTCTTTATCGCGCCAAAGCGAAAAACATAGTCGCATTTGCGAAAAAGCTCCGTGATGAGTTTGGCGGCGACCTACCGGATACGATTGAACAACTGCAGACTCTACCGGGAGTAGGGCGCAAGACGGCGAATGTGATACAAGGAGTCCTTCGCGGCGACGGCAAAGCGGAAGGTATCGCGGTGGATACGCATGTCACGCGCTTGTCGTTTCGGCTGGGGTTGACCAAGCATACTGATCCGAAGAAGATTGAACACGATTTGCAGAAGTGGATAGACAAAAGCGAATGGGTGACATTTTCGCATTTATTGATATTGCATGGGCGAGCGGTGTGCAATGCAAGGAAGCCGAAATGCGGGGAGTGTGTGTTTGGAGGAGGTTTGTCCGAAGCGGGGGGTGGCCTCTTGACTACACAGGATGAAATCAAGAAGTACATTGAAAGCCAGCCTGAATCAAAACGCAGCGACATGCAAGCGTTGCACCGCGTCATTCTACAAGTAATGCCGGCATGTAGATTATGGTTCTTGGATGGCAAAAACAGCGAAGGTAAAACGGTCTCTAATCCGAATATCGGATATGGATTTCAGACCATGAAATATGCTGATGGAAAGACCAGAGATTTTTATCAAATCGGTATGAGCGCAAACACAACCGGAATCTCGATTTATATCCTTGGTGTTAAGGATAAGAAGTACTTAGCCGAGACATTTGGTAAGAAACTCGGCCAGGCGAGCGTGAGCGGATATTGCATTAAGTTTAAAACGCTGAAGGATATCAACATTGATGTGCTTGAAGCGGCAATTCGTTATGGGTTCGAGTTTTCGCACTAACTAGATTGCACCGACTGAAAATGAAAAAATCATTTGGGAAACAGGGTTTCCTGGTTTTTCCACAGCGTCCACATAGATGCCTTGTCCAGTTTCCACGCGAAAGAATTCACTTGATTTCGAGGGGAGAGATTAGTTATTAATCAACCCCAACGATTTGCGGGAGTAACTCAGTTGGTAGAGTCATCCCGCATCAAACGGGATTGGTCGCGGGTTAGAGCGACAATTGCGTAGGAAAAATTGATAGAACTCTGCGGGAGTAACTCAGTTGGTAGAGTCATCCCGCATCAAACGGGATTGGTCGCGGGTTAGAGCGACAATTGCGTAGGAAAAATTGATAGAACTTCTGCGGGAGTAACTCAGTTGGTAGAGTCATCCCGCTTCAAACGGGATTGGTCGCGGGTTAGCGACATTCCGTGAAAATTGATACAACGGAACTAGTTGGTAGAGTCATCCCGTCTAAGGCGGGATTGGTCGGCAGCTTCGAGTCCCGTCTTCCGCTTTTAAATCGAACCCGGACAAGTGTGGTATTTTCGGTGGGGCCGGTAGGTTGTTGGGGGCCAAAGTCTAATATTTTGTCAATCGCATCAAAAAAATAACCTTGACATAGAAATGTCCTTAAGTATAATGGCCGTCTATACTTTGGAGGGGTGTCGGCTTGCTATTGTCGCAAACTAATCCGAAGTTACACTTTTTGTTCAGCATGGGCGTGTTTTTTCGCCCACGTAGCTCAGTTGGTAGAGCACGTCCTTGGTAAGGACGAGGTCACCAGTTCGATCCTGGTCGTGGGCTATATATAGTAGTAATCAAGAATCGCTTTAATGTTCCGGAGGGAATGACTTACCATGGCGAAGGAGAAATTTGAACGGACGAAGCCGCACGTTAACGTGGGTACGATTGGTCACGTCGACCATGGGAAGACGACGTTAACAGCAGCGATCACGATGGTATTGTCTCGCGGCGATAAGGGAGTAGCGATTCGGTCGTTTGATTCGATCGACAACGCCCCGGAAGAACGCGAGCGCGGTATTACGATAGCGACAGCGCACGTAGAGTATTCGACGAAGAATCGTCACTATGCTCACGTTGACTGTCCGGGTCACGCGGACTATGTCAAGAACATGATCACCGGTGCGGCGCAGATGGATGGCGCGGTGTTGGTGGTATCAGCCGCCGATGGTCCGATGCCTCAGACGAGAGAGCATATCTTGCTTGCTCGCCAGGTTGGTGTACCGTTCATCGTGGTGTTCATGAACAAGTGCGACATGGTTGACGATCCGGAATTGCTTGATCTGGTTGAGCTGGAAGTACGCGATCTGTTGACGATGTACAAGTTCCCGGGCGATGTAACTCCGATCGTACGCGGTTCGGCTCTTCAGGCGATGACCCGCGGTTCGGATGCAACGGCGAAGTCCGATGATCCGGCGTTCAAGTGCATCTACGAATTGATGGAAGCCTTGGATACCTACATTCCGTTGCCGAAGCGTGAGACCGACAAGCCGTTCCTGATGCCGGTCGAAGACGTGTTCTCGATCACGGGTCGCGGCACGGTCGCTACCGGTCGTGTTGACCGCGGCGTGGTGAAGGTTGGCGACACGGTGGAACGCGTTGGTATCCGTCCGGAAACCAAGGCAGTGGTTGTCACTGGTGTTGAGATGTTCCGTAAGTTGATGGATCAGGCGCAGGCAGGCGATAATATCGGTCTGTTGTTGCGCGGTATGGATAAAGAAGAGATCGAACGCGGCATGGTGTTGGCTGCACCGAAGAGCATTACCCCGCACATGAAGTTCAAGGCGGAAGTCTACATTCTTTCGAAAGAAGAGGGTGGTCGTCATACGCCGTTCTTTAATGGCTATCGTCCGCAGTTCTATTTCCGCACGACGGACGTGACCGGTTCGGTGACGTTGCCAGCGGGTATTGAGATGGTGATGCCGGGCGACAACGTGCAGATGGTCGTTGAGTTGTTGACCCCGGTCGCTATGGAGAAGGAACTCCGTTTCGCAATTCGCGAAGGCGGTCGTACAGTCGGCGCCGGCGTAGTCTCGGAAATTATCGCGTAACTGTTTTTTGTGGAGATTGCTTCCTTCTATATAAGTAGTGGCAGTGGGAGACACGAGTAGGCCAGTAGCTCGAATTGGTAGAGCGCCGGTCTCCAAAACCGGATGTTGGGGGTTCGAATCCCTCCTGGCCTGCCAAAAAACTGATAGGGTAATATGAACCTTAGAGAAAAGATCGTAAATTATTACGAAGAGACAATTCTGGAACTGAAGAAGGTTTCCTGGCCGACCAAGGCAGAGATCAAAGGTTCTACTATTGTTGTTATTATCACGTCCATCGTTCTCGCGGTGTTCACCTTTGGTGTGGATAGTGCGCTTAGCTGGGTAACGCGGACAATGTTGGGATCGTGATGGCAAAACACTGGTACGCAGTACATACCTATTCCGGTCAGGAGCAGAAGGCGAAACGCCACTTGGAGAAGATGATCATAGGTGAGAGTCTTCAAGACAAGTTCGGCGAAATCCTGATACCGACGGAAGAGGTAACGGAAATGAAGCAGGGCAAACGGTCGACATCGACCAAGAAGTTCCTGCCGTCGTATCTTCTGATTGAAGTCGAATTAGACAAAATCATGGAGCAGAAAATAGTCGGCACGCCGGGGATCACGAATTTTGTCGGATCCGCAGGCAAGCCGACGGCGTTGCGACGCGACGAGGTTGACCGGATGGTCGGGAAGATGGATTCCCGCCGCGAGGTTGAACTCGATGAAGTACCGTGGCATGCCGGTGATCAGGTGAAAGTTATCGATGGTCCGTTCTCGGATTTCTCGGGATTCATTTCCGAGATAAATGTAGAGCGGAAAAAAGTAAAAGTAATGGTCTCCATCTTCGGACGTCCGACTCCGGTGGAGTTGGACTTCCTGCAAATTGAGTCGGTCTAAGAGGAGTTTTTGTCGTGGCAAAGAAAATAGCGGGATTTATTAAGTTGCAAATCACTGCGGGCAACGCGACCCCGGCGCCGCCCGTGGGTCCGGCTCTGGGCCAAAAAGGCGTGAACATTATGGAGTTCTGCAAGGCGTTTAATGCGCGGACGCAGGAACAAGCGGGAATGATTATTCCAGTGGTCATCACCGTTTACTCTGATAAGAGTTTTTCTTTTATCACCAAGACGCCGCCGGCGGCTGTGCTTCTGATTAAAGCTGCCAAGGTCCAAAAGGGTTCCGGCCAACCGAATCGTGACAAGGTTGGCAAAGTGACGCAACAGGCAATTCGGGAGATCGCTCAACTAAAAATGCAGGACTTGAATGCTGCTTCCGTCGAGACTGCAATGAGTATGATCGCTGGCACCGCCCGCAGCATGGGACTGGAAGTGGAGAAGTAATCAATGAGGCACGGTAAGAAGTATAGAGCGGCCAGTGAGAAGCTCGGCACTCAGAGCAATCTGACGCTGGAGCAGGCCGTTAAATTCATAAAGGAGAACGCCAAAGCCAAGTTCGACGAAACAGTCGAAATGGCAGTGCGTCTCGGAGTGGATCCCAAGCAGGCGGATCAGATGATTCGCGGCACGGTGTCGCTTCCGAATGGAACCGGCAAGAAGGTCCGCGTTCTGGTAATCGCCAAGGAAGAAAAGCTTGAGGAAGCTCGCGGCGCCGGAGCTGATTTTGCAGGGAATGACGAATTCCTGGAAAAGCTCAAGGGCGGCTGGGCTGAGATCGATGTCATTGTCTGTACACCGGACATGATGGGCAAGCTTGGACCGCTCGGAAAGGTGCTTGGACCGAAGGGTCTGATGCCGAATCCGAAAGCAGGCACAGTTACCGCAGACGTCGCAAAGGCCGTCAAAGAAATTAAAGCCGGTAAGATCGAATACCGTGTCGACAAGACCGGAAATGTCGGAGTACCGATCGGCAAAGCGTCATTTACTGAAGAAGCCCTTGTGCAGAACGCCTCTACGATTATGGAAGCGATTATCAAAGCGCGTCCGGCGTCAGCCAAAGGCACTTATCTGAAGAATGTTGCGATGAGTTCAACAATGGGAGTTGGCATTAAGATTTCCACCGCCGATTTGATGACTCGTTCGAAGGGAGAGCATTAAAATGCCAAATCAAGAAAACATCGAGAAAGTCGCGGCGTTAACCGAGACGTTTAAGGCTGCCAAGTGTGTCGCGGTGGCTAATTATACCGGACTAACTGTTGAGAAGGCGACGAAGTTGCGCAGTGATCTGCGTGCTCGTCAATTCAAATATGTAGTGGCGAAGAACACGCTGCTGAAAATTGCGGCGAAAGATGCCGGTTTTGACGGGCTTGATTCGTTCCTAAAGGGACAATCAGCTGTCGCATTCGGCACCGATGACCCGGGTGCTCTCGCGAAGATTCTGTTCGATTTCGGCAAAGAAGCGAAGACGCTTGAAGTTCGCGCATTCTATGTTGAAGGCAAGGTCTTCAGTGGAGCCGATGTTGAGCGTATTGCCAAGCTGCCGAGCCGCGATGTTCTGGCTTCGCAGTTGATCGGCAATTTGAATGCGCCGATCTCGTCGTTCGTTGGCACGCTTGACGGAGTCATCCGCAAGTTTGTTGGTACGCTCGACGCGATGAAAGAGAAGATAGCTAATTAACTTATCATAGTTTGCCCACGGCCAACGTTTGGTTGATGCCCAGGCGACCGATCGTGCTTACGCACTCGCGGTTGGCGGTCCGAAGTAGGCAACAGAATTCAGTAAGGAGTAGAGAAGTGTCAGAGAAACTTGAGAAACTGGTAGAAGACATTGCCGGACTTACGGTCATGGAACTGTCTGATTTGTCTACCAAGTTACAGGATAAGTTCGGCGTCAGCGCGGCCATGCCGATGATGGCAGGTCCGATGATGGGTGGCGGCGGTGCAGCAACAGAGGCCGCAGCAGAGAAAACCGAATTCAATGTTGTTCTTATTTCCGCAGGCGACAAGAAGATTCAAGTTATTAAAGTAGTCCGCGAGTTGACGGGCCTTGGTCTCAAGGAAGCCAAGGACTTAGTCGATGGCGCGCCCGCGAATGTTAAAGAAGGTATCTCCAAAGACGAAGCGATGAAAGTCAAGGAGAAGCTGGAAGAGCAGGGCGCTCAGGTGGACGTCAAGTAATTAAGGCGCAAGACATTAAGACCCGGTCCAACAGGCGGTCGGGTCTTTCGCATCTTGGGTTGTCGGGAACTTCCTAACGCCTGAGATGTTTTTCTATTTTTACAGCGCTTTGGGTTACGATGCCCCGCTGATGGTAATTTCGGAATAGTAATCAGGCTTGAAAGCAAAATTCAGAGTTGACAGCATCAAGCTTTAAAGGAGAGTGAGCTCTTGGCCAAGATATCGACTCTTGACCGGCGTTCATACGCCAAACTAAGTTTCGAGGCAGAGATGCCGAACCTCCTCGCGATCCAATTGGAGTCATTCGAAGAATTTCTCCAGGCGGATATCCCGTCCGAGAAGCGCAAGCATATCGGGCTGCAGCGAGTGTTCACCGAGATCTTTCCGGTTTCAGACATCCGTGAGAACTACCTGGTGGAGTTTGTCCGATATTCAATCGGCAAGCCACGGTATTCGATTCATGAATGTCAAGATCGGAACATGACGTATGCGGTACCGCTGAAAGCGACGCTACGACTGATCTCGTATGAACAGAATGAGGATGAGGCGGGTGTAAGGGATCTAAAGAAGAAGAACGAGACGAAGAAGGTTAAGGACGTCATTGAGAACGATGTGTTTCTCGGTGAATTCCCGCTTATTACGGATCAGGGAACCTTCATCATAAACGGCTCCGAACGAGTCATAGTGAGTCAGCTCCATCGTTCGCCGGGCGTGTTCTTCGACGACGAAATCCATCCCAACGGCAAGCGCCTGTACGCAGCGCGCATTATCCCGTATCGCGGCAGTTGGGTCGAGATTAATCTCGACGTCAATGATATTATGTATGTATCCTCCGATGGACGCAAGAAACTGCCGGTAACGACGTTCTTACGCGCGCTTGGATACTCTACTGATGAAGACATACTGAAGCTATTCTACGAATTCGACACCGTTTCAATTTCGAGCCGTTCCTATGCCAAGGCGCAGGGCAAGCTGTCAGCCCAGACCGTGGTGGATCAGGAGTCAGGTGAAGTGCTGGTGTCGGCGTCCGAAGAAATCACCGAAGCTGTAGCGCTTAAGCTGGTGGAAGCGGGAATCAAGGAAATCAAGATTCTCAAGACGGACATTGCCAAGGATATTCGTGTCATCGGCAATACCTTCAAAAAGGACGTCACCAAGTCCACCGAAGAAGCGCTTGCCAAGATTCATGCCATGGTTCGCCCGGGTGAAGCACTCACGCCGGAAATCGCCGCCAATGTCATGGAGAAAATGTTCTTTGACGCCAAGCGTTGCGATCTGGCCGAGGTTGGCCGCTTCATGCTCAATCAGCGTTTGAAGCTGGACGAGCCGCCGACGCAAAATGCGCTGACGCCGAAAGACTTCATAAAGATTATTGACTACCTTGCCAAGCTGCGCAACAGCGAAGGTGGTATTGACGATATTGATCATCTCGGCAACCGCCGCACCCGTACGGTCGGCGAACTGCTTGAGAATTTGTTCTCGGTTGGTTTGTCTCGTGTCGCGCGCACAATTCGTGAGCGCCTTTCACTTAAGGACACCGACAAAGTTGCGCCGCACGAACTGATTAATGCCCGCACCGTTTCTTCGGTGGTGGATACATTCTTCGGATCGTCGCAGTTGTCGCAATTTATGGATCAGACAAATCCGCTGGCGGAACTGACCCACAAGCGCCGTCTCTCGGCACTTGGACCAGGCGGTTTGACGCGCGAACGTGCAGGCTTCGAAGTCCGCGACGTGCATCACACGCACTACGGTCGAATTTGTCCGATTGAAACGCCGGAAGGACCGAACATCGGTCTTATTGCTTCGCTTGCAACTTATGCGCGAATCAATCATCTGGGATTCCTTGAGACCCCGTACCGGAAAGTCAATCACGGCAAAGTCACCGATCAGATTCTGTACCTGACCGCGAACGAAGAAGACAATTACTATATCGCGCAGGCGAACGAACCATTTGGTGCCGACGGTAAGTTTGTGCACGATATCATTACGTGCCGCTTCCGTTCCGACTATCCGCAAGTCGAGCCCAAGAAGATCGAATACGCTGACGTTAGCCCGAAGCAGTTGGTTTCGGTAGCGGCGTCGCTAATTCCGTTCCTTGAGCACGACGACGCCAACCGCGCATTGATGGGCTCAAACATGCAACGCCAGGCTGTACCGCTTCTGGTTACCGATCCGCCGTTTATCGGCACCGGTATGGAAGGCAAGGCGGCGCGCGATTCCGGCGCCGTGTTGGTTACTAAGGTAGCAGGCGTGGTAACCGAAGCTGATGCCGACCATGTGACGATACAGCCCGATGCCAAGATCAAGGGCGATGAGCTCGGCTTCGTCGAGCCGGTGACGTACCCGTTGATCAAGTTCAAGCGCTCGAATCAAGACACTTGCATTAACTATCGTCCGATTGTCGATGTCGGCGAACGTGTTAATCCGGGTGATGCGATTGCCGACGGGCCGGGAGTGCACGGCGGCGAACTTGCGCTTGGTTATAACGCGCTGGTGGCTTTCATGCCGTGGCGCGGGTACAACTTCGAAGACGCTATTATCGTCAACGAGCAGCTGGTACAGCGCGATATCTTTACGTCAATTCACATTGAAGAATATGAACTCCAAGTCAGAGACACGAAGCGCGGAGCTGAAGAAATCACCCGCGAAATTCCGAACGTCTCTGAAGAAGAGCTGTCGCATCTCGACGATATCGGTATTGTCAAAACCGGCACTGAAGTCGAAGCGGGCGATGTTCTCGTCGGCAAAGTAACGCCGAAAGGTGAAACTGAATTGTCGCCGGAAGAAAGACTCTTGCGGGCAATCTTCGGGGAGAAAGCGGCCGATGTCCGTGATGCTTCCTTGAAAGCGCCGCCAGGGTTGAAGGGCATTGTCATCGACACGAAGATCTTCTCACGCAAAGAACGCTCAGAAGAAGCGAAGAAGCGCGAGAAGGGCGAGTCGGCAGCAATCAAAAAGAAACTTGGCGACCAAATCAAGCAAATCAAAGCGCACTTGATTGAGCGCTTAGAGACAGTGCTTGAGGGTGCAACGTCAAAGACGCTTAAGCACGCCGAAGAGGGAACTATCCTTCTGCGCGCCGGTCAGAAGTACAAAGAAGGCACCTTGGCGGAAGTCGACGTGTTGGCTTGTATCTGGCAGGACGGCGTATGCTCGGATCCGAAGCTGGACAAGAAGGCGCTGAGCATTATCAGTGAAGCTGACAGACTGGTGAAGGATCGTGAAGAGCGGCTCGAGATCGAGTTGGATAAGATTCAACGCGGCAGCGAGTTGCCCCCGGGTGTTAAGCAGTTGGTCAAGGTCAAGATTGCCATTCGCCGCAAATTGTCGGTGGGTGACAAGATGGCCGGACGCCACGGAAACAAGGGTGTTATTGCGAAGATTGTTCCGGCGGAAGATATGCCATACACCGCTGAAGGAACACCGGTCGATATCATTCTTAACCCACTCGGCGTTCCGTCACGTATGAACGTTGGGCAGATTCTCGAAACGCATCTCGGTTGGGCTGCGAAGACGATGAATATGCCGATCGCTACTCCGGTATTTGACGGCGCGAGCATCGACGAAATCAAAGCGGAACTCAAGAAGGCGAACTTGCCGATCAGCGGCAAGACGCTCCTTTATGATGGCAAGACTGGTGAAGCGTTTGATAACGAAATCACCGTCGGTGTCATTTACATGTTGAAGCTGTCGCATCTTGTCGACGACAAGATTCACGCTCGTTCGATCGGGCCTTACTCGCTTGTTACCCAGCAGCCGTTGGGTGGTAAAGCGCAGTTCGGCGGTCAGCGTTTTGGAGAAATGGAAGTCTGGGCGCTGGAAGCTTATGGCGCCGCCTACGCTCTGCAGGAAATGCTGACAGTCAAGTCGGACGACGTCGTCGGACGTTCCAAGGTGTATGAAGCGATCGTCAAGGGTGAAAATCCCCCCGAACCCGGCGTTCCCGAGTCGTTCAACGTACTCGTGAAAGAATTGCGGAGCTTGGGTCTCGATGTTGAGTTGGTCGAGAAATGATAAGGATAATTATTGAAGCGAAGGAGGTATCCAGGTGGTCGATTTTTCGGTAAAACAACAGAAGCGACCCTCGGACTTTACCGCGATTAAGATACAATTGGCATCGCCGGAAGTGATCTTGTCATGGTCCTACGGTGAAGTCACCAAACCTGAGACGATCAATTACCGGTCGTTTAAGCCGGAACGCGATGGTTTGTTCTGCGAGCGTATTTTCGGTCCTGTCAAGGACTGGGAATGCTCGTGCGGCAAGTACAAGCGTATCCGCTTCCGCGGTATTGTTTGCGATCGTTGCGGTGTGGAAGTGACGCAAGCCAAGGTCCGGCGCGATCGGATGGGTCATATCGACCTGGTCGTGCCGGTTTCGCACATTTGGTATTTTAAGTCGTTGCCTTCGCGCATCGGCTATTTGCTGGATCTTTCGGTCCGCGATCTCGAAAAGATTCTCTATTACGAGAACTATGTGGTCGTGGATCCGGGCAATACCTCCTATAAGGAGAAGGACATTATTACGGAAGAGGAGTTCCAGGAACTGGAATCCTCGAACAAGCAGTTTGACGCGAAGATGGGTGCCGAAGCAATTCAGGCGCTGCTGAAGCGTGTCGATATCGAAGAGCTGTCAATCTCGCTGCGCGCGCAGGTCAAAGTTGAGACCTCGGTACAACGCAAGAAAGACACGCTCAAGAGACTGCGCGTTATAGAAGCTTTCCGTCAGTCCAACAACCGTCCCGAGTGGATGGTAATGACGCGTATTCCGGTGATTCCTCCGGATCTTCGTCCGTTGGTGCCGTTGGAAGGCGGACGCTTTGCGACCTCGGATCTTAACGATCTCTATCGCCGCGTCATCAATCGTAGTTACCGGCTGAAGAAGCTGATCGAAGTCCGCGCCCCCGAGGTGATTTTGCGCAATGAAAAGCGCATGCTTCAGGAAGCCGTGGATGCTTTGTTCGACAATGGCCGCCGCACCAATTCGGTTCGCGGCGATTCCAAGCGTCCGCTGAAATCGCTGTCCGACTTGCTCAAGGGCAAGCAGGGCCGATTCCGTCAGAACTTGCTTGGAAAGCGTGTTGACTATTCAGGCCGTTCAGTAATCGTTGTCGGTCCGGAGTTAAAGCTGCACCAGTGCGGCCTTCCGAAGACAATGGCGCTGGAGCTCTTCAAGCCGTTCATCATCATGAAGCTGGAAGAGAAGGGCTATGTTCAGACAGTTAAGTCGGCCAAAAAATTGGTCGAGCGTGAGCGCCCGGAAGTGTGGGATATTCTCGAAGAGATTATCGCTGATCATCCGGTAATGCTCAACCGTGCACCTACGCTGCATCGTCTCGGTATTCAGGCGTTCTATCCGGTGCTAGTGGAAGGAAAGGCAATTCGTCTTCATCCGCTGGTTTGCGCCGCTTTCAACGCCGACTTCGACGGCGACCAGATGGCTGTGCACGTACCGCTGTCGTTTGAAGCGCAGCTTGAAGCGCGTATCCTGATGTTGTCGGTTAATAACATTCTGCTTCCGTCAAACGGTCGTCCGGTGGCAACACCGTCGCAGGACATCGTTATCGGCATTCACTATGTGACCAAGGAAAGAGCCAACGTCAAAGGTGATGGCATGCGGTTCTCGTCAATGGACGAAGTGCTGTATGCGCATTCGCAGAAGATGATTGACTTACATGCGAAGATCAAGGTGGAGCACGAAGGCACGATTCTCGAAACGACAACCGGCCGCGTTATCTTCTATCAGATCTTCCCGAAGGGGATGACTTTCTTCAACAAAGTTGCCACGAAGAAGAATCTTGAGGAGTTGGTCCTTGCGGCACATGCCAAGCTCGGATCAGTTCGGACTGCCGATTTCCTCGACAAGCTCAAGACGCTCGGATTCGAATACGCAACTTTGGGTGGAATCACCGTCGGTATCGACGACTTGACCATTCCCAAGAAGAAGAAAGAACTGGTAGCACAGGCCGAAAAGGAAGTCGCGAAAATTTTGCGCGACTACGAGAAGGGTGTTATCACCAATAGCGAACGATATAACAAGGTAATCGATACCTGGACGCGGACGACAAACGAAGTCGCCGACGAGATGTTCCGCAATCTGTCTTTGGAGCGCGAAGGGTTTAATCCGGTCTATATGATGGCGGGATCAGGCGCTCGTTCTTCGAAGGACCAGATTCGTCAGCTTGCCGGTATGCGCGGACTGATGGCTAAGCCGCAGAAGCGCATGACAGGTCAGGTCGGTGAAATTATTGAATCGCCGATTATCGCGAACTTCCGCGAAGGCTTGAACGTGCTCGAGTACTTCATCAGTACGCACGGAGCGCGCAAGGGTCTGGCGGATACGGCATTGAAAACGGCCGACGCCGGATATCTGACGCGTCGTCTGGTCGACGTTGCCCAGGACGTGATTATCAATGAGCATGACTGCGGCACAGTCCGTGGTTTGCATATCTCCGCGTTGAAAGACGGAGAAGAAGTGATCGAATCGCTGCAGGATCGTCTTATCGGTCGTGTGGCGTTGGAAGATGTTTATGACACAATCCAGACCGATCGCATTCTCGTCTCAGCCGGAAACGAAATTGATGAAGAAGCCGCCAAGGCGATTGAAGAGTCAGGCACGGAGTCGGTTTACATTCGCTCGGTGTTGACTTGCGAATCGCGCCGCGGTGTCTGCGCTTTGTGTTATGGACGTAATCTGGCGACCAACCAGATGGTTCAGCTTGGCGAAGCAGCCGGCGTAATTGCCGCGCAGTCAATCGGTGAACCGGGAACGCAGCTGACGCTGCGAACCTTCCACATCGGCGGTACGGCAGCGCGTATTACGGAGCAGTCATCTGTAGTTGCGAAAGCCGACGGTCACGTGGAGTTTGAAGATATCCGCACAATCGAGCGCGAAGACGGCAATATCATCGTGGTTAGCCGCGATGGTAAAGTGAAGTTGTTCGACGCCGATGGCCGCGTGCGCGCTACATACAATGTGCCGTATGCAGCTACGTTGCGGGTAGCGGACAAACAAAAAGTATTCAAAGTCGACACGAATCGCTCGGTTGAAGAAGAAGATAAGAAGGAGCGCGGTTCCGTTATTTTCGAATGGGAACCGTATACCAACGAAATCGTCTCGGAAGTCGGCGGCACGATTCAATATGAAGACATTGTCGAAAACGTTTCGATGCGCGAAGAGCTGGACGAAATCACAGGCTTGATGAAGCTGGTGATGATCGAACAGCGCGAAAAGACGCTCTTGCCGAAGATCAACGTTGTTGATAAAGCAGGTAAGAGAAAAGCGTCGTACTCGATTCCGACTGGTGCATACCTGGAAGTTCGCAACGAAGATCAGATCACACCGGGTACGGTGGTGGCGAAGATTCCGCGCGATATTTCCAAGACCCGCGACATCACGGGCGGTTTACCGCGAGTAGCGGAGCTGTTCGAAGTGCGCAAGCCGCGCGACCCCGCGGTGGTTACGGAAATCGATGGTATCATTGAGTATGGCAAGATTATCCGCGGTAACACGCAGATTTTTGTCAAGTCTGATGATGGCGACGTAAGCGAATATTTGGTTCCGCACGGCAAGCACATGCGCGTTCACTCCGGTGACCGCGTGAAAGCCGGCGACCGACTTTGCGAAGGCGCAATCGATCCGCATGATATGCTCAAGATTCTTGGACCGGATGCGGTGCAGGAATACTTGGTGAATGAAATCCAGGAAGTCTACCGTCTGCAGGGCGTGAAAATCAACGACAAGCACTTTGAAGTGATTGTCCGCCAGATGTTGCAGAAGGTACAAGTCGATGAAGTTGGCGACACCAACTTCCTTGAAGGCGAGAAAGTCGACAAGAACCGATTCCGCATTGACAACGAAAGAGTCATGGCGGAAGGCGGCGAAGCGGCCACATCGCGCGACTTGCTCTTGGGTATTACTCGTGCGTCACTCTCGACGGAGAGCTTCATTTCCGCAGCGTCATTCCAGGAAACCACCAAGGTTTTGACGGAAGCGGCGGTTGCCGGGAAGGAAGATTATCTCCAGGGATTGAAGGAAAATGTCATTATTGGTCGATTAATTCCGGCGGGAACGGGTATGGATTTCTACCGGAATCTTGAGATCGCAGATGATGACGAAAGTCAAGGCGAAGGCACAGAGGAAGCGGAAATTCTCCAAGAAAACGCTTGACAGTCTTAGCCGGGGCTGATATAATATGAGTCTTATTTTAAGGCGTTTTTGCGTCTGATAGAAACCGACGCCCCCTCACCGGGGCGTCGACTTTGAGAGAGGATTAGTTTGCCGACGATCAATCAGTTAATTCGCAAAGGCAGAACGAGAGTTCTGTACAAGACGAATACTCCCGCGCTCAAGAGTTCACCGCAGAAGCGCGGCGTGTGTACCCGCGTATACACTTCAACGCCCAAGAAGCCGAATTCGGCTTTGCGGAAGGTGGCTCGTGTCCGTCTGACGAATCAGATGGAAGTAACGGCGTACATCCCGGGTGTTGGTCACAATTTGCAAGAACACTCGATCGTGCTGATTCGCGGCGGTCGTGTCAAGGATCTTCCAGGTGTGCGGTATCATATTGTTCGCGGCACCATGGACGCCTCGGGTGTGGAAAATCGTAAACGCAGCCGTTCGAAGTACGGCGCGAAAAAACCATCAGGCAAGTAGTTTGACAGAGGAGTAGAGGAGTAGATGCCAAGAAAAAAAGCCGCGGAGAAGCGGCCCCGCAAACCGGATCCGATGTATGGTGACGTCGTCATTTCGCAGTTCATCAATTGTTTGATGAGTAAGGGAAAGAAGTCGACCGCGGAAGGCATCTTGTATGGCTGTCTCGATATTATCGAGTCAAAGCATAATCAGAAGGGGCTGGAAGTCTTCTACAAGGCAATCAACAATGTCAAGCCCGTCTTAGAAGTGAAATCTCGCCGCGTTGGTGGCGCTACGTATCAGGTGCCCGTTGAGGTGTCGCCCGATCGTCGCACTGCGCTGGCTTTCCGCTGGCTCATTGGATACGCTCGTGAGCGTTCCGAAAAGACTATGGCAGAGCGCCTCGCCTCTGAATTCCTGGCCGCCTCGAAGAATGAAGGCGCCTCGATCAAGAAGCGCGAGGACACGCATCGAATGGCGGAAGCCAACAAGGCGTTCGCTCATTTCCGCTGGTAGAGTTAGCTGGTTAAAGTCTCCTCTGAAAAGGGTAATAGGTGCGCGTTTTCAGTGGAGGCATTTTTGTCTAATTTGTGGGAGTTATGGATCTTAATAAACTAAGAAATATCGGCATCATGGCACACATCGATGCCGGCAAGACAACGACAACCGAGCGCATCTTGTTTTACACCGGAAAGAGCCATCGGATGGGCGAAGTGCATGAAGGCGCCGCCACGATGGACTGGATGGAGCAGGAGAAAGAGCGCGGCATTACGATTACGTCTGCCGCGACGACGTGTCACTGGAACGGCCATCAGATTAATATCATCGATACGCCGGGTCACGTTGACTTCACTGCCGAGGTTGAGCGCAGTTTGCGCGTACTTGATGGCGCAGTCGCATTGTTCTGCGCTGTTGGCGGTGTGGAGCCGCAGTCGGAAACCGTTTGGCGTCAAGCCGATAAATACGGTGTTCCGCGTATTGCTTATATCAACAAGATGGATCGCATTGGCGCTTCGTTTGAGAAGGCGCTTGGTATGATGGAGGATCGTCTCCATTCGCATTTCATTCCGGTTCAAGTCCCGGCAGGCGAAGGTGAGTTGTTCACCGCGGTTATAGACTTGATCACCATGACATTCAGAGTCTACCATGAAGAGTCTTCGGGTATGACTTTTGACGATATTGCAGTTCCCGAATCATTGATGCCGATTGCGCGTAAGTGGCGCGAAAAGATGCTTGAGGCTGTTGCCGATTATGATGATCATCTCTTGGAGATGTTCCTCGCCGGTGACGAACCTCCGGTTGCGCAAGTCAAGGCGGCACTTCGGAAAGCTACTATTGATTGCAAGGTAACGCCGGTTCTTGTAGGATCGTCGTTTAAGAACAAAGGCGTGCAGAAGTTGCTCGATGCTATTGTCGACTTCCTGCCGTCACCGGCAGATCTTAAGCCGGTCGAAGGTCATCATCCCCGTAACGACAAAGTGGAGATCCGTAGTTCGGATCCGAGCGCACCGTTTGCGGCACTGGCTTTCAAGATCATGTCCGACCCGCACGTCGGTAAATTGACCTATTTCCGGGTTTACTCGGGTTCGGTCAAGGCCGGCAGTGCTGTTCTCAACGCGAGTCGGGACAAAAAAGAACGTATTTCGCGTCTATTGCTGATGCATGCTAATCGCCGCCAGGACCTTGAAGTGGCCACGGCTGGCGATATTGTTGCTGCAATCGGCCTTAAGAATACAACGACCGGTAACACAATCTGTGATCCGGATCATCCGATTCTGCTCGAAGTGATGAAATTCCCGGCGCCGGTGGTTTCGGTGGCAATTGAGCCGAAGACCAAAGCTGACCTGGACAAGCTGGGCGAGTCGCTGCAGAAGTTGGCAGAAGAAGATCCGACATTCCGTGTCGAGTCGAATGAAGAAACCGGCCAAACCATTATTTCCGGTATGGGCGAGCTTCATCTTGAAATCATCGTCGATCGTTTGCTGCGCGAGTTCAAGGTGCAGGCAAATGTCGGTAGCCCGCGTGTGGCTTACCGCGAGACGATTACCCTGTCAGTTACGGCTGAAGGCAAGTTTGTTCGCCAGTCGGGTGGCCGTGGTCAATATGGTCACGTGGTTATGGAATTTGAGCCGCTTCATGACGGCACTGAATTTAAGTTCGAAGATAAGGTCATCGGCGGTACGGTGCCGCGCGAATACATTAATTCGGTTGAACATGGCGTCAAGGATGCCATGTCATCGGGTGTCGTCGCCGGTTATCCGGTGGTCGGTATTCTGGCTCGACTGGTTGACGGTTCTTATCATGAAGTTGATTCGTCGGATATTGCGTTCAAGATTGCGGGTTCGATGGCATTCCAGGAGGCCTGTCGCAAGGCCAAGCCGGTTTTGCTTGAGCCAATCATGGAGGTTGAAGTTGTACTTCCAAATGAGTATCTTGGCGATGTGATGGGAGACTTACAGTCTCGCCGTGCGAGCATCAAGGGCATCAACAGCCGTCCGGATGGACAGGTGTTGAATGCTGCGGTGCCGTTGGCGGAGATGTTTGGATATGCAACGCGCTTGCGGAGTTTGAGTCAGGGACGCGCCATCTATACGATGCAGTTCGCTTCATACTCGCCGGTGCCGGAATCGATTATTAAGAAGCTCGATTTCGCAAAAGCTTAGATATGAATTGCTGTTTGAAATATTTGGAGGATTGAAGCTACCATGGCGAAGGAGAAATTTGAACGGACGAAGCCGCACGTTAACGTGGGTACGATTGGTCACGTCGACCATGGGAAGACGACGTTAACAGCAGCGATCACGATGGTATTGTCTCGCGGCGATAAGGGAGTAGCGATTCGGTCGTTTGATTCGATCGACAACGCCCCGGAAGAACGCGAGCGCGGTATTACGATAGCGACAGCGCACGTAGAGTATTCGACGAAGAATCGTCACTATGCTCACGTTGACTGTCCGGGTCACGCGGACTATGTCAAGAACATGATCACCGGTGCGGCGCAGATGGATGGCGCGGTGTTGGTGGTATCAGCCGCCGATGGTCCGATGCCTCAGACGAGAGAGCATATCTTGCTTGCTCGCCAGGTTGGTGTACCGTTCATCGTGGTGTTCATGAACAAGTGCGACATGGTTGACGATCCGGAATTGCTTGATCTGGTTGAGCTGGAAGTACGCGATCTGTTGACGATGTACAAGTTCCCGGGCGATGTAACTCCGATCGTACGCGGTTCGGCTCTTCAGGCGATGACCCGCGGTTCGGATGCAACGGCGAAGTCCGATGATCCGGCGTTCAAGTGCATCTACGAATTGATGGAAGCCTTGGATACCTACATTCCGTTGCCGAAGCGTGAGACCGACAAGCCGTTCCTGATGCCGGTCGAAGACGTGTTCTCGATCACGGGTCGCGGCACGGTCGCTACCGGTCGTGTTGACCGCGGCGTGGTGAAGGTTGGCGACACGGTGGAACGCGTTGGTATCCGTCCGGAAACCAAGGCAGTGGTTGTCACCGGTGTTGAAATGTTCCGTAAGTTGATGGATCAGGCGCAGGCAGGCGATAACATCGGATTGTTGTTGCGCGGTATGGATAAAGAAGAAATTGAACGCGGCATGGTGTTGGCTGCACCGAAGAGCATTACCCCGCATATGAAGTTCAAGGCGGAAGTCTACATTCTTTCGAAAGAAGAGGGTGGTCGTCATACGCCGTTCTTTAATGGCTATCGTCCGCAGTTCTATTTCCGGACGACGGACGTGACCGGTTCGGTGACGTTGCCAGCGGGTATTGAGATGGTCATGCCAGGCGACAACGTCCAGATGGTCGTTGAGTTGTTGACCCCGGTCGCTATGGAGAAGGAACTCCGTTTCGCAATTCGCGAAGGCGGTCGTACAGTCGGCGCCGGCGTTGTCTCGGAAATCATCGAGTAATTAAGAAAGCAGATAGGTAAATAAGAATGGCTCTTCCGGGACAGAAAATCAGAATTCGCTTAAAAGCGTTTGATCACTATTCGCTTGATAAGTCGACGAAGGAGATCGCCCGTACCGTACTCCGTACCGGAGCACGGATTGCCGGACCGATTCCGCTTCCGACGAAGCGTACCGTTTATACGGTTCTGCGTTCGCCGCATGTCGACAAAAAATCGCGCGAACAATTTGAGACGCGAATTCACAAGCGTTTGATAGATATTTACGAGTCCACACCGCAGACAGTCGATGCTTTGATGAAGCTTGATCTGCCGGCTGGAGTGGATGTGGAGATTAAGGTTTAAGGGAGTCGCACGATGAAGGCGTTGCTTACAAGAAAAGTTGGAATGACGCGCATATTCTCGGAGAACGGTGCGGCTTACGCTGTGACACTCCTTGATGCCAGCCCCAATGTCGTGGTCCAAGTCAAGACCAAAGACAAGGAAGGCTACGACGCGGTACAGGTTGGTTTCGGTTCACGCCGTGCCAAGAATGTTTCCAAGCCGGTACTCGGACATTTGAAAAAGGCCGGTCTTCAGCCGTTCGCCAAGTTGGGCGAAATTCGGGTTGAGACTCTGGAAGGTGTTACGGTTGGCCAGGAAATCAAGGCTGACATATTCAAAGTTGGCGAAGTGGTAGATGTCATCGGAACGAGCAAGGGTCTCGGATTCCAGGGCGTTGTCCGTCGCCACAACTTCGCCGGCGGTCCGCAAACTCACGGTCAGTCTGATCGTCTGCGCGCTCCCGGTTCCGTAGGCGCTTCGTCCTATCCTTCGCGTACCTTCAAGGGTCAGCGGATGGCGGGACGCATGGGCGGCGATCGCATCACGCTGAAGAACATGAAGATCATGCTGGTCGACATGGAGCATAACGTGATCGGAATTGCCGGCGCCATCCCGGGCAAGAATAACAGCTTCGTTAGAATTAGGAAGAAATAGGCATGGCTAAGGCGAAAGTATACACTCTGGAAGGCAAGCAGGCCGGCGAGCAAGCATTGAATGACAATGTTTTTGCAGCCGAGGCCAAGCCGTTTGCGACACACCAGAACGTCAAGGTCTATCTGGCCAATCAGCGCCAGGGAACACATTCGACGCTGACGCGTGCCGAGGTTTCCGGCGGCGGTATCAAGCCGTTCAAGCAGAAGGGCACCGGTCGTGCTCGTGCAGGTACCAACACCTCGCCGCTTTGGCCCGGTGGCGGTATCGTATTTGGACCGAAGCCGCGTGATTACCGGATGGCGATTCCCAAGAAAATGCGTCGCAACGCGATCAAGACAGCTCTGTCGGCCAAAGCCGCCGAAGAGCGTGTTATCGTAGTCGACAAGTTGAATCTTGACAAGCCGCAGACGAAGGCGATTGCGAAGATGCTTGCGGAAATGAAAGTGAACGGACAGAAGGTCCTGTTCCTGAATTCCGGAATCGACCGCAATCTCGAATTGTCGGTTCGCAACATCGCAAAGTTGACTTACAAGCGCGCATCCTTGATGAGCGCCTATGATATCATTCATGCGGATTATCTTGTGATGACCCAGGCAGGTCTCAAGGAATGCGAGGAGGTCTGGGGTAAATGAAGGATCCAAGAAAAGTAATCAAGACGCTGTTGATCAGCGAGAAGTCGCTTCTGGCGCGCCAGAAGAATAACGGCTACGTCTTCGAAGTCGCCAAGGATGCGAACAAGATCGATGTCAAGCTGGCGATTGAGAAGTTGTACAGTGTTAAAGTGACCAAAGTGACGACACAGAATAATCCTTCCAAGGAAAGACGTGTCGGTCGCCATCATCCCGGTTATACCAACGAGTGGAAGAAGGCCGTAGTCACCTTGGCGAAGGACCAGACGATTCAGGAGTTCGAAACAATCTAAAGCCGCGGCCACAACAGCGACGAGGCGGCATTTTTTTAGGATAGAGTAATTATGGGAATCAAAAGTTTCAAACCGCATACTCCCGGACGTCGGCACATGACGGTCTCCACATTCGAGGAGATCACGACCGACAAGCCGGAGAAGTCGCTTCTTGAGCCGCTGCGTAAATCAGGCGGACGTAACAATCTTGGCCGTGTCACCGCGTTTTGTCGCGGCGGCGGTCACAAGCGCGCTTACCGCGTGATTGATTTCAAGCGCGACAAGCGCGACATTCCAGCCACGGTAGCGACGATTGAATATGATCCGAATCGCTCGGCGAATATTGCTTTGTTGCATTATGCCGATGGCGAAAAGCGTTACATCATTGCTCCGGACGGTCTGCAAGTTGGTGCGAAAATCATTTCGAGCGAGAATGCAGATATCAAACCGGGTAATGCATTGCCGATCGAAAAGATTCCGCCGGGCACATTCATCAATTGCGTTGAATTGATTTCCGGACGCGGCGCCAAAATGGGTCGCGCTGCCGGAACAATCATTCAATTGATGGTGAAGGAGGGCGACTTTGCCCACCTGAAGCTGCCTTCCGGCGAAGTTCGTCTGGTGCGGTTGAATTGCTTCGCCACGATTGGACAAGTTGGCAACATTGAACATGATTCGATTTCGTTGGGTAAAGCCGGCCGTAGCCGTTGGATGGGTCGCAAGCCTTCAGTTCGCGGCGTGGCGATGAACCCGGTTGACCATCCGATGGGCGGCGGCGAAGGCCGTTCGTCTGGCGGTCGTCACCCTTGCTCGCCCTGGGGATTGAAGTCCAAGGGTAAGAAGACACGCAAGTCGAAGAATTCTGATAAGTTGATTATTAAGCGGAGAAAGTAAGAGGAGAGTGGTAAACTAATGGCTCGTTCGTTGAAAAAAGGACCATTTATCGATGACCATCTGATGAAGAAGGTCAACGCTCTGAATTCCACCGGCGAAAAGAAGGTTGTCAAGACCTGGTCGCGCCGCTCTACGATTTCTCCGGAATTTGTCGGGCACACGCTCGCAATTCATAATGGCAATAAATTCATCCCGGTTTACGTGACCGAAAACATGGTGGGACATAAGCTCGGAGAGTTTGCGCCGACGCGCACATTCCGCGGGCACTCCGGCCAAAAATTGACCGAGAAAACCACCAAGGTCGCTGCTGCGCCGGCCACTAAGTAGGCGAGGGATATCGATGTTTCTGGAAGCAACAGCCAAAGCGCGCTTTTTGCGCATGTCCGCCCGCAAGGTCCGCTTAGTAGCTGATCTCGTGCGTGGAATGAAGGTCGACAAAGCGATCTCGGCCCTTGATTTCGTTCAGAAGTCTGCTGCCGAGCCGATTCGCAGCGTCGTCAAATCAGCCGCAGCCAATGCGATAAGCACAGTGGGAACTTCGCGGCTTAAGCCGGAAGATCTTACCATTGCAACGATTTTCGTTGATGGTGGACCGGCATACAAGCGTTATCGCGCCGCCTCAATGGGACGCGCCACGCCGATCAAACATCGTTTGTGTCATATTACGGTTATCGTTTCCGGTGAAGCTCGTGAAGAGCGCCGCAAAGGCAAGGCGAAAGCTGGAGCCGCGGCTGCCGGTAAGGAAACCAAAGACACTAAAGAAGCTAAATCAGATAGTAAGGAATAGAGGAGAGTAAAGTTGGGTCAGAAAACTCATCCAGTCGGATTAAGACTGGGAATCATTCGCGGCTGGAACTCCAAGTGGTTCGCTCAACGCAATTTTGCCGACCTGGTCGCTTCCGATCTTAAGATCAAGCGCTATGTCACCCAGCGCCTCGAAAACGCGGGATTGGCAAACATCGAAATTCTTCGCGACCCGAAGAAGGTCACTATCGACATTCACACTTCGCGTCCGGGCATTGTCATCGGCCGCAAAGGCATTGAAGTCGATAAACTGCGTGAGGAGCTGCGTCTACTGGCCAACACCGAGATTACTCTCAATATTATTGAAGTCAAGAAGCCCGAGCTTTCAGCCCGGTTGGTAGCTGATTCGATCGCCCGCCAGTTGGAAGGCCGTATCAGTTTCCGCCGTGCCATGAAGAAGGCTATTGGAGCGACGATGAAGATGGGCGCCGAGGGGATTAAGGTCCAATGCGGCGGTCGTTTAGGCGGTGCTGAAATTGCACGCACTGAAAAGTACAAAGATGGTCGTATTCCTCTTCATACTTTGAGAGCAGATATTGATTATTCGACTTCAACTGCCCATACGGCTTATGGCTGTATCGGCGTGAAGGTTTGGATTTGTCGCGGCGAGATTCTCGACCGCTTTGCCGAACCGGTCAAGCGTCCGGAAGATCAGCAGCAGAATCAGCAGGGCGAGCGCCCGCGTTTCCGTGATGATCGCGGTGGCCGTGGTGGAGACCGCGGTGGAGATCGTGGACGTCGCGGCGGCGGTGGCGGAGGCGGCGGACAGCATCAGCAGCGCGGCCGGATTCGCAAGCCGGGTGGCGGTGGTGGAGCCGGAGGCGGCGGCGACAGAGGGCCTCAACAGGCACAGTAATTGGTTAAGAAATGACTTGCGGACAGAGAGTTCCACGGATATATTGCAAGTCTGTCACTTTTGGGATTTTGGAGTAGTAAATTATGTTAATGCCAAAAAGAATCAAGTATCGCCGGCACCACCGCGGTCGTCGCAATGGACTGGCGTATCGTGGTTCCGATATCGATTTCGGCGAGTTTGGTCTTAAGGCATTAGAACCGGCCTGGATAACCAATCGCCAGATCGAAGCCGCGCGTGTGGCTTTAACGCGTCATATCAAACGCGGCGGCAAGATTTGGATTCGGATATTTCCGGATAAGCCGGTGACCAAGAAGCCGGCGGAGACGAGAATGGGTAAGGGCAAGGGCGCACCGGAGTTTTGGGTTGCGGTAATCAAACCGGGACGCATTCTCTTCGAGATAGAAGGTGTCAACGAGAAGCTCGCTGAAGAGGGAATGAGACTTGCCGCTTCGAAGCTTCCACTTAAGACGAAATTTGTGAAACGCGAAGCAGCGGCGGCGTAGAGAAATATGAAAATTGCAGCCTTACGGGATTTGACCCACGAAGAGGTCACACAGAAGAAATTAGAGCTGGAGGATGAGTTGTTCAATCTCCGGCTGAAAAAGAAAACCAAGCAAGCGCAGAATCCGGTTCGGATGCGTTTCGTACGCCGCGACTTGGCCCGCATCTTCACGCTGTTGCGCGAAGAGCAATTGGGCAAGACGCACCTTGCTGAGAGTGCCAAGATCATGCTGGATAAGAAGGAGTAGGGGTGGAGAGACAATTTCGCAAAACCAGAGTAGGCGTCGTCGTATCCAACAAAATGGAAAAGACGATTACCGTTGAGCTGGAACGCAAGATGAAGCATCCGTTGTACACCAGAGTTATCAAGCGCCGCTCGAAGCTGTATGCTCACGATGAGCAGAATACTGCCGGGATTGGCGACAAGGTTCTGGTTATGGAAACCCGCCCACTCTCCAAGTTGAAAAGATGGCGTCTGGTTAAAGTCGTCGAGAAAGCGGTATAGGAAATGATTCAGGAATATTCGCGGCTAAACGTCGCAGATAATTCGGGCGCCAAGAAGGTGATGTGTTTCCGCGTATTGGGCGGCACGCGCCGGCGTTATGCCCGGATCGGCGACATTATTGTCTGCACGGTCAAAGATGCAATTCCAGGCGGCACGGTAAAGAAATCGGAAGTCTGCCGCGCCGTTGTGGTTCGGACTGTTGATGCGGTTCGTCGCAAGGACGGTTCGACAGTGCGTTTTTCTGAAAACGCTGCCGTTATCATCAACGATCAAAAAGAACCGCGCGGTACCCGTATCTTTGGGCCGGTAGCCCGCGAATTGCGCGAGAAGCAGTTTATGAAGATCGTATCGCTGGCTCCGGAGGTTGTGTAACAATATGAAGATCCGCAAAGGCGATACGGTAAGAGTGCTCAGTGGCAAGAACAAGGGCAAGACTGCGCGCGTGCTTATGGTCAATCCCGAAAAAATGCGCATCTGGGTTGAGGGTGTCAATCTGGTCAAACGCCATTCGCGTCCGACACAGAAGAACCCCAAGGGCGGTGTAGTTGAGAAGGAAGGTTCGCTGCATATTTCGAAAGTGATGCTGGTAGATGCCAAGGGTGAACCAACGCGCGTCGGATATCACGTCGTACGCAGCGAGAATGGCCGGATTTCCAGCAAGCTTCGCATCAGCAAGAAGTCGGGAGAAAACATTTAAGTAAACGATTATGGCAAGATTCAAATTATACTACAAAGACGAAGTTATACCGCGCTTGATGAAAGAGGGCGGATATAAGAACGTCATGCAAGTGCCGAAGATTACGAAAATCGTAATCAATATCGGACTGGGCGAAGCGATTCAGAACGCAAAGGCGTTGGAGGCGGCGACTGGCGATCTGACAATGATCACCGGCCAGAAACCGCACGTACGCCGTGCTACCAAATCGGTCGCAAACTTCAAATTGCGCGAAGGCATGCCTATCGGCATCGCGACCACTCTGCGCGGCGAGAAGATGTATGAATTTCTTGATCGTTTGGTTTCAGTAGCGTTCCCGCGTGTTCGCGACTTTCGCGGCATTTCGCCGAAGTCGTTTGATGGCCGCGGCAACTACACCATCGGTTTGAAAGAGCAAATTCTTTTCCCGGAAATCGACTATGATAAGATCGACAAGATCCGGGGTATGAATATCACAATTGTCACGACGGCGAAGACGGATGAGGAAGCATTGAATTTGCTGACTCACATGAAGCTGCCGTTCAGAAAGTCGTAAGGAGCACGCTTGGCAAAAACCTGTTTGATTAAGAAGCAGCAGCGCACGCCGAAGTTTTCTTCGCGTGCATACAGCCGCTGTCGTCGTTGCGGACGCCCCCGCGCCTATTACAGAAAGTTTGGCATCTGCCGTTTATGTTTCCGCGAGATGGCGCTGGCCGGTGATTTGCCGGGCGTTGTCAAGGCGAGTTGGTAGGGAAGGATTAAGAGACGATGACGACCACAGATCCGATTGCGGATATGCTGACCCGCATCCGAAATGGCTGCAAGGCCCGGATGAAGAAGGTTGATGTTCCTGCTTCAAACATCAAGCGTGAAATTGCCCGAATTCTTGAAGAGCATCGCTTTATCAAGAAGACGATTGAAGTCAAAGACGACAAACAAGGCATTCTGCGCATTTACTTGCGCTATAACAAATTCGATGAGCCCGTCATTCGCGGTATTCGCCGTGTGTCGCGCCCGGGTTTGCGCCAATATGCCAACAATGAAAAGATACATAAGATGAGCCGCAGCATGGGCATGACAATCCTGACAACCTCGCGCGGTTTGATGACGAGTGAAAAAGCGCTCAAAGAGAAGGTTGGCGGAGAAGCTCTCTGCTACGTGTGGTAGGATTAGAGGATTATTATGTCGAGAATAGGTAGAGCCCCGATAACCGTACCGGACAAGGTGAAAATCGAATTGTCTGGATGCGATATGAAGGTCACCGGACCCAAAGGTTCGTTGGAAAAAACCTTCCATCCTTCGATGAAGATCAAGATCGACAAAAGCGTCGTTACGGTTGAGCGTCCGGGCGACAGCAAATTTCATCGTTCGCTTCACGGCCTGACCCGCCAGTTAATTTTCAACATGGTGCAAGGCGTGACCGTGGGATTCCAGAGGGAACTGGAAATCCAGGGTGTAGGTTATCGTGCAGAACTCGTCGGCAAGGCTTTGAAAATTGCCGTTGGATTTTCGCATCCGATAATTGTCAAGCCGGTGCCGGGAATTTCGGTTGTGCTTGATGACCCGACGCATTTCAAAGTCGTCGGAATGGATAAAGAACTGGTCGGTATGATGGCGTCGAAAATACGCGGCTTCCGTCCGCCGGAACCATACAAGGGCAAAGGTATTCGCTACAAGGGCGAGGCCGTACGCAAGAAAGCCGGCAAGACCGCGGCATAGTGGAGTAACAAAATGTCTGACAAGAATTCGATACATCAACGCATGCAGAAACGCCGCCAAATGCGCGTGCGTAAAAAAGTTCAGGGTTCAGCGACTCGTCCGCGTTTGTCGGTCTATCGTTCGGCCAAGAATATCTATGCGCAAGTTATTGATGATGTCGCCGGTATCACGCTGGTTTCATCATCGAGCATTGACAAGGATATGGTCGAGACGGTAAAGACCGCTAAGAAGAAGGGCGATCTGTCCACCCTGGTCGGCGAAAGTGTCGCGAAGAAGGCGATTGCCAAGGGCATCGAATTAGTCGTGTTCGATCGCAATCGTTACGAGTACCACGGGCGCGTCAAAGGCGTTGCCGAAGGTGCTCGCAAAGCTGGTTTGAAATTTTAGTCGGTAGATTGAGGTATATAGTTTGGCTCGCTACGAATCAGAAGAACAAGAACTGCAGGAAAAAGTCATCCACATCAACCGGGTAGCGAAAGTTATCAAGGGTGGACGACGCTTCTCCTTCACGGCCATCGTCAGTGTCGGCGATCGGCAGGGTCAGGTCGGCATCGGTCTGGGTAAAGCCTCAGAAGTAGTCGATGCCATCCGCAAGGGCACCGAGGCCGCACGCAAGGGAATGGTACGTGTTTCGATTGTCCATGGCACGATCCCGCACGAGATTATCGGCCGCTACGGCGCAGCGCGTGTGCTGCTGAAGCCCGCTTCAGCAGGTACCGGTGTTATCGCCGGCGGAACGGTCCGCGCGATTCTTGACGCCGCCGGCGTTCAAGATATTCTGACCAAGTCGCTGGGTTCGAGCAGTCCGCACAACGTCGTTAAGGCGACTATGGACGGTTTGATGCGTTTGCGCACCAAGGAAGAACAGCGCGGCTTCCGCGAACTGGAGTTGAGTTAGTTTATGGCGAAGCAGTTAAGAATTACGCTGGTGAAAGGTCTGTCCGGACACATTGAAGCGCACCGCGGAACGGTTCGCGCTTTGGGTATCCGCAAGACGAACCACAGTGTCGTCCACAATGACACGCCGCAGATCCGCGGTATGGTGAAATCGATTAGTTATCTGCTCAAGGTGGAGGAAGTTTAAGATGAAGCTGGGCGAACTACAAAAAGCGAAAGGCTCCACCACAAGTCGCAAGCGTGTCGGTCGCGGCCCGGGTTCGGGATTGGGCGAGCAGTCTACTCGCGGACACAAGGGCGCGCGCGCGCGTGCCGGTTTCAAATACAAACCGTGGCACGAAGGCGGCCAGATGCCGCTGTTGCGCCGTCTGCCTAAGCGCGGATTCCACAATATTCACGGCACAGTGTATCAAGCCGTCAATGTCGATGACATTGCCCGCAAATTCACTGCCGGCGCCGAGATCACAATTGCGAGTCTGAAAGAAAATAATCTAATCAGATCACTGAATAGACCGGTGAAGGTTCTGGGAAACGGTGAGCTAAAGGTCAGCGTCACTTTGAAAGTGCATGCTGCTTCCAAGTCGGCAATTGACAAGATCACCGCGGCCGGAGGGAAGGTGGAAATCGTCAAGTGATCGAGAAAATACAGAATATCTTTAAGGTCAAAGAGCTGAGGGAGAGGATTCTTTTCACCCTCGGCATTTTGATTATATACCGCATCGGCAGTCACGTACCGACTCCGGGTATTGATGCAGCATTGCTGCAGCAGTTTTTCACCAATCAGGCCGGGACTCTTTTCGGCATGTTTGACATGTTCGTCGGCGGCGCTTTCCAGAAAGCGACGATTTTTTCGCTGGGTATCATGCCGTACATTTCGGCATCGATTATCATTCAGTTGCTGACGCCGATTTTCCCGTATTTCCAGCGCCTCGCCAAGGAAGGTGAAGAAGGCCGCCGGAAAATCACGCAGTATACGCGTTACGGCACCGTAGCGATTGGTTTAATGCAGTCGTTTGGTGTTGCTGTTTGGTTGCAATCACTTCAGCCCGAACCGGGCATTTCCGTTGTCGTGAATCCCGGCGTAGGGTTTATTATGCTGTGCATGATCACCTTCACAGCTGGAACGATATTCATTATGTGGTTGGGTGAAAAGATCACCGAGCGCGGTATCGGCAACGGTATTTCGCTGATTATTTTCATCGGCATTATTGCAACGTTTCCGCGCGCTGTTATTGATTCGTTTACCGACATTCAGTCGGGAGCACGTTCGATATTCAGCGAGTTGTTCCTGTTAATTCTGATGATCGCGACAATCGCAGCGATTGTTGTCGTCACTCGCGCACAGCGCAAAATTCCGGTCCAGCATGCAAAGCGCATCGTTGGCCGCAAGGTAATGGGTGGTGTCACCACACATCTGCCGCTATCGGTTAATACCGCCGGCGTCATTCCGATTATCTTTGCCCAGTCGATCATGTTTGCTCCGGCAACTCTGTTGACTCTGTTCCCGCAGTCCGATTTCGTGCAGAACTTTGTCAGTTATTTGCAGCCCGGAGAGATTGTTTATAGTGTCGTTTATGGCTTGATCATTGTGTTCTTTGCTTACTTCTACACCGCTATCGTTGTCAATCCGATTGACATGGCGGATAACATGAAGAAGCAAGGCGCATTTATTCCGGGTATTCGTCCGGGTCGAAGCACGGCTGAGTATATTGACCGTGTGCTTACCCGCATTACGCTGCCCGGAGCCATTTTCTTCGCGGTCATCGCTGTGATGCCGTATATTTTGATTAAGGCGTTTGATGTCAAGTACTACTTCGGTGGTACAGGCATTCTGATTGTGGTCGGCGTTGCTCTTGACACGCTGCAGCAGGTTGAGTCGCATTTGATTATGCGGCACTATGAAGGCTTCATGAAGCAGGGCAGAATCAAGGGCCGCTCGGCGCTATGAGGCGACTGGTCCTCCTTGGTGCGCCAGGGTCCGGCAAAGGCACGCAAGCCAAGATACTGGCTGCAAGTCTCGGACTGACGCATCTCTCAACCGGTGATATCCTGCGCGAAGAAGTTCGCACCGGCACCGAGTTGGGAATCAAAGCCAAGGAGTACATGAACGCCGGCAAACTGGTTACCGACGCGCTGATTCTCGAAATGATCGAGGCGCGTTTTGCCAGCGACGACGTTCGCAGCGGGTTCATTCTGGATGGGTTTCCCAGGACTCTGCCGCAAGCCGAAGGCTTCGACAAGCTGGCAGAGCGTCTGGAACTTCAGATCGACGCCGTTGTTAATCTTGAAGTCGATAGCGAAGCCATTGTCAAGAGACTGAGCGCTCGTTCGACTTGTTCAACTTGCGGTACGATCTATAACGATCTTACGAAGCCGCCGAAACGTCCGGGTCTTTGCGATCTGGATAACGGCCTTTTGCACCGCAGGACCGACGACAGCGAGATGGTGGTTCGCCACCGCCTCAATGTTTATTTTCAGCAGACCAAGCCCCTCGAGGTCTACTACCGCGAGAGGGAATTGATAATTAGTGTACAGGGTGATAATCCTGTGGAAGTCGTCACGGCGGAGATTATTTCGAAGCTGGAGATGGCTAAAAAAAAAAGCAGAATGATAGAACTGAAGTCGAAATCTGAGATCGCCAAGGTCGCCGAAGCTGGCCGAATTGTCGCACAAGCGCACGATTTGGTCGAATCGATGCTCAAGCCGGGTGTCGAAACGCGCGAGATTGATGATCGTGTGCGCGAGCTGATAATCAAGGAAGGCGGAGTGCCTTCGTTTCTTGGTTATCGCGGCTATCCGGCGTCGACCTGCATCTCGATTAATGAAGTGATCGTGCACGGTATTCCGGGGCGTCGCAAGATCAAGGATGGCGACTTGGTTTCAGTTGATATTGGCGTTTATAAGAATGGATTTCATGCCGATGCAGCCCGCACGTTTTTGGCAGGCAGCGCCGGCGACGAGAAAGAAAAGATCGCTAAGATCGTTCGCGAATCGCTGGAAGCAGGGATTGCTGCCGGTAAGCCGAATGGACGGTTGGGTGATATCTCCAACGCAATTCAGAAACACGCCGAGCGCAACGGTTACTCTGTCGTTCGCGACTTGGTGGGACACGGCGTTGGACGTGCATTGCACGAAGATCCGCAGATTCCCAATTATGGCGCCGCCGGATCAGGACCGGTTCTCAAGGTGGGAATGGTATTGGCGATTGAACCAATGATCAACGCCGGAACCTGGGAGATTGAGACATTAGAAGACGGCTGGACAATCGTGACCGCAGATCGTAAGCTCTCTGCACATTGGGAGAACACTTACGCGGTAACGAGCGACGGCATCGTAGCACTAACAGTTAGCGAGAATTGATGACCAAAGAAGCGACCATTAAAGTCGAAGGTAAAGTTTTAGAACCACTGCCAAATGCCATGTTCAGAGTCGAACTTGACAACGGTCACAAGGTATTGGCGCACGTTTCCGGCAAGATGAGAATGCATTTCATAAAAATACTGCCGGGTGACAAGGTGACATTGGAATTGTCTCCTTACGATTTGAGTAAAGGTCGCATCGTTTATCGATACAAGTAGAAGATTTGTTTCTGGAGTTAAAGATATGAAAGTTCGTTCGTCAGTAAAACCGCGCTGTGAGCATTGCAAAATTATTCGCCGCAACGGCATAGTTCGGGTGATTTGCAGCAAAAATCCGCGTCACAAACAGCGTCAGGGATAGGATCAGGAGGAGAAATTGGCTCGTATTGCAGGCGTAGACTTACCGCGCGAAAAGCGCCTTGAAATTGCGCTTACCTATATTTTCGGTCTGGGACCCGCATCAGCGCGTGAGATTCTCAAGAAGACCGGAATCAATCCTGATCTGCGCGTTCACAAGATGACTGAAGAAGACGTTGCGAAATTGCGCAGCGTGATTGAAAACGATTACCGCGTAGAAGGTGTGCTTCGCAGCGAAGTTGCCATGAATATCAAGCGCTTGATTGATATCGGCAGCTATCGCGGACTGCGCCACCGCCGCGGATTGCCGTTGCGCGGACAGCGCACCAAGACGAACGCTCGCACCCGCAAAGGTCCGAAGCGGACGATCGCCGGCAAGAAGAAAACGCCGACGAAGTAGGATTGTAATGATTTTTAGTTTTCCGATACAGGAGAGGTTAATTGGCTAATCCGAAACCAAAAGGTAAGAAGAAGAAAGCGCGCCGCATCGATCCGATGGGTGTGGCTCATATTCAGTCGACGTTTAACAATACGATCATTTCGATCTGCGATTCCACCGGTGGTGTGATTGCCTGGTCGTCGGCCGGAAAATCCGGATTCAAGGGTTCGAAGAAATCGACGCCGTTTGCGGCTCAGCTGGCAGCGACTTCTTCAGCCAAGGAAGCAATCGATCAGGGTCTGCGTAAAATCGAAGTTTGGGTCAAGGGACCGGGTTCCGGTCGCGAGGCGGCGATTCGTTCACTTCAGGCGGCTGGTCTTGAGATCACCGCTATTAAGGATGTCACTCCGATTCCTCACAACGGCTGCCGTCCGCCTAAGCGGCGCAGAGTATAGGGTGGGGAGGTAAATAATTATGGCAAGATATACAGGTCCGAAACATAAGATGTGCCGCCGTCTCGGCGAAAAAGTTTGCGATTCACTGAAGTGTCCGGTTGACCGCCGTCCGTACGGTCCGGGTCAACACGGCCAGGGCATGCGCCGCAAGCTGTCCGAGTATGGCATCCAATTGCGCGAAAAGCAGAAGGTGCGTTCGATTTACGGCGTGCTGGAAAAGCAGTTCCGCAATTATTTCGAAGAAGCCAACCGCATGAAGGGCGTGACGGGCGAAAACCTGTTGCAGCTTCTGGAATGCCGCTTGGACAATATTGTATTTCGTTTGGGCTTTGCGCCAACGCGTCGCGCTGCGCGGCAGTTGGTTCGTCATCGCCATTTCGTGGTGGGCGGACATATCGTCGATATTCCGTCGTACCAATTGAAACCGCATGAGTTAATCCGCGTGAAGGATAAGTCGCGCAAGCTGGATATTATTCACATGGCGCTTAAGAACTCCGACCGTTCATCAGACTTGCCCTGGCTGCGTGTCAATAAGGCTTCACTGGAGGGCGAACTGCTAGAGTTGCCAAAGCGTGCCGATATACCGGTTCCGGTTTCCGAGCAGTTGATTGTGGAGTTGTACAGCAAGTAGTTTAGCAAGGAGAGTAGCTATAATGAAGTGGAGAAATCTGGTGCTGCCGAAAGAGGTAGCGACCGAAGGAGTGTCGGAGGATCAGCGCTTTGCGCGTTTCGTACTCGAACCGCTGGAGCGCGGATTTGGTGTTACGATCGGCAACTCGCTGCGTAGAATTCTGCTCTCGGCCATTCAGGGAGCTGCAGTAACTTCGATTCGCATCGAAGGCGTGCAGCACGAATTTTCGACGATTCCGGGTGTCTATGAAGACGTCACGCAGATTGTCTTGAATCTGAAGAAACTCAGAATCAAGATGCACAATGACGATCCGAAGACCCTGAAGTTGGCGATCACCGGCAAAGGCAAATACAATGCCGGCAAGATTGAACCGAACGCTGATATCGAGATTCTGAATCCGGATCTGCATATTCTCGAGTTGACCGAAGACAAGAAGTTCAATATCGAAATCGATATGGACTTGGGTCGCGGATATGTCCTCGCTGAGGGCAACAAGCGTCCTGACCGTCCGGTTGGAACGATCTTGGTGGACTCGTTGTTCAGCCCGGTCATTAAGGTGAATTATAATGTTGAAAATACCCGCGTGGGCCAGCGCACCGACTACGATCGTTTGACGCTTGAGGTTCTGACCGACGGCTCGCTAAGTCCGGAAGAAGCGATTGGATTCAGCGCCAAGCTGCTTGCCGATCACTTGCGCTTCTTCATTCACATCGACGAAGATATCATTCCAGTCGAAGAGAAGAAGGAAGACGAAGAGATCGTCCGCGTTCGTAATCTGCTAAATACCCGGGTTGATGAACTCGAACTTTCGGTGCGCTCATCCAATTGTCTGCGCGCCGCGAATATCCAAACCTTGCGCGATCTGGTGACCAAGTCGGAATCAGATATGCTGAAGTATCGTAACTTCGGACGCAAGTCGCTCACCGAGCTAAGCGCCATTCTGGACGAGCAAGGTATGAGCTGGGGTATGGATATTTCTAAATTTATCGCGAATGAATAGACTGAGGAGAGTGATACTGTGTTACATCATGGCAAGAAAACCCCGA
This sequence comes from bacterium, assembly GCA_016708315.1. Classification (NCBI taxonomy): domain Bacteria; species bacterium. The sequence goes on from JADJGC010000002.1 coordinate 106,651, forward strand.
AGCTAAGCCGTACGGCCACCCACCGTAACGCTATGCTTTCCAACATGGCAGCGTCGCTCTTCCTGCACTCGAAGATGACGACCACGACGCCGAAGGCAAAGGCGCTTCGTCCCTACGTCGATCGTTTGATCACGAAGGCGAAGGACGGCACGCTGCATAGCAAGCGTCTGGTTGCGAGCTACATGCCGCACAAGGTCGCTTTGAAGAAGCTGTTCGAAGAAATCGCTCCGAAGATGAGCGAACGGACTTCCGGTTACTCGCGCGTAATCAAAGCCGGTATGCGCCGCGGCGACAACGCCGAGGTGTCGGTAATCGAGCTTCTGCTCGACAAGCCGGTCGAGACAGTCGAGAAGAAGGAAGGCAAGGGCAAGGCATCTAAGGAGAAGGGTGATGCACCGGCAAAGACCGCTGCTCCGAAGAAAGCCAAGTCAGCTAAGGCAGGAGCTTCCAAGCCAAAAGCCAAGGCAGCAAAGACGGCCAAAGCCGGTAAGTAGTGCATATTAATCGCGAAAGCGATTCTGAATTCGAGAGGCGGATGATGCGAATCATTCGCCTTTTTCGTTATAATCAGACTCATGCGAGAATGTAGGGCAGGTCTCCAAGTGCGTGTTTCAAATTCTCAGCCTGCATCCGATTATGGGGCCCGCCCCACAAATCTATTCAGCTTTCTCATTATCAGCGGTTTATCATCGACAACTCCGGTCGAGAATATGATTGATTTCGTCGCAGCGGTTCTTCATCTTGAAAAATCAGATGTCGCTTGTTTGGCGATAGTCCGTTAGCCACAATTCAAATCACGACTAAGAAAGGATCGAACGTATGGCGCACCCAGTAGTACACTTTGAGATCGGCTGCAAAGACGGCCAGCAAACGCAGGATTTCTACTCCAAGCTCTTCGACTGGAAAATCGCAGAAATGGGTCCCGCAAGAATGATCGACACCGGCGACAAGGTGGGCATTCAGGGACATATTAGCAGTCTCGGTCATGAGCCTCACCAGTATGTAACTGTTTATGTACAGGTCGAAGATATCAATGCCTGCCTGGCGAAAGCAAGTCAATTAGGCGGCAAGACTCTTGTGCCAGCGACACCCATTCCCGGTATGGGAGAATTCGCCTGGTTGTCCGACCCGGGTGGAAACATCATCGGACTCTGGACATCGATTTCCCAATAAGGGGATTGAATGGCACTTAGTCGAGCTCTCAATCGCGCCTACTGCGAGTTCGGCAGTCTATAGGTCAAATCCCCGGAAGAGCGACCGATTAACTGAAACTGTGCCCTTGGTTGCCAAGGCTACCGAAGCAGCAGTTTCGCTCGAACGATGAAACGAAGGAGCCATACCAGAGGAACCAGCGCAATTGGTTTCGTAGCTCTAATCCTTGGACGCTTGATCACTTTGAGAATGAACTCAGCAGCTTGGTCGGGCGACAGCAAGAATGGTTTCACCGGGGATTTTGCCATCTTCGTATCCACAAATCCGAAGCGAATATTACTGACATTGATACTCTTTGATTTCGCAGCTATTCCGAGACCCTCCCAGTATCTCGATATTCCTGCTTTCGACGCACTGTAGCTCGGTGCGTCGGGTGACGTCAGTTCGTCAGCCATTGAGCTGATTCCGATGAAATGACCATTGCCTTGGTTCTGCATCGCAGTCAGTACAATCTCCGTGGTTATCACGGCTGCCATTAGATTTACTTCGAAGACGCGAGTCTCAAACCGAAGATTGGTCCAATCGAGTTGATCGCCAATTCCAGCGAAGTAGATGCAAAGATCGATGTGCGGATATTCAACCAAGATTTCGTTCAGTCGAGAACGGTAGTTGGTAGCAGAAACATCCTGCAGAAAGTGGCGGTAGTGAGGATGATGGAGCGAAGAGCTCGATTTGGATACGCCGACTACCCTAAAGTCGAGAGCCAGGAGTTTCTTGGTTACTTCGGCGCCAATCCCGCTTGTGTTGCCGATCAGGAGTGCAGTTTTATTGGTCATCTATTGACACAAATGTAGAATGTAGTTGTTCGGAGTGCAATTAGATTATCCTGTCCATTATCCGGACTTGCCCGAGTTGTCCAAACCGAACCTATTCCAGAGTTAGAAGGCAACTTTGTTGTTGTGTGGGTGACGTTCGTTTGATAGTTTGGCGTCGAACAAAATTATGTACTCAGGGAGAATGTGAAATGGGCAAAGGCTGCAAAGTACTGCTAATAGTCGGGATCGTCATATTGGCGCTGGTCATCGTAGGCGGGATTATTGGCTACACGCAATGTGACAAGATACAAAGTTTTGCTGCGACGAAAGCCGTAGAATCAATGGAGAAGGATGTCCTCGCAAATATTCCTGAAGGCTTCAATGTTGATGAAGTAAAGGCAACTTTGACTGAACTCAAAGACAAGATGAAGCAACTTGTCGCAGAAAAGAAGCTCGATTTCACGAAAATGTCGCCAATGGTTAATCAGTTTAAAGAATCTATGAAGGACAGAAAGCTCACGGCTGAGGAGCTTGACAAACTGATCGAGCAGATTCGGGAATTTATCAAGAGCTCATAGCTGGAAAACGGTATAACCCACCCCGTCTCTGAACCTCTCATCGGCTCGGAGCCAACCCTTCAGGGGAAGGGTATCATTAGTGGCGGCGACGGCTTCAGCGGTTGAATGTGCCGTTGCGAGTATCGACCGACACCGAAGACTATGACAATGACTCCGACAATACTTCTTCTTGTTGGATCTTACCTATTTGGTTCGATTCCATTTTCGGTGATCATCGGATACCTGTTTGCCGGTGTCGATGTCCGCAAGCACGGATCGGGAAATGCCGGCGCTACCAATGTCTATCGCGTTGCAGGATTAGCGGCAGCGATAATCGCGGGTTTGCTTGACGCGCTTAAAGGGGTAATTCCGGTTTTGACTGCTAAGATGTTGTTTCCCAACACCGAGTGGCTCCAAATCGCCTGCGGATTGGCTGCAGTAGTTGGACATATCTTCCCGATTTTCGCAGGATTCAAAGGCGGCAAGGGAGTGAATACTCTTCTGGGAATGTTCATTGTACTGCTACCAATCGAGATGCTGATATGTTTGGGAGTCTTTGGCATCGTATTCGCAATCACGAGAATCGTATCGTTGGGATCGATGACGGCTGGAGTAACACTTTCAGTGATTGCGCTAATCGAAAAGTACATAATGGCAAAAAATATGTCACTGCTTTTACTTTCCGCTTGCATCGGCGTGACTCTGCTTGTATTATTCACACACCGAGCAAACATTCGAAGATTGGTCCGGGGTGAAGAGAAGAAGTTGTCTCGTTGACCAAGCTTTGAAAAGTTGGTTGACTAACCTGAGTCCGGGGATGTATGGCGAGAGTTTCGGTTCTAGGTGCAGGAGGGTGGGGAATTGCGATCGCCAATCTACTTGCCGAGACCGACAACCAGGTAATCCTCTGGAAACATGATCCCGCTGCTGTAAAAAAGCTAATCACTACCCGGCGCGACAACACCAAGTTGCGCGGCGTGGATATCCACAAGAAGATTCAAATTACCCACGACATGGCCGAGTCAATGGATGATCGCGATATCATCATTCTTGCTATTCCTACGCAAAATGTGCGTCGGGTCTGCGAGAAAATCAGAGCTACCGGCAAACCGGTGCCGATCGTCGTCAGCCTGTCCAAGGGTATCGAGATAACTACCTTACAACGAGTGTCGGAAATCATCGCCGACGTACTTGGTGACGACGTTGCCGATCGCGTAGTCGTCTTGTCGGGGCCGTCACATGCCGAGGAGGTCTCCCGCAATGTGCCGACTTCGGTCGTTGCCGCCGGAATCAAACACGGTTCGCTTACTGAAGTGCAGCACCTGATGTCGACCGCGAGTTTTCGCGTTTATACGTCTGATGATGTCATCGGAGTTGAGCTTGGCGGGGCGCTGAAAAACGTAATTGCCCTTGCTGCCGGAATGCTCTACGGCCTAAGACTGGGAGATAACACGACCGGGGCATTGCTAACGAGAGGACTGGCGGAGATGTCGAGACTTGGCGCCAAAATGGGCGCTCGAGAGGAGACTTTCGCCGGATTGTCAGGTCTTGGCGACCTGGTGACTACCTGCGTTTCATTCCATAGCCGTAATCGTTATGTCGGTGAAAGGATTGGCAGGGGAGAAAAACTTCCGGAAATCATGTCTTCTATGACAATGGTCGCCGAAGGAGTCCCAACGACAAGAGCCGCTGTTCGTCTCGCCGAGAAGTACAATGTCGAGATGCCTATTACACGTCAGGTATACGAAGTCCTCTTCGACTCGAAGTCTCCTGCACAAGCGCTGAGTGACCTGATGAGCCGAGAACTCAAGAGTGAGGTCTACTGTTAGAGAAAGAATGCGAGCGTGATGCTGTGAAGAACGGCGAAGAGAAACTTTACTATTCCATATCTGAAGTCGCAGAAATGACTGACGTCAAACCGTACGTATTGCGGTTCTGGGAGAAGGAATTTCCGCTTCTGCGTCCGAAGAAAAATCGCGGCGGTAACCGCACTTATCAAAAGCGAGAGATCACGCTGGTCAATCGAATTAAGTCGCTTTTGTATGAAGAGGGCTATACAATCGAAGGTGCCCGCCAGAAGCTCTCAGAATCATCCCGCGACATTCGACGCGAGGACAAACTGATCGAGCTTTTGGGGCAGATTAAGAAGGAGCTGATGGAGCTCGAGCGGGTTCTGACTTTGAATAGCCCGAACGGCTCCAAACCGTAGGACAACCCGCCTGCAATAGTTCCGAAATTCGATTGTATTCTGAACCGATATCGCTTATTTTAGCGTCCCCCTGATTCGGGGCGTGGCGCAGTTGGTAGCGCACTCGCTTGGGGTGCGAGAGGTCGGCAGTTCAAGTCTGCTCGCCCCGATTTTGATTCCCAAAACTACAGCCGCAGTTGACCTACATCTCTGGAGTCATGTCGACTGAAATCTTGAGTCGGTCGAGTATTTCCGCACCGACTTCTTCGATGGCGCGTCGCGTTACATCAACGGTTTCCCATCCCTGTTTAGCAAAGAGCATCCGGCAAAAACGCAGTTCACCGCGCACCTGCGTGATGTCGTGATAGTTCATGATGGCGTGGCGATTGTCCTTGCTTCCCATCAGCAATGATGCGCGTTCTTCCCGTACTCGCGCCAGTTCGTTGGCGTCAATCATCAATCCAATAACACTTTGCTTCGGCGCCTTGTTGGTGCGGCTGACCAGCTGGGCGCCGTATGGCTCTTCAGAGATAATCGGAATGTTGACGACTTTCAGGCCGAAATTGCAGGCGAGGTACATGCTGATAGGCGTCTTGCAGGTTCGTGAAAGCCCGACCAAGACAATGTCAGCTTCTTCGATGCGGTGGCCGCGGCCATCGTCATGCTCGACTGTATAGCCGATGGCATCGAGTTTTCGATAGTATCGATCATCGATGATCTGAAGCAACCCGGGACGATATTGCGGATGAACTCCAAGGAATTTTGAAAGGGTCTTGATCATTGGACGAAGGACATTTAGATGAAGGATACCCTTTGAGTCGAGCAGCTCGTGAAAGTACTCGCCGTGCTCGATGGAAATTATCGAATAGACGACGAGGTAGTCATCTGTAATCTCGGAGACGATCGCGTCGATTTGTTCTTTTGTAGTAATACCCTGGTAGGTCTTCTTGATATGGAACGCTATCTTCAGGTTGTCGTATTGTGAAAGGACGGCATCAAGTAGCCGCTTGGCAGTACGGCCCGTACCGTCGGAGATAATGATGATGTTTTTGCCTTTGTCCATAGAGTAGTTGCTCCTCGATTACAACGATATCAATTGCGGCGCTCAAAACAAAGGCTTTGTTGGGCAGCCGGGGGATAGCATAAATTGGATTAGAGATTGAAAGGAAGAGTTGATATGGCAACAGGGTTCATTGGCTTGGGCAATCTTGGGCGCGCTATTGCGCAACGACTGATTGATTGCGGTCAGGAATTGGTAGCATACAATCGCACGGCATCGAAAGCCGAAGGACTAAAGGCGCGAGTTGTTACCAACATCGACGAATTGTTACCGAGCTGCCCGACGGTGATGCTTTGCCTGTTCGATAGTAAAGCAGTTGCTGAGATACTACCGCAAGCTTTGGCTCTCCAGCCAAAGGGCCGGCTTGTAATCGATTTGAGTACGAATCATCATCGGCAAGTGCTCGACTTCCATCGCGTGTGCGCCGATGCCGGCTGTGAGTATCTTGAGTCACCCGTATTGGGAAGTGTCATTCCGGCTTTGCGTGGTGAGTTGACAGTGCTCGCGAGTGGAACTCACTCTACATTCGAGAGAGGAAAGCCGATGCTGGACATCATCGGCAAGACTATACATTTCCTACCACAGCCCGGCACAGCGACGCGAATGAAGCTAATCAACAATCATCTTCTCGGTACATTCATGGCGGCGATTGCGGAAGCAACCACACTGAGTGTACGAGCGGGCATTTCGCGCGAGCAGGCAATTGCAATCTTAAGCGGCGGTGCAGGCAATTCTGCAGTCTTCAATGCAAAACGGGAAAAGTTACTCAACGATGACTACTCGCCGCATTTTTCTGCGGCACTGATTCAAAAGGATCTCGGCTATCTGCTGGAGTTGGCGGACGAAACTGGAATGGAAACTTTGTTGGCGCGAACCTCGAAGAGCTTATATGACCGAACAATGAATGATAATCCGCACGAGATTGACTTCTCGGCGGTGATGAAGTATCTGAAGTGAACAACGAGTTAGCTGATCAGAGTTTGATCGTCTTTGCGGCGCGACATTGACGCAAGCACAACTGCAATAATTGGCAACACGATCATCACGATCACAAGCGCTGCCGGCAGAAGCCCCAACATGCCGCCACGAAGGAAGTTCGTAAATCCAAGAACGGATGAAAGTACTAAAACCCAGAAAAATAGTGTGATTCCAAGTAGTACGGTAGCTGCGCCCATCAATCTATTACGGTGAACCAAGTTAGTCTCCTGTCTATACTCAAACTATATCGGAGGGGGAGATATTATGTTTAGTTGGCGAGTGCAATAAAAAACCAAAAAAATGGGGATTTCAACGAGATTTTTTCGCTCTCAGCTTTTGCGTCCGAGGTGCCTGTAATAGAGGATACTCGAGAGCGCCATCGAACTGCCGATTGCCAGGTAAAACGGGGCAAGGTAAGGCATCGGTAACCCGGAATGCCGGATCACATAGCCCATGGACATCATCAGGATGACGAGGAAGTAACTTCGGGCATTCTGAAAGGCAAATATGCAGACTTTGTCGCTGCCGGGGGATTGCTGATAGATGCGATCAATATTTTGGCGGGCAAGTTTGCCGAACTTGAACCGGTATATCAACAATCCAACTACTAAACCGGCAACTAAGGCAAAGAGCAGATATGGCAATTTGCTCTTCAAGAGCCAACTCACTGCCACAGAGGACAAGAAAATCCCGGTCAGCGACCAGACTACTCCAGCTACTAAGGCAAGAGTGTTCCGCTTTGCAGCAGGTTTGCGGATCATCTGGTGTTCTTTCGTCTCATACGGCGGTCAGTATCGTAAGATTCTCTCGCCAACGCAACGGCCAGTTTTGGCGCAAGAAAGCATTTGACTCCATCAGGAACTCCCATTTCTTAGCAGCAAGCAATCGCAGTGAAATCTAAAGAATTTGACCGGAACCGGTAATAGTAGGAGCGGAGGTTTGATTATGAATGTGTATGAGCGTCTCAACTACGCGCTGTCGTCCGGCGAATTCGCAAAGTACATTGGTATCTGTTTATTGATAACATTGGAGGTAATGATGTCGAGCTCACAGGCAAGGGCGCAGGACGCTGCCGCTGCTCCTCAGTTCTATTTGGTTGAGTTACACGGTACACGAGATGGCTGGCCAGACAACATGACCAAAGAGGAAGAAGCCGTTCTTGGCGAGCACTTCGTCTATCTCAAAGAACTGACTGCCAAAGGCAAGGTTCTGATGGCAGGACCGGTCTGGGGGAAGTTCGGATTAGTGGTGCTCAAAGTGCAATCAGAAGCTGAACTGAAAGAGATTATGGACAAAGAGCCATCGGTCGTCAAAAAGGTTCACACCTATACTTTCTCTCCGATGGTAGTGGCTTTGCTTTCTGATTATATCTCGCGCGATCGGTATCCTTCAGAAATCACTGATCGAGTGATGTACAAGGAAGTTACAGTGAAAGCATCGCTCGATGATGTCTGGCGCGCTTGGACTACAAATGAAGGCGCCAACGAGTTCTTTTCTCCTTTCACGAAGATCGAATGTCGCACCGGCGGTCCGTATGAGATCTACTTCGACAACGAATCACCGATAGGATCCCGCGGCGGGGAAGGAAACAAAGTTCTAAGTTTTCTACCCAAGTCGATGTTTTCGTTCGAATGGAACGCGCCGCCAAGTTTCGGATCGCTGCGCGATGTGCGAACGAGAGTAGTCATCAACTTTGAGCAGGTCGGCACGGATTCAATAAAGGTAAAATTCTCCCACCTTGGCTGGGGCGCTGCGGAAGGTTGGAACGCGATCTATGATTATTTCGACCGTGCGTGGGGCTACGTTCTTGGCAATTTCAAGAAACGGTTTGAGTCTGGACCGATCAAGTGGGAAGAGTAGCTCTGCCTAATCACAAGTCCTTTCCGAGATACTTAGTCGCTCGCTCGCCGATGTACTTGCCATTACAGGAGACTTGCAGTTTGTAGGTTCCGGCGAGCTTCGGCACAAAGTTCTTATGTGCAAATCTGATCTTTTTGGAGATTGTCGCAACTTCATCAGGTGCCATCTCCAAGACGCCAAGAATGTACTTGGCAAGACGTGGCTTGTTGTTCTTGCCCGGTCCAATCATCAAGAGTTGCAAGCGCAGTTTGTGTTGCTGCTTTGAAGTGTTCTCAACCTTGAACTCAAAAGGGATACTTTCGCCAATAGCAATCTCTGCGGGTGTGCCCTTGAGCCAGACGAACTTTACACCTTCCGCATCGCCGAGACCCATCAACTTTTGGGCGTGGGGATGCCCCAACTTAATAAGTGTTCGCAAGGAACGTTGAACAATCCACTGACGTTCGGGACTGATCTTGCCCTTTGACCATTTCTCTATCCAAGTGCACAACAAATCGGGGTTGTCTTTGGAAATGTCGTTGAGGCTATTGGCGACAGCCTTGCGAACATATTCGGAGTTGTCGTCGAGGAGTTGTTCAAGCAGACCCTTGATCGGCGACGGATCGCGTTTGAGAACTGCGATATGTTTACACCAAACGCCGCGTGGACGAAGCGCTTCGGCGACCATCCGTCGAATAGTTGGATCCTTGTCAGTAATCCACGGACTAATGAGTGGAAGCACGACTTCGAGAGTATGCTCATGCACGACATTTTTCAAGACCCATTGTGCGGTTTCCTGAGTCCAGGTGCCCGGGAGTGCACCGGTGAATTTCAATGACTTCAGCTCTTTGCCAAGGTCGTGTTTGAAGTGCTCGAAGTGGACATGAATACCAATTGAGCGAATCTTGTCGCTTTCTGACGCAATCAGTGCTTTGCTCAATTTGTCACCCTGACCGAGCGTAACGATTTTGGAAACTATTAAGCGTGACTGATCGAGCAGTCCTTTGTCGAAATAGCCTTCACGTTTGATATCAGTAACCAGTTTGCGGACAGCCGCTTCCCCAAGTGCCGGAACAAGCGCAGAGCTCAACTTTGTAAGGCAATTCCGCTGCGGGGTTTCTTTGGGGACACCCTGATCAGATGGAATGTCGACATTGGTATTCTTCGCCATATTGAATTGATCCTTTATTCTCGTAAACTCAACTGATTGTGTTAGACGTATTTAGCCAAAAACTTGTTTCTCTTGATTCGACATTTGGGTATATTTTTTTCAGGCAGGGATTCTGCCAGTGAGGAGACCGAAATGTCCGTTCTTAAGCAATTCGACCCGGAAATATATGCAGCGATGCAGGGTGAAACCAATCGCCAAAACAAGAAACTTGAGTTAATCGCATCAGAAAACTTCGTCTCGGAAGCCGTCATGGAAGCTGCCGGCGGAGTGATGACCAATAAATACGCGGAAGGTTATCCCAAGAAGCGCTACTACGGTGGTTGCGAGTTTGTCGATGTTGCCGAAACATTGGCGCGCCAGCGGGCAACCGAGTTGTTCGGTGCTGAACATGTTAATGTCCAGCCGCACTCGGGTTCACAAGCCAACATGGCAGTATACTTCACGGTGCTCAAGCCCGGGGACACGATACTTGGATTGAATCTGTCGCATGGCGGTCATCTAACGCATGGCCACCCATTAAACTTCTCCGGCATTTTCTACAATGTTGTCGGCTACGAAGTCAATAAAGAGACAGAGACGATCGACTACGATGCACTGCATAAACAGGCACTTGAAACGAAGCCGAAGATTATTGTCGCTGGAGCGTCTGCTTATCCACGCACGTTGGATTTCAAACGCTTCCGCGAAATCGCCGACGCTTGCGGCGCATTGCTGATGGTTGATATGGCGCACATCGCTGGACTAATTGCTGCAGGCCTTCATCCGTCACCGGTTCCGCACGCTCACTTCGTCACCACGACAACGCATAAGACACTTCGTGGTCCGCGCGGCGGAATGATTTTGTGTAAGAAGGAATTCAAGAAAGACCTCGACAGGATGGTGATGCCGGGCATTCAGGGCGGGCCATTGATGCATATCATCGCGGCGAAGGCCGTCGCATTCAAGGAAGCGCTGCAACCGGAATTCAAGGTCTACCAGAAGCAGATTCTCGCCAATGCCAAGACGATGGCGGACGAATTCATGAAGATGGGTTATCACGTTGTTTCCAAGGGAACGGATACTCACTTGTTGCTGTTGTCGTTTGTTGAGAAGGGCCTGACCGGCAAGCAAGTTCAGGAAGCGCTGGATCTGGCATCGATAACGACTAATAAGAACACAATCCCGTTTGACCCGCAGCCACCGCTGGTGACTTCGGGAATTCGTATCGGTGCGCCGGCAATCACGACGCGCGGTATGAAAGAGCCGGAAATGAAGCAAATCGCCGGATTGATTGATAGAGTCATCAAGAATCTCAGCGACGAAGCGGTACTCGCTCAGGTCAAGAAAGATGTCGAACATCTCTGCGACAAGTTTCCGCTGTATACTGATCGGATGGACAAAGACATTGTCGTGCCGGTGATTCCGTAGACTAGTAGCGAAAGGCAAGGATGCTGGTAGAATTCTCTGTTGCTCCGATGGGACTCGGCGAGTCGATTTCGAAAGAAGTCGCCAAGGTGATTGATATCATCGACCGGTCAGGATTGAAGTATCGGACCCACGCAATGGGTACACTGATCGAAGGTGACTGGGAACAGTGTATGGCCGTGATCAAAGAATGTCACGATGCCGTACGCGCGGTCTCGCCGCGAGTGTATACCAGAATCGCTATCGACGACCGCGAAGGCAATTTGAGCAATATGGATCGCAAAATTGATTCTGTCCGGCAAAAACTTGGCCGCGACTTTCAGGAGTAGGGATGTCGCAACCAGTAGTTCTTCTCTCAACTTGCAGCGACGAAGCCAAAGCACAGGCTATCGCAACACTCCTTGTTGAGCAGAGATTGGCTGCTTGTGTCAATATCGTCAACGGTATCAAATCGACATATCGTTGGGAGGGAGTTATCCGGACCGACAACGAGGTACTCCTGATAATCAAATCACAACGCGATCAGGTGCAGTCGATCAAGCAGGTGGTTCAAGAACTCTCCGGGTACGAATTGCCCGAGCTGATTGCGATGGAAATCATCGACGGCTCGCAGCACTATCTCGACTGGCTCACGGTCGAGTCGCGTCAGCCGAACGTAGAAACCTCAACCGAATAGCCCAGTGAGCACGATTGCGCTTCTGACAGACTTCGGCGATAGCGATGGCTTCGTCGGCATGATCAAGGGCACCATCAAGAGTCTCGCGCCTCAATGTGAAATCATCGACATAAGCCACAAGATCGACAACTTTGATGTCCGTGCCGCCGCGTTTGTCCTGGAGAAGTCGATTCGATACTATCCGGCGGGAACGCTGTTCCTCGCCGTAGTTGATCCGGGAGTTGGCAGTGCCAGACGGCTCTTGGCAGCACAAGCAGGAGATTACTTCTTTGTCGCTCCAGACAACGGCATACTCTCGTATACGCTTAGCGGTTTTGCGAAGAAGAGTGTTTATTCCATCGAGAATGAAGAGATGTTTCTTCCAGACCACGGGCAGACATTTCATGGCCGCGACATTATGGCTCCTGTTGCTGCGCGGATTGCTTCGGGTACTCAGCTGGACCTAGTCGGTCCGCCGGTCGAAACGTATGCATTTCTCAAGATTCCTAATCTGCTCAAGCACGGCCGCAGTGTTATCGGCGAAATCGTCTACGTCGACAAGTTCGGCAATCTAATCAGCAACATCACAAAGAATGACTTGCCGCGAGACATTGAACTGTCAAATCTTAGGTGCACGGTTGGCGATGTCAAGAACGTCGCACTGGTAAACAGTTACAGCGAGGGAAGAGACTTGTCGGCGATTATCTCCGGATTCGGTACAGTTGAGATATTTCTCAACCAAGGAAGCGCTGCCGGCAAATTTCCCAAGGCTATTGGAATGACAATTGCGGTTGAGGGTTAGACGATGAAGTGTCCCTATTGCAGTGAAGAGTCGGACAAGGTAATTGATACTCGCTCTGTTCAGGACGGCAACGCGGTCCGGCGCCGGCGCGAGTGCTTGTCCTGCAATGAACGGTATACGACGTACGAATACATCGAGCGCGTGTCGCTCACGGTTATCAAATCCGATCAGCGACGAGAGAACCTTATGATCGTTCGAAGCTACTTCGCGGCCTGCAGATCTCTACTGCGAAACGACCGGTGTCGGAAAAGCAATTGTTGCAACTGGTCGAAGACGTCGAAACCGAATTATTCAAGATCAACAAGTCGGAAGTTGCCTCGCAGTTGATCGGCGAAATGGTCATGGAACGACTGCGCAACTTGGATGAAGTGGCCTACGTGCGGTTTGCCTCGGTCTATCGCAAGTTCCAGGACAAGACGGAATTCGTCGACGAGATCAAAGACCTGCTCAAGTAATCAAATCATGGTAGAATATCGCGAAATCGGCCAAGACGCTCCGGGGGGAGACATGCCGTTTCTTGAGCACATCGAGGAACTGCGCAAAAGGCTGATCAAGATTATCCTCTCGATTATTGGATTCGCAATTGTCGCATACTTCTTCTCCGACCAACTTGTCGAATTGGTTGTCAAGCCGGTAGGTACAGTCTACTTCCGACAGCCGGCTGGCGCATTCATGTTGCGCATGAAACTCGCCGGATTCGCTGGACTGGTGATGGCGATACCGGTGGTGCTGTTCCAGTTCTGGCGGTTTGTGATACCGGGGCTGTACAAGCGCGAAGTCAAGTATCTGGTGCCAGTCACAATTCTCGGCACGATCTTCTTTTTCGGCGGCGCAGGATTCTGCTTCTTCGGTGTGATTCCGAATGCCATCAAGTTCCTGCAGGAGTTCGGGACAGAAAATGTGAAGCCGCTGATCGATGTGTCTGACTACTTCTCGTTTGTCTTCTGGATGTGCGTAGCGTTCGGCGCCGTGTTTCAACTGCCGATCATCGCGTACTTCCTCGGAAGAATCGGGCTGATTACGGCTCAGACTCTCAGGCGTGGACGGCGATTTGCTGTCATCGGAATCTTGATTGTAGCGGCGCTGATTACGCCGACACCGGACGCGTTTAGCATGATGCTATTGGCGGTGCCGTTGTATGTGCTTTATGAGATTTCCGTATTTGTCGTGCAGTTCACCGGAGTGCGAAAAGAGTAGCCGCTCGATTTCGATAACAGTAGCAAGGTACAACTACGGGTTCCTTACGTTCCGGCGTACAGCCGCTAAATAACGCTTGTTCCAGCCCTTAATGGCTGTATATTCCCACGCAATTGCCGACTTGACTACTATGAAAACACTACGATACGCCATACTTGCCATACTTACTCTTGCTTCGACGGCGTTTGCCGCTCGTCCAACTGAGCTATACAACGCAGGGGATGTCGTCGAGTTCAGAATCGAACGAGGCGGCAAGGTATTTGGTACTCAGAAAGCGACCTGCGCCGGATTGAACACTGATGAAGGCGATTCACTCCTGGTTTTCAACATGGAAACCAAAACTGTGGTAGACCGCAGCGGACGTTCATTCGATATGGATGTCAATTGCGAAGTCGCTTACCGAACAAACGGATTGCCCCGCGACTACAAATTCGAACTAACACTACTCAATGCCAAAGTGACTCACGCGGGTCGCTTCACTGGCAGGGAATATGTCGGAACCGGTTCTCGCTTGGGCGTGACTCAGCCGTTCAATTTTCCACTTGAGCGCTGGCCGATTTTGTTCGACAATAACTTCGCCTTGCAGTGGGAAATCGCCGCCCAATCCGTACGGCGAAATCCAGGCGATTCAATGATGGTTGAGGCGATGATTCCGCAGATGAACCAGTTAATGGTATTTTCGGTGAAGGCGCTTCCTTTTGAATCGATTGAATATGCCGGTCAAAGTGTTCGTACCCGCGTACTGCAAGTCTCTCCGGCGAATCAGATTTTGTACCTCGACGATACGGGCCGACTTCTGAAGGCAGTCGACAAGGTGTCGGGAATATCGGTTATTCGTCAGGCACCGGGGGAATCCGCCTAGATCGTTCGTCAGTCAATTTGGACGATGATCTACAATCGCCTGACGGGTTACTTGATATTAACAGCAATGGCGTTGGGATGGTTTGTTGCATTGGGGTACTCCGGTGTGAAATTACCGCAGACATGGGCAACACTTATCATTGCGGCAGGACTGTATTGGCTGTCGCTTCAGGTCTTAATGCCGATTCAAAACGCGTACTTCGGCTGGGCGATTGACCCGCGCTCCGGTTCAGGAAATACATACATAATGCTATTTGGATCTGCGCTAATCTTTGCCATCGTCGAGTTAGCGGCAATCGCATTGCCGATTGTTGCATTCCATTTGATCAAGAGATTCGACTCGATCAAGATTGCGATTGCAGTCGGCATCGCGGCAGGAGCAGGATTCGGTCTAATGCAGGCCGCCAATCTCACGCAGTTTGGCGCCGACGGTTCGATTCTGCTGCCAGTGGACATGTTGCAGAAAGTAGCTCTGATCGGAGTCTGCGCCGTATGCGGCGGGCTGATCGGATTGTTTGTTACAACGGGCAGAACGTTTCCGTACTATCTCATTCCGATAGGAATTAAAGCGCTGTTGAACTGGACCTCGGTATTTGTGCAGAAAGGTGACTTGACATTGCCACCGCACGCATTTATATCAGCATTAATAGCAGCGAGTTGCGTCTATATGTTGTTTGTGTTCCGCAACAAGCTAAGCCGTTATGTAGTTTCGCGGAAACAAATCAAGACAAATTAAGCAAGTTTTTGCTTGCAGTGCCCGATAAAGCATATATATTTGTCGACGATACGAGAGCGAATTTTCGTATCGACATCACGCTGATGAGGAGGATATCATAATGGCAATGAAAATCACCGACGAGTGCACTGCCTGTGGATTGTGTCTGCCGGAGTGCCCGAACGACGCCATCGCCGAAGGGGACATTTACGTTATTGATCAAGTTAAATGCGACGAGTGCGCCAATGTGGACGGTGGTTCACGCTGCGTAGCGATTTGTCCGGTTGACTGCATCATTAAATCGTAACAAAGTCGACGTTCATTACTTGTGCCGTCGACAACGACGGCATTTTTTTTGGGGTATATGTTCACTGGCAAACAAGCCTGGATAATTTTACTACTTGCAGCAACCATCACGTTGCTTCTTCAGAACTCCGGCAATGTCCGGCTGAAGTTCACATTCTTTAGTTTTTCTCTACCGCTACCTGTCTTGATACTGATTGGAGTCGGAATCGGTATCGTCCTCGGCTTCTGGCTCGACCGACCAAAGAAAAATGCCAAATAGCCGCTATCAGTATCTCGAAAATATAGCCACCGCCGATGCTGCGTTTGAAGCCTATGGCGCCACCATGGAGGAGCTCTTTGCCAACGCTGCGCTGGCAATGTTCAATGTCATTGCGCCGTTGAACAAGATCGGCGTCGAATCGGTGCGTGATGTCACAGTGGCAGCCGATTCATATGACGAGCTGCTACACAATTGGCTCGCTGAGTTAGTGTATCTCAAGGATGTTCACGGCGAACTGTATTCGCAATTTAAAGTGAGAATTGAGACCCGCGACGTAATTCAGTTAGCGGCTGAGATTCACGGCGATACGATAGACAGCGTCCGTGAGTACACCCAAACAGATGTCAAGGCAGTAACCTATCACCGTTTGGCGATCGAACGCCGAGAAAATGG
The DNA here is from genome assembly GCA_016708315.1 of bacterium. Lineage (NCBI taxonomy): Bacteria > bacterium. Next base: position 123,003 of record JADJGC010000002.1, read on the forward strand.
ATTAGTAGCCACGGTAGTTCTGGATCTATGAAATATCCCGTTACGAAAATACGCGATGGCGTTTGGGAGATTGATCCTTCGGTCAAGAAGGGAATGCGCGTTCCGGCGCGGTTGTATTCGAGCGACAAACTGTTAGCTTCGCTAGATGACGGTGTCTTCGAGCAAGTCACGAATGTCGCCACTCTTCCGGGAATCGTAGGCCATGCACTGTGTATGCCTGACGGCCATTGGGGTTACGGATTCCCAATCGGCGGAGTTGCGGCATTCTCGATCAGCGACGGCGTTATCTCTCCCGGTGGAATCGGATTCGATATCAACTGCGGAATGCGATTGATAAAGACAAATCTGGTGCTCGATGAGATCAAGCCGAAACTGCCGCAGCTTCTGGATCGACTGTTTCAACTTGTCCCGGCCGGAGTTGGCGTGAAAGGCTCGGTGAGTTTGAACAAAAAGGAATTCGAGAGTGTGCTCGTCGATGGCGTGGCGTGGTGCCATAAGAATGGCTATGCCAATGATTCAGACCGCCTCAGTATCGAGCAGGGCGGCAAATTGCCAAATGCCGACCCATCGCAAGTTTCGCAAAAGGCGTTTGATCGCGGACGCGGGCAACTTGGAACACTGGGTTCGGGAAATCACTATCTCGAAATCGAAGTCATCAAACCAGAGAATGTGTTCGATGCCAAGATCGCCCAACGGTTCGGCATCGACCGACCGAATCAAATCGTAATCCTCGTCCACTGCGGTTCGCGCGGGTGTGGTCATCAAGTAGCAACCGACCACCTGCAGGTGTTCACCAAAGCGATGCAAAAGTATGGCATTGAAACAAATGATCGTGAGCTGGCCTGTGCGCCATTTAGTTCGCCGGAAGGGCAGGCGTATTTCAAAGGCATGACCTGCGCCGCTAACAGCGCATTCGCCAATCGACAGATCATCGTTCACAATATCCGGCGCGCTTTCACGGAAATCTTGGGAAAGTCGGAAGGGGAAATAGGACTCGAGACGATCTACGACGTGGCACACAATATCGCCAAGATAGAATCTTACGAAATCGGCGGCAAGAAGCAGAAAGTCATCGTCCATCGTAAGGGCGCAACACGCGCATTCGGACCAAACTCGCCCGACGTGCCGGACAAGTACCGAGATATCGGCCAACCGGTCCTGGTGGGCGGCTCGATGCAGACTGGATCATATCTGCTTGTGGGCACATCCAAGGCGATGGAAGAAACATACGGCTCGACACTGCACGGATCGGGGCGGACGATGTCACGAATGCAAGCTAAGAAAATGGTCAAGGGCTCGGAACTAATCACGGAAATGGCAGAGCAGGGAATTCAAGTGCGAGCAGCATCTTTGAGCGGACTCGCTGAAGAAGTCGGTTTTGCCTATAAGGAGATCGACGACGTCATCGACGCCGTTCACAATATCGGAATATCCAAAAAGGTGGCAAAGTTGGTTCCAATCGGGAATATCAAGGGGTAGAACCCACCCTTCTCGCTAATATTCAATATTCATTCAAAAATCGGAAAGCCATACCCGAGGCAACCCATCCCTTTCGGCTGCCTCGGGCATATTGAGAAGTCTTATCGAAGTGTCCCGCAGTGGGCTGGCCAGAGAGTGCAAGTTGCTGGCGCAGCGCCGCCTGAGAAGATAAACGCAATCAGAGCAACAGCGTCTGAAATCGACACTGTGCAATCGCCATTGACATCGCCGGAAGCCACAGCATACGGCGTTGGCGCTGGACCACCTGCAAATATGAAGCTGATGATAGAGACAGCATCAGAGACGTTGAGTACGGTATTGCCATCGGCATCGCCCGGTGTAACCGCGCACTGTTCATACCACGGGTTGGAGCAGAAGCAGCGCTCGACCGCCGGTGGAGGAGGATCCCACGGACTTCCAAAGCAGAACTGCCAGGCCATACCGTAGTCTGCTTGATTGACGATGCAATCGCCGGTTGCATCAAGCCAACTGGAGGGTTGTTGGGCTCTGGAACCAGCTTATAAAATACACGCAGTCGCTGATTGACAGCAAACCACTATTGTCAAAATCGCCATTAATTCCGCACTCCGCAGTACAAAGTGTCGAGAATGGCCGCACCTCAGCGGTAATCTTCGGGAAGCCAGGCGCAGTCTCGACGCCGTAGTAGTACATCCATTCAACCCAATCATCATCTATTGCCGAGTACTGCCATGCTTTACAGCGCTCGCCGTTGTTCTGTTCATCGAGTGCAAGCGGCGGATACACGCTCTTGACCGGAGCGATATACTCGACACCGACAAAGAACGGTCCCTTCAGGCAGCAAGGGTTGGTGAGTACTACCGTGCCGAAGTTCGGGTAGGCAAAAGTGGCGGCGTCGCAAATCACAATCTGGCGGCACATTTCCAAGCCCGGACCGTAACATTGATGCGACTCGGCGGCGCGGTCATAAACAATGAGATCTACTGTAGCCGGCCACTCGCTGGCGGGTATATCGACCAACGAGAAATTGACTGAGACTGACTCTGAAGGATAGCCCAGACAGTCGTTAAGGTCAAAGTAGATGACTGTTCGATCACCGACCTCGTTGTCAGACTTGTAGGCAGGATTCGAGCCATCGTTGTTGACTATCAGGCAGGTACCGGTATCACTGTCAAGAGCATCGGCCAAAGCAGGGGAATATGAACCGTAGCCGAAAATCACAGCGAAGGAGAGTACGTAGATGAGCCAAAGATTGAGGAACTTCCGCATAGGAACTCCATTTCGTGACGTGGTTCGACTATAATATAGTCCACGTTCATGTATTTAGCAATAGGGAAGTGGCACTCCGTGCCTTATCCACCACCTATTTATGGTTGCTAAGATTTCAGTCTGCTCGTATCTTAATTATGAACGAACACCATCTTAGTGAATCATATACGGAGCGGACGTTATGATGAGACAATTCGTCCTCACGATACTTGCCTTAATGGTGATACTGTTGTTGCTGCCAATCGACTTGATTGGCGGAGCACTCGAGTCCAATTCTTGTCCACAAGGAATAAGTCCGGAACTGAGGTTCTGGGAGATTACTGTGAGAGGGACCGCCAACGGTTCCGGCTGGGCATGGTGCATCAATGGCCCAACTTACAGCGTGTGCGATACTAACGTGACTGGCCTGGTGGCGGGCTCAGGTCCTGCTGAGATAGTCCAAGCTATCGTTGCCAGTATTAATTCCTCGGGATGTGCGGGAATCATCGCGGGCGCCGTTCAAGACTCGACTTTTGCAATTGGGAGCAGTTGTGTACAGGGTTTCGAGTTCTGTATCGGTCCGGCTGGTTCAACGCCGACCTGCTGCATTTCGGAATTGGATCCAAATTCGTGTTCTGTCGACGCGACTTTTGAGCAATTGGACTTCTATGAGTGCTTCATGTGCGGCGACGTAAACAACAGCGGCAACTTGAACATTTCCGATGTGATTTACTTGATTGCTTTCGTGTTTTCTGGCGGACCGCCTCCGCCGTATTGTGTCGGAAACGCGAATGGCGATTGCGTCTTGTCGATATCGGACGCGGTCTTCATTGTGAGCTATATCTTTGGCGGGGGACCTGCCCCAGGGAATTGTTGGTAATAAGCTCTCGATTGGTTCAATTGAGACATCGTGTCCAGTCTGATTGGCAAAAGAGTCAGACTACCGCTACTGAACTAACCCCTTGACAATCTCAAGTCCAGCACTAACTTTCCCGACAATTCTATTCATTACTGCCTCGAAAGGTTACGAATGCTTTGGAGTAAAACATATATACCGACATTGCGCGAAAGTCCGGCTGATGCCGAGTTGATCTCGCATAAAATGCTGATGCGCGGCGGCTATATCCGAAAATTGCAAGCCGGCGTCTACAACTACCTGCCGTTGATGCAACGAGTCCTGCACAAGACAATCAACATCGTCCGCGAAGAGATGGATCGCTCCGGCGCGATCGAAATCACGATGCCGGTGCTTCACCCGGCGGAACTGTGGCAGGAGTCCGGGCGCTGGCATGTCATGGGCAAGGAACAGATGCGGATGAAGGACCGGCATGATCGCGACATGGTGCTGGGCGGTACACATGAAGAAGTCGTGACGAACGTCATTCGCGGCGAACTGCGCAGTTACCGCCAGTTGCCGTTGAATTTGTATCAGATTCAGGTCAAGTTCCGCGATGAAATTCGGCCGCGCTTTGGCTTGATGCGCGGACGCGAATTCCTGATGAAGGATGCGTACACGTTCGATACTGATTTGGAAACGCACAAGGTCGCCTACAACAAGATGGTCGATGCATACTTCGCCACTTTCAATCGTTGTGGTCTCGCTGTTCGCAAGGTCGAATCCGACACCGGCGCGATGGGCGGATCAATGGCGCATGAGTTTATGGTGATCGTTGATACTGACTCCGGGGAAGAAGTGGTGTATTTCTGCAACAAGTGCGATTATGCCGCGAACGTCGAGAAGGCAGAGTCAATCGACCCGAAGAAAATCGCTACCGAAAGTGCCAAACCACTCGAGAAAGTACCGACGCCGGGAGCCGCAACGATTGAGCAAGTGACGGAATTCTTGAAAGTGCCAGCAGAACGATTGGTGAAAACGCTGCTGTATCTTGCCGATGGCAAACCGGTGGCAGCCTTGATTCGCGGCGACCGTCAGATCAATGAAACGAAACTGCGAAATCACTTTGCTTGTCTTGAACTGACAATGGCGACTGCAGAAGTAGTTGAGAAAGTAACCAAGGCGCCGGTGGGATTCGCCGGGCCGATTGGTCTGAAAGATATCCGCATCGTTGCCGATCCAGAAGTCATGTCTCTTACCAATTTTGCTGTCGGCGCGAACGAGAATGAAACGCATTACATCAACGTCAATCTCAAGCGCGATTTCGATGTCACGGAAGTTGCGACGATCCGCAACGCGATGATAGGTGATATCTGTACGCACTGCAAGGAAGGCACGCTCAATGCACTCAAGGGCATTGAGGTCGGCAATACATTTAATTTAGGTCTCAAGTATTCCAAGGCGCTCAATGCCAAGTTTATCGATGCAGAAGGCAAAGAGCAGTTGTTCTGGATGGGTTCCTACGGAATCGGCGTTACGCGCACAATTCAGGCGACCGTCGAGAAGTACAACGACGAGAAGGGTATCATCTGGCCGGCGACAATGGCGCCGTATCAGGTGGAACTTGTACCGCTGACGATGCAGGATGAAAAACTGCGTGCAGCATCATTCGAGCTATACGACCAACTCAATCGCGCCGGTGTGGAAGTCATAATGGATGATCGCGACGAACGCGCCGGGGTCAAATTCAACGATGCTGACCTGATTGGGATTCCGCTGCGCGTCAATGTCGGCTCGAAATCACTTGAGAAGGGCGAAATCGAACTCAAGGAACGCGCAAAGACCGATGTCATTCCAGTCAAGCTGGAATCGGCGGTCGAGACGGTCAAGCAGACGATAGCCCGGCAAATCGCCAATCCCCAGCCATTTTAGCGGCTGACAGGCTCGGAACGGAACAAACCGGCCGCCTTGCGCGTACTTGTGTTGTAAATATTGACTTTACGGGTCCAGGCAGACGGTGCCTGGGCTCTTTTTGGCAACAGATTCAACAATAAAACCACTACTACCTTTTCAGGAGAGGCAGCAGATGATGCTCGTCAGGACCAAACTCGGTCTAAGCTCTATCCATGGAATCGGCTTATTCGCCGATCAAGACATTCCGAAAGGAACTCCGGTATGGGAGTTCACACCGGGATTCGACCAGGAGATACCACGGGAACAATTTGAGAAGATTCCCGAGGCCGCCCGAAACGATTTTCTAAAGTACAGCTATACCAGCAAGAAGAACGGCGGGTATTACATCCTGTGTTGTGATGACGGCAGGTTTTTTAATCATAGTGAAGAACCGAACGTGACAAGCATGCCGTCGGGCAATGGTTCTGAAGATATTGACGTTGCTGCTAGAGATATCAAGAAGGGCGAAGAGCTGACCTGCGACTATCGCAGTTTTGAAGCCGCCTTTACTGAAGAGATGCTGGCGTAGTAACTACTAAGCTACACTTGCCAATGGACGTTCGAAGCCGCACGGGCCGCGATGTAGCTCAACAGCTCAATGTTCCGATTCGTGTTCGGCACAATCGACCCGCAGGTCGGTTGCGGCCATTGGTCTCTTAAAGAAGTTGCAGTGATGAGGCGCAGTCGAGCTTGAATGAGCATTTTTGTCGAGATAGCGACAGGTGAGACAAATGCGTGCGACGGTTATCACATTCTCGTTTCGCAGTGTCTCAATGACCTTCATCAGGGAGTTCAAGACAGCAGTTTGATCGCGAGTCGACAACTCGCCTGCAGCGTCGCGGATTACGTCCGCCCAATCATCCAGCTTGAGCGCCAACCGCTTGCCGGCTGGCGTCAATTTGAGATTGATCGCACGTCGATCGCCTCTGGATATCAATCGAGCCAGCAATTTCTTATCCACTAATGCGGAGACAGCATCACTGATAGTCGCGGCGGTTAAACCGAATTCTCGTGCCAATTGACCGACGCGCCCGAACGAAGTGCCGTGATGAAGCAGAAAAATGAGGATCTGAATCTGGATCGGACGCAAAATCTGTCCCAAATGCGACTTTAGCATACCAACTTAATACCTACTTTTTGTTTCTGCAAGTCAATTGATTGTTCGCACCTTGGTGCCGTAGTTGAGTGCGCTTGCCAGCGTTGGTATCAACCCAGCGTGAGCGGGGCGGGGCACATAATAACAGCGCACATTAACAGTGCAGAACAAGTGTCTAACTATTGGCAGTATTGGGACAGAAGGACGACAATGTGTTGTTATGCAGTAACTTAGGCTGTGATGCCAGGTGTTGGCACACAGGTTGCTTTAACATAGTTCGCCGGATGGCAATTTAGAGAGGAGAAAAGTATGAGATCAAGAATTTCGATTATAGCACTTTCAATCGTTACGATTCTCGCCGCGGTCGGCTGTGAAGAGAAAACCCGCTACATCACGACAGCGGATGCACCAGCAACACCAGTTGGCGTGTATTCGGTAACCGGTGACGGTTACGTCGACGTCTTTTGGCAGGCGAACAACGATGGTGATAACACCGAGGGCTATGGTGTTTATCGCTACAATGGTACAGTCGGCGGCAATGACGAGTATGTACTAATTGGAGAGGTTAGTGCATCTCCGTTTAGAGAAACGTACGGATACCGGGACAATAATGTACAAAATGGAAATACCTACTACTATGCGATCAATGCATACAACGGCTACGGCGAGTCGGACTTGTCAGATCCAGACGCATTTGACACACCACGGCCCCAAGGCAGCGCAGCAATCGATCTCACTAATCTGGACCTGATGCGTGGCGGCTGGGATTTCTCTGAAAGAAGAACGCGAGTTTGGGATTCGATCGACTCGGATATCTTCTTTGAGTACGACTCTGATTTGGATGCGTTCTTCATTTGGAGCAATCACCGACGATCTGTTCATACAATCCTTTGGATTTGCGGACGACATTACCGAAATCAATTGGGGCGAGCCGGAGAAGGCGAAGGTTGGTCAACGTCGGCTGGATGGAGATATCAAGGCATGCATACATCGTCGGAATGGGAGCTTTGGACAGGAAGACAACTCGAAAACTACGCGGCAGTGCGGGTAACAGGCATAGGCAACGAATCAGAACGTGAACTTCGAATGGGCATATCAGACGGATCGAAGTAAACCCGGAACTAAAGCGGGCACGAAAGGAGAGTCCCAGCATGCCGAAATTACCAGAAGGAGTGGTAACTAATATGAAGCGGATTATTCTACTCACGACGCTGATAGCGACCATGGCGATTCTGTTCGCCAGTGTCGCCACCGGCCAGTCGACCATGCGTCGCAATTATAACGACCTTGATGTCGACGTGTGGACCGATAAAGACGACGGTTCGAATTACTACGAAGGTGACGAGATCACCATTTACTTCCGGGCCTCACGCGACTGTTACGTGACGATCTACGATCTGGACACGCGCGGCAACGTAAACCTGTTGTTCCCAGCTGATCCACGCGATCAAAATTTCATTCGCGGGGACGAAATCTATATGATTCCGGATCGCGGAGATGATTATGCGTTGACGCTGGAAGGTCCCCCCGGAAATGAGTCGATTCAGATCGTTGCCACGACCGACTATCATGCCGTGCCGGATTGGCGCGGACCGATGTCGGTGTATGACGACGATTGGGGATTCAAGTACGATGGCGACAATGATCAGTTTATTCAGCGGGTCAATCGCCGCTACTTCCCGGATGATCAGAGCGCTGTCGACCAGGTGGCGTTCTATGTTGCGCCGCGCTACTACTATCAGCCCGAGAAGAACGATTGCTACGGTGATTGCGGACAAGTCTATATCGATTATCCGGACGGATGTGAAGTGTTCGTCAATGGCGTGTTCTACGGCTATGCGCCGTTGTATGTGCCTTCGATCTACCTGGGCCGCCATCGCGTGACTGTGTATTGGGGTGCGAGCATTGTCTACAACGATTGGATTCTCATTGATGCCTGGCATCCGTACTTTGTTTACACGCGTCCGTGGTATGTATACGACTACTGCTACACCAACTGGTATCGCGGACATGTTTGGGATACTTGGTACGACGGTCCGTCACGCTACAAGTACAAGGACAGAGACTTCTATTCTTACAAGAAGCCTGATTCTCGGAGAGGTTACACCGTAGTGTCGAATACACACGGCAAGTATGAGAAGTCGAAGACTTATGCCGAGAAGTCAACTCGAATCGACAAGTACAAGTCGACCTATAACTACGACAAGTCGACCAAGACTTACACGGCTTCGAAAGGTAGAACTTCAAGTTCGGGCAAGCGCAACGACTTCGACGACTACAACAGCCCTAAGAAGTCGACCAAAGGTTCAAGCGGCAGTGACGGCGTTTATACCAAGCCAAGGACCGGTAGCAACAGCGGCAAGACGAATACTGGCACCAACTCAGGTAAGTCTGGCGGCACTGTCAAGAAGCCAGTGAGTAAGGGTAGTGACAGCGGCAAGGGCAGTTCCGGCGACGATGTCAAGAAGCCTGCCAGCAAGGGCAGTGACAATTCAGGCAAAGCCACGCCGAAAGTAGACACTCCAAGTTCAGGTGGCAAAAAGTCGAGTCCGTCTGTTAGCAGCGGCGGAAATAAATCGAGCGGAAGCGCGCCGAGCAAATCCAGCGGAAGCTCCGGAAACTCCGGCAGCAAGGGTGGTGGTAACTCGGGTGGCGGTTCCGGCGGCAAGAAGAAGTAACAACTTCACCATTTGGTGCTTCCTATAGAGCGGGTAGCGGTTCGAACGCTGAAAGGCGATTGGACCGCTTCCCAATTTTGTGTGTGAGCATTGTTGTTGACGAATGAGTAGAATGAAGTTAATCTGGGAACGACTATGAGAAACCGGCAAATCATACTGAGAATTGTACTTTGTGTACTTGTGATGGCTGCATCGGCTCTCGGCGTCTCCCGCAAGCCGAAATCTGGTAATGATACCAAGTCCAAGGTCGCTGACACAGTCAAGCAAAGCGACAAGGCAAAGGACTCAGCGACAAAATCTGCTGTCCCGACGACACCTGTAAGGAAAGACAGCGCTGCTGCAAAGGTGCCGACGCCGGCGAGATTCAATGACTTTCAGGACAAGAACAAGAATGGCATAGATGATCGTCTTGAAAAGACCGGTACCGATTCTAAGAAACCGGCCTCGACAACGACAAAGAAGCCAGAGACCAAGAAGTCCGAGACAAAGAAACCCAGCACGATCACAAAAAATCCTCTCCCATCTAAGAAGTCGAAATAGTACTACGCATACAGCAAAAGAAAAGGCGATGCACCGGTCCGGTACATCGCCTTATTACGTTACGCGAAGTCTCTACTTCAAGTATTCGACGCAGTCACAGGCTGCGCCAGGCGTCGGTCCGCCTGCAAACACATTCGCTATAATCCAAAGTGCGTCAGAAATCGTGACCATGCCATTGCAGTCGGCATCGCCAGATCCAATTGCGTCCGGTGCGGGTGCAGAACCGCCAAGGAACACATAGGCAATCACCAAAATAGCGTCGCTAACAGAATAGGTACCGCTGCCGTTAGCATCGCCAACCAGCCATGTGCAAGATGGAGTCAGGCTCACGTTCACAAGTTCGAGATTCGAGAATTGTGAAAGCTGATTCTCGGCGTCTTTTGCGCGTACTCGATAGTAGTAGGCACCGTCGGTTAGACCGGAGACATGATAAGTCGTATCAGTTTCCGTGTTAGTCAACATCGACTGAACAGAATAGGTCTCAGTTGGAGAAATGTCATCAATCCACAAGCCCGGATCATTCACGAAGCCGTCGCTGACATATCTGAAGCGGACGAGAATGTTCTGACCAACATAAGACGCAAGACTGAACTTCGCTTGCACCCAGTTGGCTGAGGCGCCGGTAATGCCGTTGCCGATGTTGTTGCCATTGGGATTCGTATTGGTCGTAATGTTGCCGGGTAACGTTGCCCAAGTTCCACCGCCATTCGTCGATGCCTCGACGTAGGCGTAGTCCCAGCCATCTTCAAGATCATACCAGGCGTTGAACTTCAGAGAGTCGCCAGCAAGCACCTGCAGGGCATTTACCGCTGTCAACGTATTGTTGAGATTGCTGGCAGTGCCGGAGAAATATGATTTTGTGCCGGACACCGCACGCGTGGTCGACACAGTAAATCCGTCTTCCAGCCAGTTGCCGCTAACGGTTTCGATATTGTCGCTACCGCGAGTATATCCGCTCAATTGCCATACTTCATAACTCTGCGCCGGATTGTCAAAGTCGAGATGGTTCCAGTAGAGATCAAACTCGCTCACGGCGATGTCAGCTTGAGCATAAATCAACGGCTTCTTCGGCGGAACCAACTTCTTTGGCGCTTCCGCCATGCGGGCCAGGAAGAGCTCGGGTCCGAGAACATTCTGCACCAGCGGGGAGATCCGATTAGTCGGCGGCCAGAAATTGTCGGTATCGTTGCCGATTTCGATAGTCACGGCGTAGTTCTTGTTCTTCGTCGTCTGCTCGCCATATCCCCAGTCGTCGCTGGAGCCGTTGACCGGATACAGCAGCTGCCACGGCGGACCGACTGAATAGCCGGCTAACGCGGCGACCGTATCTGCCATCGCGGCGAAAAGATCGTTGTCAGGCGTGTAGATGCGGTCATATCCCCATGGATAAAGGAATAGATCCGAGAAAGAATGCAAAGACAATGTAACGACGAAATTTCTCGACTCGATGAAAGCCTTTTCTACTTGAGTCTCTGGCTCAGAAAATGGCCCGGTTCCACGGTAAGTCTCCGATGATCCTGTGGGAGAGGAGCCTTCATCATCACATCCCCATTGGTATCCATAATTACGATTAAGGTCGACACCAAAGCTGCTGCCATTGTTGCGGCGATTCTTGCGCCACAAACCACCACCGCCCGGTTCGTCTACTTCATTGTAGTAGTAACCGTCGGGGTTCATGCAGGTACTAACAAAGAACTCACGGTTGTTCACCAGATAAGTAACCTGCGGATTGGTGCCATAGTTGTTCGTGAGATAACGCATGAAGTAAATCAGTGCCTCGGGAGTGATGACTTCGCGGGCATGATGCGCGGCGTAATAGTAAAGCTCCGGTTCGCTCTCATCGGACAGCGGGTTGTCGGAGATTTTCATCACATAAATCGGCCTGCCTTCAAGGGAATTGCCGATCGACCACTTAGGGCGAACGATGAGGGGATTGGCTGTCGCAATCGAATCCATCGCCAACTCGATTTCGCTCAGCGTACGGTAACCACCCATGCTCTTACCCGGTTCGAATCGGCTTTGGAAGAACGTTGTCATGTCCGATATCGAGACATCATACTTGAGTCCAGATACTGACAATGCCTGTAGTTCGTCGGCATTGACAATAACGTCAATGAATTTTTCGCCGGTGTAGACCTCGTCAAGGCTGAGCGCCTTCAACGCAAGATAGTCAGCGCGCGTTTCAATGGTGACCCGCGCCTGCTGGAATTTCTCGGCGGCTTGAATTTGATTTGTGAATGATGCCCAGATCAACGCTGCAAGTAGACAAGCAGCAATAGTCCGATGGATGATCATCTGGATGGCTCCTTCGCGTGGTGAAGTACAATCAACGCCGCTGCTCGTGCGGCTGATAATCTCTTTTAGGATAACAATATAAGCTAAAACGTGAATGAGGCAACTGTATTCTCGGTCCGCGGCGATCCCGTAGCGAATTGATGGGGAATAACCGGCAGTGTGATCGTGAACCGCGTCCCGTGGCCGGATTCTGACTGACAGACAATCGTCCCGCCATGTGCCATCACCCACTTGCGAGCAAGAGCTAATCCAAGACCGGTGCCGTCAGCTTTCCCGGAAGTATAAAACGGCGTAAATATGCGCGAGAGTTGATCCTCGCTCATACCTTTTCCGCGGTCGGTGATTTCGAGGCAGAACATGTTTGACGATTCGTCAAACCGAATATCGAGCATAATCTGCTGCCCGGCTTGGGATGCCTGAATTGCGTTTTCGATGAGATTGATTAGTGTATTGGTGATTAGCAACGTATCGCACACAAAGATAGGCATTTCACTCTGACAATTCACGACCAACTCAAGATTACGCTCGGCAAGTTTGTTTTCGAAATGTGTGCTAAGTGCGGTGCGAATCTCGTCAAAGCTCGTCGGAACTGGAGAGACCTCGCCAACTCGTGACAACTTGAGAAATCTATCGAGCATCTCGCCGGTGATGCGTGCTTCCCGCAGAATACCAGAAACCATATCGGACGTAGGACCTTCGGCGCATGTTTTCTTGAGCAATTGCGAGAAACCAATCACGGCGCCCATGGAATTGCGAAGCTGATGTGCCAAACCGGCGGACATCTCACCCAACGCCGCCATTTGTTCTTTGACGACTATCTCAGCTTCAAGGCGTTTTAGTTCTGTTATGTCTGAGATCAGCAGCGTCGCGCCGCGAACCGCTCCATCGACATCAGTTACGAGTGAGCATGTTACTGAAAGCCACACCGAGCAGTTACTTTTGGCAAGAATCTCGATTTCTGGAATACTCTTCCCGGTGCGCGTCTGCAACGTATCCGCGAGTAGCTGACGCAGGGACGGCCAATCGCGAAGCGTGGCTGCAAACTGCTGATTAATCGCATCGGTAGTATTGATCGAGAGAATCTTGGCAGCAGATTCATTAAAGTGTGTGATGACCCCGTCGGTGCTGCAACTAAGGACTCCGGAAGGCATACTTCCCAGAACATCCTCTGTATAACGCTCAAGACTTGCGGCGCGATCTCGTTGTTGCGCGTAGAGCTGTTGAAGCTTCTGCTCCTTTGCGCGCAGCTCGGCAATCACCTTTTCAAAAGTCTCGACAGCGAAATCGACTGACTCCGGATTGTCAGTCCGGGCGATATCCGCGGCAAGAGCCTGACTCTTGATTTGCTTATATGGCTTCATCGTGATCTTCAAGAGCATAACTGCCATCGTGAGCGCCGCGAGAACACTCAGTACCTGGAACAATGTATTGAGAGTCGCAAATCGCTCGATGTTACTCAACTCGCCTGAGTTGATTGCGACGACCAAGGTGAGCGGCTCGCCGTTTTCTGGCGTGAAGTGGTAGAAGCCGGTTCGCTCCATATTGCCGGACGGCAGTCGATACGATTCTGATAATGAGGCTGGAAGTACTGCTTGGATTCCACCAGCAATTGTTTTTGGCAGCGCGTACGCTCTCCTGATTTCCGATAGTCGGTCGAACGGAACCAAGTTGGACGTCTGTGCCGAATCATCGCGCAGGACATCAGTCTCAATTAGCGAAACCCTCGAGAATCCCGCAGCTAGCGCCAAGTCGCGAACATTTTGTGAGTTAATGCGATCCACCGGATTCGAACCCATCGATACCGCAAGAAGCCGGAGATTTTGCGAAGATTGATCCAGAAGTTGCTGTTCGCGCGCCGAAATTGTCTGGCTGAAGTACCTGAGTGAATTCAGATTCGCCACAAGTATCAGAAGAAACATAAACGCCAACGTGAGACGGATGCGGATTTCGTATGTGAATCCGATTCGTTTCAGCCATCCGGCATCGATCTCGCTCGACTTGATATTGGAGAGCTTCATCCTAAGTAGTATCGGCTGAAAACAAAGATGCGGTTAGCGGCAGTTAGTGGTTGTCAGAAGGGTGTGTAGAAGCTATTCTTGCTGGATGAACATAAGGCTGCACATTCTTACCGTTTTGTCGCTTCTCGCCATCTGCGTCGTGCGAACAGACGCTCAGGTTACTGAGTACGTGTTGCGCTATGAAGCAGTTCATTACGCATCGTTTCTTGAAGTCATGCAGCACCACGTTGTCACACAAACTTTTGACGGCAAGAATCTGGAAGTGTCGATCTACTCCTACCGTCTGGACCAGAAAAAAGAATACGGCGAGTCGCCGGACAGCGTGCTTTTTGGCAAGACTACGTTTGGCCTTGAAGGCTACCACAGCGACTCTCTCAAGCAATATCGCGAGAATCTACAATCACTGCCAACAGCGCGGGCGCTGGCCAATCACTCGTTGGAGTACTTTGGCAAAGTTGACACGATTGCCGGACTGCCTTCGTATTGCTATATCATTGAAGCCGATGGCAACCGTGAATATTTGGTTTGGCTGGCGGAACCACCGCAGGGCATTGCCGACCTCCTGCTCTGGCAGGCTCTTGAATATCCCAAGAGGGGTGGTTCGTTTTTGATGGAAGAAGAGCTTTGCAATATGATCCGGTTGATTGTTCTGAGAGGCGTGGATTTTCCCCCCGATTCAGGGAATGATGGCAAGGCGTTCATTATTACTCGCTTCGATACTTCTGTCTATCCGGAAATCATGAACGTACGTGGCAACAGCTATCTATATGAGTTGAAGAGCCTTACGGGTGGCCTACCGGTGTCAGATTAGCAGGTTGTGTCCCGAAGCAGTGAATTAGCGCAAACAAAGCGGCAATATTGCGTATAAGTAACTGATAGGTTTGCGGTTGACAGACCGATTTTTTTTGCTACCTTCGTTGGCACTCTTAAGTAGAGAGTGCTAAGAGCGAATTGGAGAGATGGCAGTTTATAACTTAACAGAGCGCGAACGAGTAGTCCTGGCGTTATTGATCGACTACTACATCCGCACGGCTGAACCGGTCGGCTCACGGGTCATAGCAACACGTTTCAACCTCGGTGTCTCTCCGGCTACAATCCGTAATACTCTTTCGGATCTCGAGGAACGTGGTCTGATTGAACAGCCGCACACTTCGGCTGGGCGGATTCCGACCGAGTCGGGGTATCGGTTGTATGTCGATTCGCTGCTCAAGACAGAGAAGCTCTCACAGGCTGACCGCGACAAAATCAAGAAATTGCTGGTCACTGACTACAGCGCTATTGAAGACGTGCTCGAACAGACAGCGCGGGTATTGGCGAAAGTTTCCGCACAACTTGGTGTGACAGTCATGCCCAAGTTCGAAGAAGCTGTCCTTAACAAAATCGACTTGGTTCAAGTCACTGATAACAAGGTGATGGTCATCATTGCCGTTAAGTCGGGATTGGTGCGGACCCTTCTTTTGGAAGTTGACACCGAAATCGACCACCAGGCAATCCGGCAGACGGCGGAGCTACTCAATGATAAGCTGGTGGGGCTCACACTGGGTGAAATCCGGCGCACGGTATTCGAGCGCTTGCGCAATGACAGTCGCGGTGAGCCGCAGCTGCTCAAGCTGTTCATGGAACAGAAGGAGCACATTCTCGATGAGTCCGCAATCGAAGGACTGCATACCGACGGGACGACGAATATCATTTCGCAGAAAGAATTCAAAGACCCGGAGAAGCTGCGCGAATTCATCACTCTTTTGGAAGAGCGCAAGAGTCTTGTCGGATTACTTAAGTACAAAACTGCCGGCGATGGCGTCTCAGTCACGATCGGTGCAGAATCCAATATCGAAGGCATGAAGGGCTGTTCGGCAGTTATTCACACATACGAAGTCGGTCAAAACCGAGGGACGATCGGTATCATCGGACCGACACGCATGGAGTACGCCAAGTTGATGTCAGTTGTCGACTACACAGCAAAAGTGCTGTCAGAGATATTATCAAAGTAGGAAATGGTTTAAGGATATGGACAAAGAAGGTCTGAAGAACAATTCTGAAGATGAAGCTGTCGAGATTGAAGTTGGCGCTGTCACCGAAGCAGAAACGACAACAACGGTATCAGGGCAAGATGAGGTAACTTCATTGAAGCAGCAGCTTGAGGAACAGAAGAACGACTATTTGAGATTAGCTGCGGAGTTTGATAACTTCCGCAAACGGACGCGTCGTGATACAGCGGACATTATCCGCAGCGCCAATGAATCTTTGATCATTCAATTGTTGGATGTGCTCGACAACTTCGACCGTGCAATGAAAAGCCGCGAAGAAAATGTCGATTTTGAAACTTACAGCAAAGGCGTCGCATTGGTGTACGACAAACTCAATTCGATTTTGAGCAACGCCGGACTTAAGCGGTTCGAATCGCTCGGCGAGCCTTTTGATCCGCGACTTCATGAAGCGCTTCTACAAGTCGAAGCCGATGACAAGGAACCGGATACGGTAGCAAATGAACTTTCCCCGGGCTATACACTTAATGACAAGGTGATCCGCCACGCCAAGGTTGGAGTCACCAAGAAGAAAGAAGAAAACTAAGCATTGCTGACTCTCGATAATTTGATAGCTTTGGGCTATATTCGCGGTTTCGATGTGATGGAGGTTATAGATAATGGCTAAAGTAATTGGAATAGATCTCGGTACGACCAACTCTTGCGTCGCAGTCATGGAAGGCGGCGAGCCGGTCGTCATTCCGAATCAAGAGGGCGGACGTACTACGCCTTCGGTCGTGGCGTTTTTGGATAACGGCGAGAAATTGGTTGGACAAATTGCCAAGCGACAGGCAATCAAGAATCCGACAAACACGGTGTTTTCGATTAAGCGTTTTATGGGACGCCGACATTCGGAGGTCAGTTCCGAAGAGAAACTCGTACCATATAAAGTCACCGAAAATGAATCCGGCGACTGTCGCGTTGATATCAACGGGAAAATGTACTCGCCACCTGAAATATCGGCGTTGATTCTGCAGAATCTCAAAGCGACCGCTGAATCGTATCTGGGACATTCCGTCACGCAGGCAGTTGTCACGGTCCCGGCGTACTTCAACGACAGTCAACGTCAGGCGACCAAAGACGCTGGACGCGTCGCTGGTCTTGAGGTGCTACGCATCATCAATGAGCCGACAGCCGCGGCATTGGCTTACGGCCTCGACAAGAACAAGAATCAGAAAATCGCGGTTTACGATTTGGGCGGCGGAACATTCGATATCTCGATTCTCGAACTTGGTGACAGCGTTTTCGAAGTCCTCTCAACCAATGGTGACACGCATCTGGGTGGAGACGATTTCGATCAGCGACTGATTGATCATATCGCCGAAGAATTTCTGCGTCAGGAATCAATCGACTTGCGCAAAGACCGGATGGCATTGCAACGCCTCAAGGAAGCCGCAGAGAAAGCCAAGTGTGAACTGTCGACGACGATGCAGACTCAGGTAAACTTGCCGTTTATCACAGCCGATCAAAACGGACCGAAGCATCTTGACCTAACGATTACACGCGCCAAGCTTGAGCAATTGACCGATGACTTGATTCAGCGCACTGTTGAACCGTGTCGTCGCGCATTGAAAGATGCCGGGCTCGATCCGTCGCAAGTCGCCGAAGTGGTGCTTGTCGGCGGTATGACTCGCATGCCCAAGGTTCAGCAAGTTGTCAAAGACCTGTTCGGACGCGAACCGCATCGCGGTGTAAATCCCGATGAAGTCGTGGCTATCGGCGCAGCAATTCAGGGCGGCGTGCTTGGCGGTGAAGTCAAAGACGTTCTGCTTCTCGATGTGACGCCATTGTCATTGGGTATTGAAACTCTGGGCGGCGTAGCGACTCGATTGATTGAACGCAACACGACGATCCCGACCCGCAAGTCGCAGGTGTTCTCGACTGCTTCCGACAATCAGCCGGCGGTAAGCATCAACGTACTGCAGGGCGAGCGCGAAATGGCGCTCGACAACAGAACACTCGGTCGATTCGATTTGGTGGGCATTCCGCCGGCACCGCGTGGCATGCCGCAAATCGAAGTGACATTCGACATCGACGCCAACGGTATCGTCCACGTTTCGGCAAAAGACCTTGGCACCGGCAAAGAACAGAAAATCAAGATTGAGTCATCATCGGGACTTTCAGAAGCCGAAATTCAGAAAATGGTTCGCGATGCGGAAGCCAACGTTGAAGTCGACAAGAAGAAGCGCGAATTGATTGAAGTGCGCAACAAAGCCGACCAGGTCGTATACTCGACTGAGAAAACACTCAAAGAGTATGGAGACAAGGTCTCCGAAGAAGAGCGGCAGGCAATTGTCGACGCCAAAGATAAGCTGGAAGCTGCGCTTAAGACCGATTCGGTCGAGATCATCAATCAGAAGATGGATGACTTGATGACGGCATCGCAAAAGATCGCCGAGATGATTTACAAACAGACGCAGGAGCAACAAGCGACAGGGGCTTCAGCGCAAGGCGAAACCGCCGGCGAAGCCAAAACGCAAGGCAGCGGACCGGCTAAGGAAGATGTCGTCGATGCCGACTATGAAGTAGTTGACGAGGACAAGAAGAAGTAGTCCTGACGCAGTGATGGAGGTCACTGCTTATTGATATGAGCAAACGAGATTATTACGAGATACTCGGTGTCGCCAAATCCGCGACCGAGGATGAGATAAAAAAAGCCTACCGCAAACTGGCGGTTCAGTTTCACCCGGACAAAAATCCGGGCGACAAAGCCTCCGAAGAGAAATTCAAGGAAGCCACTGAGGCTTACGAAGTGCTCAAGGATGCCCAGACACGCGCGCGCTATGACCAGTTCGGTCATGCCGCAACTTCAGGGCAGGGTGGTTTCCCCGGTGGCGGCGGTGGATACGGTCAAGGCTTCGACATCAACGACGCGTTGCGTGCCTTCATGCGTGACTTTGGCATGGGTGGATCGACCTTCGAAGATATGTTTGGTGGCGGTGGTCGACGCGGCGGAGGACGCCAGCACTTTCACGGCGAAGACATCAAAGTTCGTCTGCGGTTGACGCTCGAAGAGATCGCATTTGGCGCCGAGAAGATTATCAAGTATAAGCGCTTCAAACGTTGCGGTACATGCTCGGGTTCGGGTGCAGCCGCAGGAGCCTCCAAAGAAAAATGCCGCGTCTGCAAAGGCATGGGCGAAGTGCGCCAGGTATCGCGTTCGATGTTTGGTCAATTCGTCAATGTCAGCACCTGTTCGAATTGCGGCGGCAGCGGGGAAGTAATCACTTCGCCATGTCCCGCCTGCACTGGTTCAGGGCGCGTGGAAGAGCAAGCTACTATCACTGTCAAAATTCCAGCCGGCGTCTCGGAAGGCAATTACATTCCGATGCGCGGCGAAGGTAACGCCGGAATGCGCGGCGGCGAGTCTGGCGATCTCATCGTATTGATCGAAGAAAAAGATCACGAGCGCTTTGTGCGTCATGGCAATGACATCATCACCGAAGTTCCGGTGACAATCTCAACAGCGGCTCTCGGCGGCGAAATCGAGATTGAGACGCTTGACGGCAAGGTCAAACTCAAGATTCCAGCCGGAACACAAACCGGCAAGATTTTGAAATTGCGCGGTCAAGGGTTGGGCAAATTGCGCTCATCCGGTCGCGGTGATTTGCTGGCGAAGATGACTGTCTGGACGCCGCAAAGTTTGTCATCAGAGCAGAAAGCACTTTACGAGAAGTTGCGCCATATCGAAGGGGATGTTCCACCAGCGAAAGATACCAAGTCGATTTTTGAACGGCTTAGAGAATCGCTGGGGGTGTAAAGTTGGCAGGATATCTCGAAATCAGTGTAAAGTGCGATCACACTGCTGAAGACATCGTCACTTCATTCATTACCGAATCGCTATCTCAGGGTCTGGTGACCGAGATTGCAGACGACGGTTTCCGCGTCAAATTCTATCTGCCGGTCGAGGATGAATCGCGCGACAAAGTCGAATCGTTAGGGAAGTATCTCGTCCGCTGCGGTGTGGCCAGCACCGAGAGCCTGGAGTCGATCATCACGGTTCGTCCGATTGATGATATCGACTGGATCAAGTCCTACCAGCAATCGCTCGAATCGGTAATCGTTGATAACATCGTGATCAAATCAACTTGGGATCAGATCAACTATGGCGACAAGCTGCAGATTATCATCGAACCCAAGATGGCATTCGGAACCGGCCACCACGAAACTACGCAAATGTGCATGATGCAAATTGCCAAGGATGTCCAACCGGGCGACAAGATGCTTGATCTTGGCTGCGGCTCAGGAATCCTCAGTATATTGGCGGCCAAGCTCGGCGCCGGTGCTTGTCTCGGTCTCGACATTGATTTGGCGGCAATCGAAAATGCGCAGGAAAATATCCAGCTCAACAATGTCGCCGATCGGGTGACGATTCAATTCGGGTCAATGGAGAAAATCCATCTCGCCGGATTCTATGACATCGTTGTCAGCAATTTGATCAAGGATGAGATTTACAATCTCTTCGAAAACTTCATGCGCTGCCTCAAGCCCGGCGGCATTCTAATCCGCTCCGGAATTCTGATCGAGCAAGAAGACGAGTTCGTCAATTTCCTGCGAATGAAGGGAATGCAGGGAAATCAGATCGCTCGCAAGAATGACTGGATCTGCTGTCGTGTCATCAAAGCTTAGCAACAGCACCCATTTCTATTTCGAACCGGATCAACTCGAGGGTGAGATTTGCACTTTCGGGCGTGAAGAATCCGACCACATACTCAAAGCGTTTCGTCTTTACATTGGAGACATGCTGTTGGCGACGGACGGTTGTGCGAATCTATACAGCATGCAAATCGCAGCCTATGAGAACAAAGTCGTCAAGGCGCGAGTCGTCAAAGTTTCGCGTCATATCAACGAGTTGCCATTCAACGTCACTGTCGGATTCGGCCTGCCGCAACAATCAAAGGCGGATCAAATCTTCGACCAGTGCACACAACTGGGTGTCAGCGCATTCCTCCCGATTATCAGCAAGAATTCTCCCAGCAAGTTAACCAAAGAAAAATCGCGCGAACGAATCGAACGATGGCGCAAGGTCGCTATCAGTTCGATGAAGCAGTCGTTGCGAACCGTCCTTCCGGCGATTGCCGAACCGGTCGAGATTTCTGACGTCCCCGCGCTTTTCGAAAGTTATGATCTAATCCTCCTAGGATCGCTAAAGGGTGTCCTGTTTCGTTCTGAAATGGCTGCCGGCGGGAAGAATATTCTTCTGCTGACCGGACCGGAGGAAGGATTCAGCCGCATCGAAGAAGACAGCCTGATTCGAGCTGGCGCAAAGCCGATTCTACTTGGCGAACGAAGACTTCGAGCTGAATTGGCACCGGTGGTGCTGGCGACATTGGCGACAAATCGATGAAACATGGTAGATTCGATCGCTCAATAACTTGTTGAGCTAACTACTTCGTTTGTCGATACTCTTTGTGATATGAATCCGGAAATCATCCTTAGCATCTACGCCTTCGGGTTAGGCGCATTTATCGGCTCGTTTTTGAACGTGCTGATTCATCGCCTGCCTCGCAAAGAAAACTTCGTTACCGGGCGTTCGCACTGTCCGAAGTGCAAAGAAATGATCCGCTGGTACGATAATATCCCGTTGTTGAGTTTCGTGATCCTGCGCGCCAAATGCCGTCGCTGCAAGGCGCCGATTTCTTGGCGCTATCCGATGGTAGAACTCGTTACGGCTTCGTTCTTCCTGTTGGCGTTCACGCTTTATGGCCTGAGCTTTCACACGATGGTAGCGGCGATATTCTTCTCAATGTTGCTGGTCGTAACATTCATCGATTTTGAGTACTACATAATACCTGACCGCATCACCTATCCCGGCATGGTTCTGGGATTGGGCTTATCCTTCGTGAATCCGCTGGTCACGCCGCTCGATGCGCTGATCGGCCTGGTTGCAGGAGGAGCTTCGCTCTATCTGCTCGCAATACTTGGCGATTTCATCTTCAAGAAAGAATCGTTGGGCGGAGGCGACATCAAGTTGGCCGCTATGTTGGGAGCCTTCTTGGGATGGAAGAACATCATATTCATTTTCTTCGGAGCGGCCGTTCTGGGACTGATCTTTGCCATCGGCCAGATGGTTCTGTCTCGCAAGCAAGGTGCAGGACGAATGATTCCGTTCGGACCGTTTTTGTCACTTGCAGCAATTTTGGCGCTGTTCTTTGGCGAAGTTCTGATCGACTTCTACGTTCACGACATTCTTGCCCTAAACTAAAATCACAACAAATCTCCCCCAAAAAATTTTAGCGGAAGCTGGGGAAGCTTCCGCTAAGTGGATTGTCTGTAAAAGACACTACTGGCCAAGATGACCTATTACTTAGCAAACGACTTGCCAAAACGAAACAGTTTGGTAACAACAAGTAATACAGTGACTTAAATTCCGATGCATCGACTTCGGACTTCCAATAGTGTCGGTTATCTTGACAGTAGTGCAAATCTCCTGCAAATGCAAAAGCACTAACCTATTTTATCGTAGCCACTTAACTCAGAGACGAATTTCGTCGAATTTCGGAACACAATTTAGAGGAAATCCACCTGAGATCGATAGTATTCACCGGAAAGCCCAAAGGTTGTAGCGGTTGTGCTCATAATAACAGGTTGCTCTACAACAAAGCACCGAGTCAATTTGGGCGAATCGCGAGAAGTGATTTGTCGAAGTCGCAACAATCGATATTATTGCAACATGAGCAATGAGCTTGAGCAAGAAAAGGTCTATTCGGTATCACAGCTTACCCGCGAGATGAAGGGAATTCTCGAAGGTGAGTTCTCCTCAGTTTGGGTTGAAGGCGAGATTTCAAATTTTCTCCTTCACACCTCCGGGCATCGCTATTTCACTCTCAAAGACGCTGACTCACAGCTCAAGGCCGTTATCTGGAAATTCTCAGCACAGGGTTTAACTTTAGCTCTAAAGGACGGCCTTAAAGTCCGTGCATTTGGGGACATAACCCTTTATGAGAAGGGCGGCAACTATCAGCTCAGAGTCATCAAAATATTGGCCAAAGGCATTGGCTCGCTTGAAGAGCAGTTTCAGAAACTCAAAGCTAAGCTGCTTGCAGAAGGGCTTTTCGAGGTCGAACACAAACAGCCGATCCCGCAGTTCCCAAACGCCATCGGAATTGTAACTTCGCCGACGGGTGCTGCAATCCGCGATATTATCAATATCTGCCGCAGGCGCGCTCCGATGGTGCGGCTTGTTCTGCGGCCCACAAAGGTGCAGGGCGATGGCGCCGCTGCCGACATTGCAGCAGCAATAGCTGAATTCAACAAGTGGGGCGAGGTCGATACGATTATCGTCGGCCGAGGCGGAGGCTCGTTGGAAGACCTGTGGGCGTTCAATGAAGAGGTCGTCGCCCGGGCGATATTCAACTCGCGAATTCCGGTAATCTCGGCGGTCGGACACGAGATCGATTTTTCGATTGCCGATTTCGTTGCCGACTTGCGTGCAGCGACTCCGTCGGCAGCTGCGGAACTGGCGACATTCGATGCTGTGGCGCTACTGCAGTTTGTTCGCGACAGCAATGACCGCTTACAGCGTTCGCTTCAGAGGGGTCTCGAACTGCGACGAGAACGGTTGCACCGCTTGAGGCAGTCACGTTTGTTTTTGCGACCGGCAGTAATGGTGGAGCCGTTCGCGCAGCGGCTTGATGAAGCCAACTTGCGGCTCCAGAATGCTGTTGAGAAAACCATGATGAAGAATAGCTCGCGGCTCGAAACTCAACACCACAAACTTGAGGCACTTTCGCCTGACAATGTTCTAAAGCGCGGTTATGCCGTCATTAGGAAGAAGACCAATCACTCTGTCGTCAAGAACGCGTCGGAACTTGTGGCTGGCGATAAGGTTGACATTGCTTGGGCAGACGGCTCTCACGATGCCGTAATCGAATAAATAACGGGGGAAATCTCACACAAGAACGATTGCTTTGCGTATTTTATCCATTATACTGCGCCCATCGTCCGACTAATTTGAGGTTCAATTGGCTGAGAAAAACGCTACATTTGAAGATAATCTACGTCGGCTTGAAGACGTTGTCGGCAAGCTGGAACAGGGTGAACTGCCGCTGGATGACGCAATCAAGCTCTATCAGGAGGGTATGCGTCTAAGCAAGCTCTGCGCAGAACGACTCGCTTCCGTCGAAGCTGAGATCAAAAAGCTTGTCGTCGAGAATGACAACGTCAAGCTCGAAACATTGGAAAATCCCGATGCCTGAGACGCTCAGGCAGGGCGTTTCGCCATTCAAGGCAGTTCGCGAAAAGGTCGATCTGCACCTTGACCGACTCTTGCCCCCAGAATCACTTCCTCCCGAAGAACTCCACGCAGCCATGCGCTACTCCGTCTTTGCCGGCGGAAAGCGGTTGCGTCCGGTGTTGGCGGTATCTTCCTATTTTGCCTGTGGCGGTGTCGGCGATTCGATTTATGACTCAGCCGGCGCTCTCGAACTGATCCATACCTACTCGTTGATTCACGACGACTTGCCGTGTATGGATGACGACGACTTCCGGCGCGGACTGCCGACGCTTCACAAGAAATTTTCCGAGTACATTGCCGTGTTGGCTGGTGATGCGCTTCACGCGCTTGCATTCGAAATTCTTGCCCAATCCGGCGATCCGCGAATCGTCACGGAAGTCAGCAGGGCAATCGGCACTCGCGGCATGATTGGCGGTCAGGTCGCGGACGTACAAGCCGAGGGGCGCCCAGTAACCTTGGCTGAAGTTGAAGGTATACATCGCCGCAAGACCGCAGCTTTGATAACGGCATCAATCAAGATCGGTGCGCTATTGGCCAAGGCTCCAGACAGTGTCGTCGACCAACTCGCGCAGTACGGTGAGCGATTAGGGTTGGCTTTTCAAATTGTTGACGACATTCTTGATGTTGAAGGTGATTTCGAGACGTTAGGAAAGACTGTTGGAGCGGATTCAAGACTCGAAAAGGCTACTTATCCCAAGGTTGTTGGCGTTGAGCAGTCTAAACAGATTGCCGCGCAACTGATTCGAGAGGCGAAGGATGTGTTGACAGACTTCACCGAAAAAGAGATATTCCTTCGCTTAGCGGATTATATCATCGCCCGCGAACAATAACGAACCAAACAATCGATTGTGAGTATCATTCGTATATGACCGACTTTCTAAAAGGCATTTCTTCCCCCCAGGATCTCAAGAAACTTGCTCCCGAGTCGTTGCCCGGTTTGGCAGAAGAGATCCGCGAAGAATTGCTGTCGATTCTTTCGCAGGTTGGCGGTCATTTGGGAGGCAATCTCGGTGTCGTTGAGCTGTCCATAGCATTGCATTATGCTTATGACAGTCCGACCGACAGAATGGTCTGGGATACCGGTCACCAAAGCTACGTACATAAAATACTCACCGGGCGGCGCGACCAAATGTTGACCATCCGCCAATACGGCGGACTTTCCGGTTTTGCCAAGACGACGGAATCCGAGCACGATATCTATGGCGCTGGCCATGCCTCGACTTCGATTAGCGCCGCCTTCGGTATGGCTGTTAGCCGCGACCTGTCAAAGGAGAAGCATAACGTTATCGCGATTATCGGCGATGGCGCAATGACAGGCGGAATGGCTTTTGAGGCACTCAACAACCTCGGCCATTCGGGACGCAATATGCTGGTCGTCCTTAACGACAATTCGATGTCGATTGACAAAAATGTCGGCGCTATGTCTGAATACCTGACCGGATTGCTGACTGACCAAACCTACAATAAGATTAAAGATCACATCTGGGAGTTGACCGGCAAAATTCGCAAAGGCTCTCGCATCCGCGAAGTCGTCGGCCGAATAGACGAAGCTGTCAAGGGCGTCCTCGTTCCCGGTATCATTTTCGAGAAGCTCGGATTCCGCTATTTTGGCCCGATTGACGGTCACGATGTTGAGGGCTTGGTCAAGATTCTCAGCCAAATCAAAGCGCTTCACGGCCCGATTCTCTTGCACGTGCGCACACAGAAGGGCAAGGGATACAAGCCTGCCGAAGAGGATTCCTGCCGGCTCCATGGTGTCAGCAAGTTTGACAAAATCACCGGTCGCTCCGATAAAGCCGCGGGGATTGCCTATACCAAAGTTTTCTCTAAAACCATGCTCGAACTCGGCAAAGAACATCCCGACATGGTGGCGATTACTGCCGCAATGCCGACCGGCACCGGTCTATTGGATTTTGCGCATGAATTTCCTGAACGCTTTTTCGATGTCGGAATCGCCGAACAGCATGGCGGTGTATTTGCTGCCGGCCTCTCGCGCGAAGGAAAGAAACCGATTTTTGCAGTCTATTCGACATTCTTGCAGCGCGCCTATGATGCCGTGATTCACGATATCGCACTGCAAGATTTCCCGGTATTGCTCGGACTCGACCGCGCCGGTTTGGCGGGCAATGACGGTCCGACCCATCATGGCGCCTTCGACATTTCCTATCTTAGACCGATTCCCGGTATGGTCATTATAGCACCGAAAGACGGAACGGAACTGCGGCAAAGCCTTCATTTGGCGATGAAAAACTTCACCGCGCCAATCGCAATTCGCTGGCCACGTGCGGATATCCCCGAGGGTGAACTTCAACTTGACCGCCCCGACTTCGAATGGGGAACTTGGGAGTTGGTGCGCAAGGGCAAAGACACGGCGATACTTGCAGTTGGCACAATGGTAGATCAGGCAATGCGCGCCGCCGAGTTGTTATCACCGCGCGGTATTGAAGCCGCGATCTACAATTGTCGATTCGTCAAACCGTTCGATGTGACAATGCTCACCGAGATTGCAAATAGATTTACCTCGATCACCACAATCGAAGAAGGCGCGTTGATTGGCGGATTTGGTTCCGGCATCAACGACTGGCTTGCCGACAATGGACGCAAACAGATCCGTATGCTTCGGCTCGGCATACCTGACGAATTCGTCGAGCACGGCAGCCGGGATGAACTTCTCAAGTTACTGCATTTGCATCCGGAAGGAATCGCCGATTCAATTGAGCGGATCGCCTCCATAGGCAGCAACGGAAATCCGACAGTTAGCATTGAAGCCACTGCGGCTACGAATAGGATCGCTGCCGTCAATATCGCGGCCAAAGGCAAGCCCTGATGTTATTCGGCATAATCGCCAACCGCCAGCGTCCGGGTGCCGATGATGTCATCAAGCGGGTAATTCGCTGGACTGAAAAAAACGGGCACGACTATCGACTCGCCGATGACCTTCGAGCACTCTCCATTGATGATTCCAAATTAAGCCTGCGACACCGCATGGCGTCCGAGTGCAATATTATCGTGTCAATGGGTGGCGATGGCACACTATTGGCAACCTCGCGCGAAATCGGGGCGGCAGGTACACCAATTCTCGGAATCAATCTCGGCTCGCTGGGATTTCTCACTCAAGTCTCTGCCGACGAGGTCGAACCGCGACTTCAGGAGATTGTCGACGGTAAGCATCGAATCGAACAACGAATGCTGCTCGAAGCATCCATCGTCGACGATCCGGAGAAGAAACAGCATTTTGCACTTAACGACATTGTTGTCGATCGCGGCAGTTTAGCGAGATTGATTCAGCTTGATTTATTTGTTAATGACGAATTCATCTCCACCTATCGTGCTGATGGACTAGTGATAAGTTCGCCGACCGGATCGACAGCCTACAATTCAGCTGTAGGCGGTCCGCTGCTTAATCCCAATATGGAAGCCATCGTCGCTTCGCCGATAGCTCCGCAATCCTTGGCCGCGCGACCGCTTCTATTTCATGCTGACGACATTATCCGAATTCGAGTGACATCTCGCGACCACGCTTGCCTGATGACCGTCGACGGGCAGACTTCGGTGGGAGTGAAGAACCAAACGCAGATAACGATTCGCAAGGCCGCTCATAGCACTCGATTGATAACCTTTCCGAACAACTCGTTTTATCAGATCCTGCGCACCAAACTCCATTGGGCAGTTTTGCCGACTACCGAAAAGTAAATTCCCGCAGTAATAAGGCCGGGCTTGCGAGCCGCCCTGATCGTGCTATATTCATTGGATAATTTCTGTATTTCGCGCGTATTGAAGACGAAGCAATGCGGTGCACTTGAATTCAATGGATTGGATGCCGGGCATGTTCAGAAAATGTTGTCTCGTTGTCACGTTACTCGTGGTCGCGATACTGCCCGCAATTGTTGCCGCAGCGGAATATCATCCAACGCGCTTGATTGTTCGTCTTGATAGCTCAACTTCTCAGAGTTCTCTCAGCAAGTTAAGCAGCTCAGTTCACGCCGACAAAATCACACCGCTGCTCAAGGGGAATCACGTTGCTTCAGCAAGCAGGGGAGCTTTCGCCTCAGTCTATGTCATGGAATTCGCCGACTCGATTGATCGAGAACGCGCTGAATCAGAACTGGCAGGTCAGCCGGGGATTGCCTATGTCGAGCGCGATATCTATATGGTAACATTCAGCGACCCGCTCTACGTTTACCAGTGGGGGATGCACAATGTGGGGCAAGAGTACCCCGGAATCATTCGCGTACCCGGAATTGCGAATGACAGCCTGAAAATGTTGACTGGCCTTGAAGGTGCCGACATCAATCGACTCGCGGCACTGGCTGAGCCGACGGATAGGAGCCGCGTCAAGGTCGCAATCATTGACACGGGCGTGGACTACGAGCATCCCGATCTGTCGGAAAACATCTGGCACAACTTTGATGAGGTAGAAGGCCGTGTCGGATTTGATGACGATTTCAATGGCTACGTCGACGACCGCTACGGCTACGACTTTTCCGGTGACGACGCCAACGGTTATTCGATTTCGCCTGACTCCGACCCAATGGACACCATCGGGCACGGAACTCATTGTGCAGGAATTGTCGGAGCGGTGACGGAAAACGGTATCGGTATCGAGGGCGTAGCGCCAAACGTCGAGATCATGTGCCTCAAGATATTCCCCAATGCGTTAGCTTCTGCGAGCGCCGAAGCAATCATCTATGCCGTGGAGAACGGCGCCAAAGTCATCAATGCCTCATGGGGCTCGCCTTTCTTTTCAGCGATTCTTGCCGATGCAGTGAAATTCGCCGTCGATAATGGCGTGCTCTTCGTTGCAGCATCCGGCAACTCCGGCACATCGACACCATTCTATCCGGCGCGACTAGATGAAACATTCACGGTCGGTGCTACCAACTCCTTTGATGAAGTCACCAGTTTTTCGACATTTGGCAATTGGCTCGATGTCTGCGCACCGGGTCAGGACATTCTTTCATTGCGCGCGCAAGACACAGACCTGTATGCCGAAGGCGGTGAGCCGCTGCTGCGTATCGTCGAAGACGAATATTATCTTGCCGACGGCACAAGTATGGCTGCACCGCATGTTACAGGAAGCGCTGCGCTGATTCTCTCGGTAGCTCCGGGGCTTTCAGCTGATAGCGTAAGAAGACTTCTGGTGAACACTGCCGACCGCGTTTCCGATCCGAGCGGTGCTGTTCCAACCGGATTTAGTCCACATGGCGGTTATGGCCGCATCAATGTCGGCAGGGCAGTGGGATTACTTCAGGATGACTATGCAGAGATAGAAGAGCCGCGCGTACACCAAATCGTCTCTGGTTTGGTCGAGATCAACGGATCGGCTATGTCATCGCAAAGTGCCAACTACTTTCTTGAAGCAAGACCGAGCTCATCAGAGGAGTGGCAGACAATTGCGACAGGCAATGCAAGTATTGCCAGCGGACCAATCGCATCTTGGGATTCATCTCCCTTTGATGGCGAAACCGAGCTGCGCTTAACCGTCGGCGAAAAGATTTCCTTTACTTCAACAGTTCGTCTGGTCAATTCGGTTCAGGTCGACATACTGTCACCCCTCGAAGACGACACGGTCTTTTCAGCTGTCAACATTACCGGTTCAACATCGATACCAGGATTCACTCACTTCGAGTTGGCGTACTACTCAGACGTCGAACCGAAACAAAAAGTCCTCATTAAACGCTCGACCGATCTTCTTTATCACAAGCTCCTGTCGGAATGGACGGTTGGGCAAGTGCTTCCCGGAATTGGCACGCTTCAACTCGATGTTTACACTGACACTTCGGTAGTAACTGTCAAACGGCGCGTGTATATCAAGTCCGCTTTGGCAGAGGGTTATCCTCGTGACCCCGGCATTCGCCCTCACTACACTTCAGTTTCCGGCGACATTGACGGCGACGGTCGAGTAGAGGTGCTTACCGGATCACGAAATGGTATCATCGTAAGCGAGTTTGTCGGCAACACGAGTAGAGTCATCTCCGTTCCAAGGGCAACTTCGATTGAATCGGCATTAGCACTGCACGATTTCGACGGCGACGGTGATGATGAAATCGTCTGCGTCACTGATTCGGGAGTCGCGATCATCAATGAGCACGGAGACTTCGTTCCCGGCTGGCCCAAGATGATCAGTACCGGCTATCAAAACAGCGGCTATCCGACTCCGTTAGTAACTGATATCGACGGCGACTTGATTATGGAAATCCTCATTATCAATTTCGGCGGCGAGATTTATTGCTGGCATGCTGATGGATCAAGCTACTTCCGCACCCAGCAAAGGATTTTTGCGCGCACCGGCAAAACCGGTACGCCGCGCACTTTTGGCGGTTCATACGTGCCGTACATTTTTGCATATGACTTCAATCATGATGGTTACCAAGATGTCGGCACCCTCTATACCGAGTTGCGGGGCGAAGGCGGTTTGTACATGTACTCCGGCAAAGATGGCAATCCGCTGCATCCTCACATCGGTGCCGAAGTCACTTCGCGCGACGATATCTTCGGGGGTGTGCTGGCTGACTTCGACGGCGATGGCGAACCGGAGATAGCCTTTGCACATTGGTTCTCTTCCAATCTCGCGATGGCGGTTAGCATCGTCGAAGCTGATGGCACTGACCTGCCCGGATGGCCGCGCTATTTCCCTGACAAGATTCAGTTCTTGACTCCATACCAAGCCGCCGCCGATCTCGACAACGACTCGCTGCCCGAATTGGTATGTGTTTTCAGCGCACTTGATGGCGGCGAGGTCTATGCCTGGAATGGCGACGGAACACCATTCTTGGCAAGCGAGTTCGGTCGCAAGGATGGTTTCTTTGCAGGCACCACGAGTTCTTTGAGCAATCCATTGATTCTCGATGTTGATAATGACGGCGAACTGGAGATAGTCTCTCGCGGCGGCGCGCTGTTTCTCGGCAAGCCGGAACGCCTCTTGGCTTGGAATCTCGACGCTTCGCCAGTAGTAGGTTGGCCGATCTATACCTACGCAGATCCTGCACTGGTTACGTACGCCACGCACACGCCGGTCTCGGGTGACTTTGATAATGACGGTTTGCTCGAACTGTTTATGGGATCGTCGGACGCCCAGCTGTATATGTGGGATTTGCCGACACCAGCCGAAGACAAATCCGTTGTATGGGGCAATTTCATGCACGATAAACGTAATACCGGAGCCTTGCCGATAATCAGCAGACCAGCCGCGCCGCCAACATTGCCGACAGCGTTTCGACTATCGCAAAACTACCCGAATCCGTTCAACCAGTCGACAGTCATTGAATTTGACCTGGTCGCTCACTCCAGAGTTACCGTCGAGATTATCAATACGCTGGGGCAAACCGTCGCGACAGTCTTGAACCACGAGTTGGAAGCTGGCTCGCACCGTTTGGCGTGGAACGGAAAGGACTCAAACGGAAACGACTTGGCCTCTGGTGTTTACTTCTATCGACTACGCATGGACAGATTCAGCGAAACCCGAAGAATGGTGTTACTGAAGTGAAAGATGCATCTGTGATTGTCGTTGTTATATTGCTGCTTCTGTTGCCAGGCACAATCTGCGCGACTGGAGCCGATCAATTTGTCTATCAGTCTTCGCACTCCTTTGATAAGGCGATAGATATTGCGACTTCGACTGACCGCATATTCGTGTTGTCCCCCGGAACGCTTTCTATTCTGGATGCAGCAACGCAGACGCCAACACTCGAACGAATTCAATCGATTACTATCAGCAAGGACTTGGTTCATGTCGCAGCATTCGGCGACATCGTGGTCCTCGCCTCAAGAAGAAACCTCATTGGAATCTACCAGTTGATCGAGAATGAATTTGTGCACCGAAGTGATTTTTCCTCACTGGACTCAATTGCAAATTTGGCTCTCGTCGAAGACCTACTATTTGTCGCGCAGGGGTATGGCGGTGTCAATGTCATTGATCTCTCGGACGTCGCTAATCCAGCGTTGCGCCAAACGCTGACCGAACCCGACTACGCACTTGATGTGGACATGGCGGGTGACTACTTGTTTGTCCTCGACGTGCTCAATGGCGTCACTGTGTTTTCAAAGTCTGGTGGTCAATTCCGTTACTTCGATGAAATACTATGCGAGACTCAACCGACAGATATTAGCGCCTTCAAGAACGGAGTGGCAATCGCGTTCGGCTCGCAACGATCGGAAGTGTGGTATTGCAGTGAGTCAAATGGCGCACTGCTTGAGCGTGTGATTGAAACAGACTATGAAGTCTCCCGAATTGCGGTCAATCGCGAATCAGATGAGATCCTATACATGGCATCCGAAACCGGGGACATCTCCTCTGTCGGCATTGTAGCGGCACGATCAACGTATCCACACCCGATTGCCAAACTCATAGCAATTGAGAACTCGTCCTTGTATTCGCTGGTCGCGCTCGACCGTTTTGGAAATTTGACTGCCTTCAGAAGCGGTCAGAATCTGGAATCCCGGGCATCTTATCAAGGTGAGGCAACTCCCAGCGCTATGACTGCCACCAGCGGCGCGCTCCTGCTTTCGACACCAGCGGGCATTCAGGAGCTGACACGAAACAACACCAACTTAGGCCCGAGAATGATCATACCGGGCGCAGCTATCACACCAATACTCGCTGAGTCAGATCCTTGGTTGTTTGCCGGTGCTCCGCAAGACGGAACAATCAGGATCTACCAGAAGGATCGGGGAAGATGGTTCTCACATTCCGAACTTGCATCGGGACTGGCACTGAAACAGATCTTCGCATTCGGCGCGAATTCGGATGAAGTCACTTTGATAGCCGTGGGAGAAGATGGAATCGTCTCCTACAGTCTGGAGCCAGATGATACGTTCTCTCTGAGAAGTTCAATCGTGTCAGACGGTGTGATCAGCGGTGCTGACATTAGCGGCAACCTCATGGCGACGATTTACCAAAATGGCAAGGTTGCGATATACTCGTTTGAAGTTGACCAAATCACGTTTGTAGGAGCGACGCAATGCGTAACACGACCGCGCGATGTCGAGATTACCGGCGACGGCTTTATCGCTATCTCCCACGCCACCGGCATCCAGATATTTGAGTTCGATCAAGCTACCAATGAATTCACCGAACATCAAGCTCCTTCGGCGATCTCTACGGCGTTCGATCTTTTCTACGATCAGACCTCGCGCGAGCTACTTTTTGCGACCGGACCGACTCCAGTGAGATATCTCGATTTCTCCAATCCCACCGACCTCGGAACGGTCTATTTGATTCCCGGCACCGAAGGAACAGACCAGATTGCCTATAGCGAAAACGAGCTCTACTGTCTCTCAGTCGATTGGATTCGACTTTATAAAAGAGTCGATCAGTCCCAGACTGGCAGGCAGAATTCAACCTTGCGCGATGTCAGCGTGGCGCCAAATCCCTTCAATGCAAACACTCAAATGACGATTGAATTGAACCCGAACGTCAATCTGCCTTCGAGACTCGATATCTCATTCGTCAATATCCTTGGTCAGACATTGTACCGAAAAGAACTGACCGCAAACTCGGTCACCTTGACATTTCCTCTGCCGCAACTAATTGGCGAAGAGCCGGCGATTGCCTCTGGAGTCTATTTCTTCGTTGTACGCGCCGCCGGTGAAGTCATTACGCGCAAGCTGGTGCTTCTCAAGTAGTTTCGATTTAAATACTTGACTCTAACCCGGCCAGGCGTATAATTAGAAACAAGCCGAGCAGGAAGCGAAAGGTGACCAACAAGTTAATGAACAAAACAGCAAGAGTAACCTGGATACTGATATTCTCAGGAATCTTGATAAGCGGCGCAGCGTTTGCCAAGAAGGAGAAAGTCGGGACTATTGAAAAAGGCTGGTACAATGACAGCCGATTTGGCTTCTCCATGTCTATTCCGACAGAATGGAAAGATGCCGGACTCAAGAATGAACCAAGTCCTGAACGCATCATGTTTGAGTGGCGCAAGCCGCGAGTACCAATCAAACTTAAGAGCAACCCCGGCGAAGCGCTCAAGCCCTATGTTCGGATATTTGCAGATTCGACAACGATGACCGCCCAGGCATTTTTCGATTCGCTAAATGTCGGATCCACCAAAGATGAATTCCGCGATAAGATTCTTTCCAAGTCCGAGTTCTTCCAACGCGGCCTTTCCAATCCACCGGAAATAGCAGTACCTACTGCCGAAAAAATCGGCGGACAAAATGCCACGCGCTGGCAGATTCGCCGTGAATACTCGGTTCAGGTTCAGAAAGACGACACAACTCCGCCGCAATTGATTCGCGACTATCGCGTCGGCTATGTCTACATCGTAGCATTCGACGGCTGGTTGTTGTACATGGAAATGGCCTGTGAAAATCAGTTCCGGGATGAGTTGGAAGATCATTTCAAGAATATTGCTTCGTCAATTACATTTCGTTCGAACTCAAGCGCAGCCGATACGGTGAAGGCCGTCGAGGGAGGCGCTGAATAATGTCGTTAGGCAGTAAAGCATCGTCAATGTCAGTAGCCAAGGAGCGCGGCCATGTGGGCAATTAGGATGTTCTTGACTATCATCTTTCTGATAGTCGCCATTGCGTTCTTCATATACAATGCGAATGAACGAGTTGATGTCAACATTCTCCATACACGATATCTCGATGTGCCGCTCATGGTGGTGTTGTTGATTTCGTTCGGCGCGGGCATGATTGCCAGTTTCCTCTTGGCGGTAACGTACTTCTTCAGAATATCTTCAGAGTCATCCGCAAATAAGCGATTGATTAAACGCCTTGAAGCTGAAATCACTTCATTGCGCAACCGCCAGATTGACCAGATTGATTCGGTGTAGGTTATGTTCGAATTAAGCATGTACTATTACGTCGGTGGAGTCGCTATCATCCTCCTATTGATGGCGCTGCTCTCTTACCAGATCCGTCGCCGTCGTCGCGCCCACGAAAAAGATGGCAGCCTCTACATTTCAGCACTGCAGTCACTTCTTGAAGGCGATCAGGTCGCTGCCTTCCACAAGCTGAAAGACGTAGTCGCGCAGGACACTCGCAACATCGACGCGTACCTGCGTCTCGGCCGTATTCTTGCCGATCGCGGCAAGGCGCGACAAGCAATCCAGATTCATTCAGACTTGCTTATGCGCGGGGAATTGACGGCGCTACAGAAGATCGCAGTTAACCGTCACCTAATCGACGACTACATCGCCGACGGCCAGCACGACAAAGCAATTGGTTTGCTTAAGAAAGAATTCGAACGCGACCACACAAACCTGCATGCCGGAGCCCGATTGCTTGACCTCTTGACCAAAGCAGACAAGTGGGAAGAGGCTGAAGATGTTGCCGAGAAACTCTATCGACGCGATTCCGAAAAATTCAAGACACGCCTCGCCGAGGTCAAAATCCGGCTTGGCGATGTCATGGGCGAGCGCGGCAAAGGTCGCAAAGCGCGCACTCTCTACAAGACCGGCATTCATCTTGACCCGACCAAGTTTGATGTCTGGGTTAGAGTCGGCGATTCATACATCACTGAAGAGCGCGTCGAAGATGCTGTCAAGGCTTGGATGCACTTGGTTGAGAAGAGCCCCGACAACGCGCACTTGGTGTTCGACCGTCTGCGTCGTTCGCTCTTCGATATGGGCCAGTTCAATATGATCAGCTCCGTGTTCGAGAATATTCTCGAACGCGATCCGAACAATATCAGCGCAGCAATGGCTTTGGCGGAACTCTACGAAAAGAAAGGCGACCGTTCGCAGGCGCTCGACTTCTACCGACAGATTATCAATGCCCACCCGAACTATGCTCCGGCGCATATCGGATTGGCGCGCATATACCGCGAGCAGGGAAGAACCAGTGAAGCCTTTGATATACTCGAAAACTTATTCTTCCAGCAAGAGGCCGCTCGCCAGCGCCAGTGATCTTGTTGATTGTTTACATAGCATCATAGCGCTGCCATTACTGGCCTCGACCCGTCTAGCCAAACCGGCAAACGTTTCGGCCGCTGGAATAGCACTTCATTCACTGCAAACCAACGGCACTTAGTCCATCGTATCGAGTTAGATGACAGTAAAACAAACTCCGCTGTTAGAGCAGTATTTTGCGATTAAGAAGCAGCATCCGGACAAACTCTTGTTCTTTCGCATGGGCGATTTTTACGAGATGTTTGGTCGTGATGCCGAAATCGCCGCGCCGATTCTCGGTATTGCATTAACTTCGCGTTCGCACGGCCAATCGACGAAACTGCCGCTTGCCGGTGTGCCATACCATTCTGCAGAGAAGTATCTCGCACTCATAATCAAAGCCGGACTCAAAGTCGCAATCTGCGAACAGGTTGAGGATCCTAAACTCGCCAAAGGGGTTGGTGAAGCGGGAAGTCATCGAAATCATCACGCCCGGCACAGTCACTGTCGACAGCGCCATGCCGCAAGGGCATGAAAACATGCTGGTCTCGATTTGTGTCGGACAAAGTGATCGCATCGGTCTTGCGGGACTTGAGATCGCTACCGGAAGAGTCGTCGTCTTCGAGGGAAACGGCGATTCAGCAATGGATAAGCTTGAGTCCTTTAGCCCGCAGGAAGTTTTGGTTTCCGACGCCGCGGACGACAGCGTTGATCGAAGAGCCGAACGTATCGGCGCACAAGTTACGAAGCTGGAAAGTTGGCGCTACCAGGACGACTACGCCGCAGAGCGAATTCGCACCTACTACAATGTACACTCGCTCGAGGCATTTGAATTGGCGGCGTTTCCGTTGGCGGTATCTGCTCTCGGCAGTCTGCTCTCGTACGTCGAAGAAATGAAATTTGCCGCGCCGCTGCATCTAAGCCATCCGCGATTCGCCGAAGACGTCGATCATGTCTACCTCGATGCATCCTCAGTGCGCAATCTCGAGTTGCTCTCCTCAAACTCCAGCGAAAAGAAAGAACACTCGCTGATCGGCTTGCTCGACTTCTGCCGCACCGGTATGGGAAAGCGTTGTCTCGCGCGCTGGCTGGTAGCACCGCTCAAGAATATCGATCGCATTCGCAAACGTCATGATGCAGTCGCAGTGTTTGTTTCGGACACTGATCTTCGCTCAGAGATTGAATCGTTGTTGGCAAACATCGCCGACTTGGAGCGTTTGTCAGGGAAGCTCGGCTATCGCAAAGCCAATCCTCGCGATCTAATCCAGCTTCGCAACAGCCTCCAGAAGCTCCCTGCGATTAAGAATACTCTCAGTCGCTGCAATTGCCAACTGTTGGCGGAAATCGCTGCCCAAATTCCTGATATGGAATCAGTCGCCGTTATGATCGACCGCGCACTTGTCGACGAGCCGCCATTGCTGATTAACTCAGGCGGCATGATCAAGCCGGGATTCAACAGCGAACTCGACTCGCTGAAGGGTTCGATCAAAGATGCCGTCGACTATGTCGGTTCACTGCAGGAAAAGCTGCGCTCTGAAACGGGTATCTCGACCTTGAAAGTTGGATTCAACTCAGTGTTCGGCTACTACATCGAAGTTACCAAAGCACAACAAGCAGGCGTACCTGATTACTTCGTGCGCAAGCAGACATTGGTCAATGCCGAGCGATACATCACTGATGAACTCAAGCAGAAGGAAGAACTGATCCTTGCTGCCGAGGACAAAATCAACCGCGTCGAAGAAACGGTGTTCCTTGAATTGCGCGAGGAACTCTCCAAGCACATCGTCGAGATCAGCAACGCCGGTAGGCTCTTGGGTGAAATTGATGTATTGCTCTCATTTGCAATTGCAGCACGCAAATTCAACTATACGCGACCTCAGCTTGTCAGCGAATCGACGCTTGAAATCATCGAAGGTCGCCATCCAGTAATCGAACAGCTTCTGGCGCGCGGTGACTTTGTCGGCAACGACACACATCTCGATACCGGCAGCCAACAAATACAGTTGCTTACTGGCCCGAACATGGCTGGAAAATCTACTTACTTGCGACAAGTCGGACTTATTGTCATCATGGCGCAAGCCGGATCTTTCGTCCCTGCGCAGTCAGCGACTATCGGCGTTGTCGATCGCGTTTTCACTCGAGTGGGAGCATCCGATAGACTAACGATGGGTGAATCGACGTTTCTCGTGGAGATGAACGAAACTTCGCGAATACTAAACAACGCCACGCCGCAAAGCCTGATTCTGCTCGACGAAGTCGGCCGCGGTACCTCTACCTATGACGGTTTGGCGATTGCGTGGGCGCTTTGTGAAATGCTGCACAATGATGACCGTCTGCGCTCGCGGACTATATTTGCCACTCATTTCCATGAATTGACGGAACTGCCGGCACTGTGTCCGAGGATTTGCAATTATCAGGTGCAGGTGCGTAGACACAAAGATCGTATCATCTTCCTGCGCAAAGTCGTTCCCGGAGGTTGCGATGACAGCTTCGGTATCGAAGTTGCCAAGCTCGCAGGTATTCCGAGTTCGCTTACGCGACGCGCCAAGGAAATCCTTGACGAACTCGAGACTGGCAAATTTGAACCGCTCAAAACACGATCCAAGTATCACTACATCAATCCCAACCAATTGGGATTGTTCGAGCAGAAAGAATCACAAAGTCTCAAGCGCCTACAGAAGATCGAGATCGATTCATTGACTCCGATCGAAGCCCTAAACGTGCTTGCAGAACTAAAAGAGCAGGCGGAGAAGGAACATGGCGTCAAGAATTAAGCTTCTCCCCAATGTTCTGATCAACAAGATCGCCGCCGGTGAAGTTATCGAGCGTCCCGCATCGGTCGTGAAAGAACTGGTCGAAAACTCCCTCGACGCACAGGCGACTTCCGTACGAATCGACATCGCCGATGGCGGACTTGGCCGTATCGAAGTTAACGACAACGGAATCGGGATGACTCCCGAAGACCTGAAACTTGCCATCTGCCGTCACGCTACCAGCAAGCTATCTAGCCCAGACGATCTTTTTGCAATCAGCTCATTCGGATTTCGCGGCGAAGCTCTGCCCTCAATTCTGTCCGTGTCGCAAAGCACCATCAAATCGCGGGCTCGGGGCGCAGATAGCGGCTATCAGCTTGAGATTGCCGGTGGGGAACTGACATCGGAAAGCGAAGTCGGTTGTGATTTTGGAACCACCATCTCTGTCCGAAACATTTTCTTCAATACTCCAGCACGCCGCAAATTTCTCAAGTCACCTTCGGCTGAAGTGCGTCGCCTGATCGAGGTTGTCGAGTCACTTGCGATCTCGAATCCACAGTGTGAGTTCATTCTCGACTCGGATGGACAGCGCTTAGTTGACCTGGCGGCTTCCACCGACAAGTTTGATCGTGCCAAACAACTTTTTGGATCAGTCAACTCTGAGAAATTCGTCCGAGGCGAGAGAAACGGTGATTCCTTGCGAGTCGAAGTTTTCGTTTCGAAACCGGAAGCTTGCCGCCGCAATCGTTCGCGGATTCTTCTCTTGGTCAACGGTCGGCGTATCGAATCTCGTTCGCTATTTGCAGCGGTAACATCAGCGTACGGAGAATTCCTTGCCGGTGGGCTCTACCCGCAAGGGGCGATATTTATCACAATTGACCCATCGCTTGTCGACGTCAACGTCCATCCGGCAAAGTCCGAAGTTCGCTTCGCCGATGAGCGAGTAATCTTCCACACGATCTACCACGTTGTTCGCGAGTCACTGCTTGAGGGCCGCGTCGTTCCCGGATTGAACGCAGGTAGTTCGCCCGGTCGCCGCGAGGACTTCTCTGGATATGCCCGCGAGGTGGATGCCCGTCGAGCCGTACAGTCGTTCTTCGAGCCAAGAAGTCTTAACCCTGTGCAAGCCGAAGAATCGATGGCCGCCATATTTGCCCAGGCAGCAACAACACCGGAGACCCATCAGCACTCGTTTTCGGCCGCTACGGAAACAGCACACGCTCAAACAACAGAATCTGTCCAACCGACAACTGCGCGACACGAATTGTCGACGGCTCTGCGCGGTGAAGTAAGACTCCAGCAACTCGCATTACTCTACATCGTTGCAGTAACTGCTGATTCGATCTTGATCATCGACCAGCACGCGGCGCACGAGCGAATTCTCTACGAATTGGCGCTTAAATCCTTCGGCCATCATACGATTTCTTCTCAGCGTCTCTTGTTACCGATGCAAGTGCATCTCGAACCGGACGACCTCTTCACCTACGAGAAGGAAAAGGAATCGCTGGCAGCGCTCGGGTTTGTCGTCGAGAGCTTCGGGCCGCGACAGATTCAAATTGAAGCAGTTCCGGCTGTCTTAGGTCGTAAGAATCCTGAGGTTGTCTTTCGCGAGCTCCTTGATGACTTCTCAGATGTCAAAGGCGACGAGCAGAAGCGCTTCCAGAAGAAAGCAGCATCCTTTGCCTGCAGGGGAGCTATCATGTCCGGCGACCGTCTTTCTGAACCGGCGATGCGAGCCTTATTCGAAAACCTCATGACTTCGGAAAACCCTTATGTTTGCCCGCATGGCCGTCCGACTATGATCCGATTCTCAAAACATGAACTTGATGTCAAATTCGGACGCATCGGTTAAACCGACTATCCCGGTCATAGTCGGACCAACTGCGGTCGGGAAGACAGCGGTAGCACTCAACCTCGCCCGTCGTTTCAATCTGGAAATCATCTCCTGCGACTCGCGCCAGATCTACAAGTACATGAACATCGGCACCGCCAAACCGACACTGGAGGAACTTGGCGGTACTCCATACCGGCTCATTGACTACGTCGAGCCCAGCCGCACCTACTCTTCGGCGCTGTACAGGACAGACGCTATCCGAGAGATAGAAAGAATCCTGGATTCGGGCAGAGTACCTCTAATCGTCGGTGGCACAGGTCTTTACTTGAAAGCTGTTATGGTGGGCTTCTTCGCAACCCCTGACCCCGACGAATACTACCGTAAAGAACTTGAAGCGCTCGACACAACTGCCTTGTATAACATGCTGATGGAAATTGACTTACAGGCAGCCAAAGTGATTCCTCAAAACAACCGATTACGGGTTATTCGGGCTTTGGAGATTCACAAGATAACTGGGCAAACCAAGACGGAGCTCTCCTCCAAAGGCGACTATCCACCCTCAAGGTATAACTTTGAGGTATTTGAACTAAATCGTTCGCGGGAAAAACTTTATCAATTTATAAATTTTAGGGTCGATAAAATGATAGGGGATGGATTGATCGACGAGGTCGAGCATTTGCGTGAGATCGGGTTCGGTCAATCGCCCGTTTTGAAGCAGACTGTTGGCTACCGCGAGGTTATCCAGTATCTGCAAGGCGAAATCAGCCGCGATCAGTGCATCGGGCTGATTAAGCAAAAGACACGAAACTACGCCAAGAGGCAGATTACCTGGTTTCGCCCCGATCCGAGCGTTGTACGGATAGACCTGGAAAGCGAAACCGGGCTGCAAAAACTCGTTGGCGAACTTGACAAATTAAAACTTGACACGTAAATATGCTAAGTCATATCTTACAACGGTTTACGTTCTATTTACTTATATGGGAGGGAACGGGATGTTGCTTCGAATAAGTTGTTTTCTAGTTGCCGTCGTTCTCGCGGTAGCTGGATGCGCCTCCACGGTTCGTCAGGGCTCTGCAATTGCATCGTCCAACGATCGTGTATCAGCGCATGCAGAGGATCGCGCCGGCTATAACTCCGTGCCTTCCGATACGGTTGCTTCCAACCTGCAAGATGAAATGTACATTCAGGCTCTTGACGAGCTCGCTCTCGCGGAAGAATACTATCAGTATGGTGCACAAGCAAATGCGGCCGAACGCTGGAATGAAGCACAATACAACTTCGAAAGATCAATCTCCATTCTCTCTGCTCTCGATATTGAACCCGATGTAAATACTGAATATGGCCAGCGGTATACTTCACTGCTTGGGGAAATCAGATCCGAATATAAACTCACATTGCTTTACCTTGCGACGATTCCGGGTGAGACTTCGAGTTCTGCTTTCGTTGATCGGTTTGAAGAGATCGACGACTTTGCGAAACTCCGCCAAGAGCGTGTTGTCACAGATGTCGACAAGACAGAGACTTACGACATTCCGATCGTCGTGAATGAAAAGGTCGAGAACTGCATTATCTATTTCCAGACAATCGCTCGTGATTTCTTCCAGGCTGCGCTTACCCGTTCAGGCAAATACACACCTATCATGGCAAGAATTCTTGAGGAAGAGGGACTTCCCACTGACCTCATCTATCTCCCACTAATCGAGTCTGGTTACAAGACTAATGCCTACTCGTGGGCGAAGGCAACTGGCCCGTGGCAGTTTATTAGCAGTACCGGCAAACATTACGGTTTGTATCGTAATTGGTGGTACGATGAGAGACGTGACTTCGAAAGATCAACCCGTGCGGCCGCTCGTTATCTCGGATTCCTCTATGGTCGCTACGACGATTGGTACTTGGCACTATCGGCTTACAACGCCGGTGAAGGTCGCATCGATCGCGCTACCAAAAAGGAAAACACCAAAGACTATTGGCGTCTCAAGACAATTGCTCGCGAGACCCGTGATTATGTGCCGTTATTCCTCGCTGCGACGATTATCGCAAAGAACCCCGAAAAATACGGCTTCACAGCCTACTATGATGATTGCCTTGAGTATGAGACTGTCACTGTCGGTAAGTGCGTCGATCTCCGCCATGTTGCGAAGTCAATTGGCACTACGCACGAATATCTTCAGCATCTGAATCCCGAACTCCTGCGCAACATCACGCCCCCTGGAATCGAGGCATATCGTCTGCGAATTCCGAAGAACACCGAGACTGCATTCTGGGCTTCCTACGATTCATTCGAAGAACCGACTGTCGCCGGTGTCGAGAAGCACACCATCAAGCGCGGGGAGACTTGGGCCAGTATTGCCAAGAAATACGGTATCTCGTCAAAGGTCCTGGCTGAAGCAAACGGCAGTTCGAACAAGAGCAAATTGGTGGCTGGCAAATCGCTGATGATACCCCTAAAGAACTCCGAGTTGGCGAGCAAGAGCGGTGGTTCCAGCCGCAAGTCTTCGACTTCCTCGTCGAAATCCAAGGTCAGTTCCAATGGCACCTATACAGTCAAGAAGGGCGACAATCTCACTCAGATTGCCGAAGCCCACGGCACAACTGTAAACGATTTGCGGTCTTTGAACGGAATTGGGCCATATGCCGACTTACACCCGGGTCAGAAGATCAAAGTCAATTCCAAAGCAACGAGCAAGTCATCGAAGTCGTCCGGCAACAAGATAATGACCTACAAAGTCAAAAAGGGCGATACACTTGCCAAAATCGCGCAGAAATACAATACCAACACCCAAGAAATCGCTTCTATTAACGGAATTCACACG
Source organism: bacterium (assembly GCA_016708315.1). Lineage (NCBI taxonomy): Bacteria > bacterium. The sequence goes on from JADJGC010000002.1 coordinate 166,624, forward strand.
ATCGATCATTTGCGCATTGGGCAGTTGATCAATGTGCCTGCAAGCAAAGCATCCACTGAGAGCAAGTCCACCAAATCAAGTAGGGGCGGTGGAATTCTTGTTTATGTAGTCAAAGCCGGCGACACACTCTGGGAAATCGCCAAGAACTTTGGCACGACTGTCGAAGACATTGTGACACTAAATAAACTTCCCTCGCGCAAAGTGAAGATTGGCGACAAAATCAAAGTGAAGCGCGGATAAAGAAACGAGCGATATGGCAAAGGCGCGGGACATCGTTATCGGAGTGATTATTGCAGGAAGCTTTTTGCTGTTTCTGGCAATGATACTACTGATGTTCTTCCTCGGAAGCGGATCTTCCGATAACAGCGAATTTTCTTTTGGTGGACTGGGAAGCAGTGTAGCCATTGTCAATCTCTACGGCGTCATCGATTCGCCGACTGAAGTTGTGCGCCAGCTCGATCGTTGGGGTGAAGACGAGAGTGTGAAAGCTATCGTCATTCATATCAATTCGCCCGGCGGCGGTGTTGCTGCATCTCAGGAGATTTATGAAAAGGTTCTCAAGGTCAAGCGTGAAACGGACAAGCCGATCATAGCTTCGATGGAGTCAGTTTGTGCCTCCGGTGGATACTATGTCGCAGCAGCCTGCGACCAGATTGTCGCCGACCCGGGCACCATTACCGGTTCTATTGGTGTGATTTTCCAGTATCCGATTGTCGAAGAGATGTTCAATAAGGTCGGTATTCAATATCAGACCATCAAGTCGGGCGGACGCAAAGATATTGGTTCGCCGTTCCGCAAACCGACCGAGTCAGATTCGGTTGTGTTTCAAGCGGTCGTGGATGACACCTATCACCAGTTTGTTGATGTCATCGTTGCCAATAGAAATTTGCCTCGGGACGAAGTCCTTCGCATCGCCGACGGTTCGATCTTCTCCGGACGCCAGGCACAGCAGATCGGTCTCGTAGACTCGCTAGGGACGTTCGAGGACGCTGTCGACCTTGCCGGTGAACTCTCTGGTTTGGGTGCAGATCCCGATCGGGTTCGCGAGGTTCCGCGTCGCGGCGGCAGTATTTTTGATTTGATCGAGGGGCTGTTGCATTTAGATATCAGCGGATTGATAGATAAGAATCAAGGACTGATCTACCCGCAGCTTAGGTACATTTTCAACTGATCGGGTTGAGAGTCGGAAAATCAGGGAGTGGAAGTAAATGTTAATGGATAATGAAAAAAGGTGTAGAAACCTCTGGAGGAGAGTGACCCGACATGACCAAAGCTGATCTGGTGGAACGTGTCGCCGAACGGACCGGCCTGACCCGCACTGATGTCGCGGTGGTCGTAGATTCGTTTCTCGATACGATAAAGAAGTCGATGGAAGAGATGCAGAACATTGAGATTCGCGGCTTCGGAACCTTCAAAATTAAGCTCCGCAAGGCGCGCAAGGCCAGAAACCCGCGCACCGGAGACGAGGTTCCGGTTCCTGATCGCAAAGTTCCGGTATTCAAACCGTCGAATGAGTTCAAGGATCTTATTACAAAACTACCTCTGGAAGGCCAATAAATTTACTTGCGCTGACAGACGGGATTGCTATATTGCCCGTCTGTTAGTTTCGTTGATTGGTTTACGGAGGTTGAATGCCGAGCGGCAAAAAGCGCAAACGCCAAAAGATTAAGACTCATAAGCGTAAGAAGAGAAGAAGACGCGATCGTCATAAAAAGAAGATCTAGTGCCTGAAAGGACACGCGCAAGCGTGTCCTTTTGAGCATTGGGGTTGACTTCTATCCCATTCTTTTCTCAGTTCGCACACATCGCCAGCGAAGGTAATCGTATGCGCCATACTGAATTTGGCGGCTGTTTCCTTCAAACTGCACCTGACATGCCGCCTGTCTGCTGTCGGGATTTCTGCGTTTTAGAATTGACAAATTTAGTCTACGTTATATATTTCCTCCATAAATAGTGCCATCGCCAGTTCTACCGTTCCGAATCCTCCTTTTTCGAGTCCTCGTTTTCGTCTGCGTCCGAATGGCAAAAAATCCCCGATCTCTTAGCGACTCGAAGCTCCGATTCGAGGTGGAGGACGCATGCAGAAAATTCTAACGACACTGGCAGCAATAACCATCTTGCTTTCCTTGAACGCCGCGCATCGTCCGACATTCGCCCAGGAAACAACCGCTGATCACCGGATGGCAAAACCACTGTCGCCGACATTAAAGTGCGGTGATGCCGACGGCTCAGGAGTAATCGAATTGGCCGACGTGACATTTTTGATCAACTTCTTGTATAGCGGCGGTCCGTCACCAGACCCGCGTCAGGCAGGGGACCAGAACTGCGACGGCATCATCAACATCTCGGACTGCACTTATCTAATCGCATACATATTCGATCTCGGCGGCGCGGAGCCTTGCTGTTACAGCGATGCCGAATATTGTCCACGTCTCTATACAACTTCCTTTGATCTGGAAACGGCGACGCAGATGGCTGATTTGGCGCATTGGGCGTATTTCCCAGCTGCTGACTTCAGCAGCGGCAATATCACCGCAGAATGCTGGGAAGCAGTTACCTTCATTGAGTCAGATCCCGATTTCGAGTGCGATGTTGTGATTACAGGACAAGAGGATACCCAGCTCTTCCTCGCTCGCGATCCTTGGACAAGTGACATCGTTGTCTCGTTTCGCGGTTCCGGGCCGCTTGCAGACTGGATTACCGATGCCCAAGCCGCTAACCCTGCCGACTGGGTGTATGAAGACGGCACGGTTGTCACGAACTCCGTTCACAAGGGCTTTCTCTGCGCTTACCAAAGCATCCGTGCCGAGTTGAGATCGAAGTTGGCTACCGCAATCAACGATCTCGACTCCACATCCACAGCGCGCGTCTATTTCACTGGGCACAGTCTTGGCGGCGCTCTTGCAACGCTCGCCGCACTCGACTTGTCTTCGTGGCTGGTGAACATCCGCGACTATGATCGCGACAATGTTGTCCTCTACACTTACGGCGCGCCACGTTCGCTCAAGCCGAAGATACTTGCCGATTTCCGTGATCGCGTTCCCAATGCCTATGCTGTTATCGAAAAGACTGATCCCGTTCCATACTTGCTGGCAAGCTATACGCAGATTTCGAACTTAATCGAAATCAACTCCAAGCTGGATGAAAGTGGCAACGTCGCCAAGTCGCGGCTGGAACCCATCAATGGCGAGTTGCTTTCAAGTTGTGGCCCAGCCACAAACCCGGTTCCACCAAGTTTTGACTTCAGCGGCCACGACCACAAAGAATATCCAAAACGACTTGAGGCTGCCGTCAGCCCCGGTCTTCCCAATATCTCTTTGGCAGTCAATAACGGCTATCTTAGGTACCAATGGAGCGGCGATGTCCAGGGTCCATGCGACAGAGTCGTCCTATGCGAAGACTGCCCCGACGAGTTCACCAACGCTCAACTGCTATTACATAATTGGGAGTGGGTCGCCGACGGCAACTCACAACAAACGCTGATTCCGAAGCGCGAAGGCATGCGGGTAGCCTATATCGATGGCTACAATCGCGTGCTCAAGATGACCAGCCCGTATGTCGCCAAGACACCGACATCCTTGACCATCCAACGCCAACCGCTCGGCGCAATAGTGGTAAGCTGGAAGGTTGCTGATGAAGGGCACTACGATTACGTCGCTCTTTACAATCGGAACCCTAACTCGGCTGGTCCGAACGGGTACATGGCCGGCACGAAGCATCTGGTGTTGCCCGACCTCGATGACCGTCATACGTGGACCCGGATTGGCGGTACCTATTGGATCGCTTATGTCACGGCCGATGCCGCAGTCGGCGGCAACCGGCGCATTCTCCGCGTCGCCGGACCAATCAACTAAATTCCAATAGGGGATTGGGAGTTTTCGGCTCGGTCCGACAGTGATATGGTCAGGCAAAGGGCTGCTAACGTCCGAGCTTGTACTAAGATCACCCGGGATTGGCTCTTGCAAAGTTGTATCCATCATTGCCTTGCAAAAACGGAGAAGTTACTCTCCAGTTATCCCGTTAAACACTATGTGTATTCGCCTAATCGCATGCGACTTTGCAGCCAGTTGACTTATGTCAAATCTCGTCAGTGCCGTATATCTATTGGCTATTGTTAGTGCTAACAATAAACGTGGGGTTATCAATCCTTTTTCGCTCTTTCGATTGATGGCAAATTCTATCCTGATTGCCTATATACGCACGGGGAGCAAACAAAGGAGAATTGGATGTACTATCAGATCATTGTCGAGAATTTGGGTGGGATGAACCGAGAAGCTATTGGCGCTGGGCCAATCGGGGCCATGTTATGAGACTGTTTGATTCGCTCGACAAAATGTGCCAGGATGCACTGGCAGATCTCGTAAGTGCTGAGCAACAAATTCTAAAGGCATTGCCGGGCATCATCGAAGCCGCATCATCTACCGAACTACACCAAGCATTACTCGAACAGATCAAAATCAGCGAAAGCCAGTTAGCGCGGCTCAAGGAGACCGCCTTCTTGCTTGATGGCACACCACTGTGCGATGCCGACACCGAAGATGTCAGGGGATTTCTGCATGACGACCACGGAAGGAATTATGGACCTATGAACGACAACGAACTCTTGGATGCCAATCGCAATGTCGGTTGTCATCGCGTCGAGCACTACGAGATTGCCGCGTATGCAGAGTTGATCTCCTGCATGAAAGAATTGGAGAAGCAGTCTTCGCTGTTAATCGAAAGCTTGGCCGAAGAAGTAGATCCCGATGACCGGCTCAGTCAGCTTGTCATGAAGGTAGCCAAACACCCGAAGCGTGAATCGTTCAGACCACAGAATGTGGCGGTTCAGCATTGTTGAAGACATTACTTACGGAGCAATAGTTACTCCGAGAATAGATTACGTACGAATAACTCGTCGGTGTCTTACCCGGTCACTGACACTAAATGTAGATTAGATTCAAAAAGTGAAATTAGCGCCGCGCCATTGTGCGTACTCGCTAAGAAGATTGTCGTGAACTTGGATAACCAAGAGTAGGGGCGCGGTCTCCGCGCCCGAGGGCTATGAGAGGGTTGATTCAACCTACCGAGATTCCGAATCCAAATATGAATAGATTCTGAATTGCGTGCCGCCTCTGCAGTGGGATTCAATGAGCTTGACCACATCCAAAAGTTGTCGCCTTCTCTTCATCGAGAATGCCAACAACTGCTCTGTGCGTGACGTGTCTGTTGCATGCCTTTCTTCCATACGACTCGGAAACATCTTCCGCTTTCCCCCAAACTTACAACACCACTCAAATCCCTACCTCGCACTCCCACAACCACTTCCACTTTCCGGCACAAAATTTGAACACCTGTAACCCGCATGAAAGCGCGTTTGGCAGTACTATGCTTCTTTTTGACCTGTATTCTCTGGTTCATTGACGGCAACGCCGGCAACGTCCCGGACTTCCGCGTCAATGACGATTTCGGAACGACCTATCAAGGTTACTCCAATATCGCGACCGACCTCGAGGGCAACTTCGTGGTTTGCTGGTACGACAAGCGCAACGGCGACAACGATATTTACATCCAGCTTTTTGACCGCTTCGGCACGCGCCAAGCCGGCAACCGCCGCGTCAATGATGACCCTGTCGGCAACGAGCAATTCCGGCCCTCAATGATGAAGGACCAGCTCGGCAAGTTCGTCGTGGCGTGGCAGGACTATCGCATCACCGGCTATCCGTTTAATGCCGACATCTACGGTCAGCGCTACAACACCGACGGCTCGGCAGCCTCGACGAATTCGAAGATCAACGACGACTTCGGCGTGGAGACCCAAGGATGGCAGGATATCGACACCGACGACTTCGGCAACTATGTCCTCGTCTGGGAGGACAACCGCAACGGCAACTACGATGTCTATGGCCAGCGCTATCACAAATCAGGCACCAAACTCGGTACGAATTTCCGCATCAACGATGACGCCGGCACTTCCTATCAGCACAACCCGAAAATCGCAGTCGATGGCGACGGCGATTTTGTCGTAGTCTGGTATGACAATCGTCAGGGCCTTGATCTCATCATGGGCCAGCGATACAACGCTTCCGGCGTGGTGCAAGGTACGAATTTCTTGATCAGTGATAATCTCACCGGCAATAAGTGCGTGATGCCCGATGTCGCTTGCGACTACGCGGGCAATTTCACAGTTATCTGGATCGACTACCGCAACGGCACCTATCCGAACAATCCCGACGTCTATGGTCGCAACTATTGGGCAAACGGCTCGAGCCGAAGTGCGAACTATCGCATCAACACTGATGGTTCCAACGGCTCTCAGGCGGAAGCTGTCATCGGCATGGACTACTTCGGCAATTTCATCACGGCGTGGCGCGACGACCGGCAGGGTAACAACGATATTTGGGCGCAATACTATCGTGCCGACTGCACAGTGCTGGGCGGGAACTATCGCGTCAACACCGACCAAACCACGACCACGCAGTCATTCCCGAATGTCACAATGGATGGGATCAACATCTACTATACCTGGACTGACGACCGCAACGGCAGTTTCGACATTTGGGCAAGAATAACCGAATACGGCGCGCCGGCGATTGTCATTTCGCCGACAGCGTTTCAGTTCAGTGCACAACTGGGCGGAAGCAACCCCGCTTCGCAAAGTTTGCTCATCAACAACACCGGCTACGGCATTCTCAACTGGACCGCCACCGACAATCAATCATGGCTGACAGTGACGCCATCTTCAGGCACCGCGCCTGACACCGCGACAGTCTCCATCAACATCGCAGGTCTTGCTTTTGGGGAACACACCGGAAGAATCACCATTGCGGATGCCGCTGGACGCGACAGCTCACGTACGATAGTCGTGACGTTAAACATCACCGCGCCGACCTTGAAACTCACACCCGGCTCAGTAACAGTAGAAACAGGTCTCGGCGTACCGCCGCCGGATGACAAATATTTTATGATCGAGAATTCCGGCTCCGGCACGATCAACTGGACCATCACCGGCAAGCCGAATTGGCTTGGGCTTTCGCAATCAGCGGGAACGGCGCCATCGGCAGTCGATCTGGAATTCTTTACTGATTCTTTACCCGGTACCGGCAGTTACACGGCAAACCTGAGTATCACTTCTGCGCAAGCAGTTAACTCGCCACAACAATTTGTGGTCAATCTTCAGCACACCACTGATGTTCCAATCATCTCCGTCGATCCCGACACTCTGCATTTCAGCTTTGCCGCAAATGCAGAAACTATCCCGACCTCAGAGTTAGTGATCTACAACTCCGGAGCCGAGTCCATTGATTGGAACATTGTCGCCGATGCAACGTGGGTTACCATAAGTAGCGATGACGGTCTGGGCGATGCGGTAGTAAACATCGGTATCTCGCCCGGCATACTCGAAATCGGCGACCACTATACGACATTGTCAATTATTGATCCGAACGCGTACAACTCCCCCAAGGCAGTGACGGTGCATGCTTCAGTGGCTGCACCGCCACCGACCCTTTGCGCAATACCGCAGATGATTACAGCGCTGACTCGCGAAGGTGTCGCAACAGTTGATACACTTAATCTCGTGGTTCAGAACTGCGGCGCCGCCGGATTGAATTGGTCCGCGACAACAAATCAGTCCTGGCTCACTGTTTCGCCCTCTAACGGCGGCGACAGTTCGGAGATTATGGTCATTGTTGATCCGACGGCCTTGAGCTTGGGAAATCACACTGCACAAGTAACTTTCACATCGAATGAGGCAGCCAACTCACCGTTTGTATTGCCTCTGAGTTTGACTGTGATGCCGGTCGATACGTTGAGTTTGTCCTATGCCAACGCATTCCCCGGCAGCACGACAGAAATGCAGTTTTCGTTGCGCAGCTACCTGCCGGTAGACAGCCTTGCCATCGCAGTCGCGTTCGATGATGCCGCATTGCGCGTTGATTCTGTTACAGCGGCAGGACGGGCTATTGGCAAGTTGGGTTTCAATATCGTGTCTTCTCAATCTCTCGGCATGACCGAAATCGCGATTGCTACTGATGATTACTCTTCGGCAATTCCAGCAGGGAACGGGCCGATTGCCAACATCTATCTCACAGTTGACGGAACTGCTTCCGAAGGCGAGTATCCGATCACCTCAACCGCATTGGTCACCGACTCGACGCATTTCGCATTTCCTGCGCATACTATTGGCGGATCCATTGCGGTCGGTCCGGCGACACCAGTTTATCCGGTCGAGAGTCCGATCATTCCGACTGAGTTTGTACTCGAACAGAATTATCCCAACCCGTTCAATGCGACGACCTACATTCCGTACGCGCTGGCTTCATCCGGCGAGGTTACTCTCGAAGTTCTCAATATCCTCGGTCAAAAAGTCAAATCGATCCACTCCGGCTACCAGTTTGTCGGCAAATACTTCGCAACCTGGGACGGACTTGACGACAGCGGCAAAGAGCAGGGAACAGGCATTTACTTTGTTCGTCTTCGTGCCGCAGGGCATTCATTGATTACGAAAATCGTACTGCTCAAATAGTTTCCTCCGCAATAGTTTCTCCTATTCATTCAAATCACCGTTTTGCACAGTGAGTGGTGATACGTATATTCCTCTGACATGAATCGAATCCTTATCGCAATTGCACTTCTGCTTTTTGTCTTTGATATTGCCTATGCGGTGTTTCCGCAGGCGAAAACCATCGATGATGGCCGCCTCACATTCTTCATCCTGAATACCGGCAGTTTCGGTGTCGACCCGAATCGAACTCGCGACGGCCTTGCCGGGCTGTACTACCCGAAAGAAACGCATAACTCCCTCATGGCTGGCGGCGGAATCTGGGTCGCGGGCAAAAAGGACGGCGACTGGCGTGTCACCGTTTCCGGCGACGAAAGCGAGTTTGTTCCGGGTCCGGTAGGCGCAAACGGTGAACCCGCGGACACGACTCTCGGCCTCTTCAAAATCACACGCGGCGAAGACTATCTCCAAAACGACGACTATCGCGACTGGCCGTCCTCGCTTGGTGCACCGCTCGATGCCTTCGGTCGTCCATTGATTCGCGGGGCGCAATCGATACTTGCATTATTCAACGATCTTGATTCCGCCTCGCACATTTTCACCGGTTTCTCCGGAACGTTGCCATTGGGTGTCGAAGTCAAAATGTACGCACACACCTGGGACGAAGATTATCAATTCTTTGACACGGTGCTGACTCAAGTTGTTTATCTTGACTACACGATCACGAATGTTGGTGATGGCGCGATCGACTCATACATCGTCACTCTCTTTGCCGATCCTGACATCGGATTCTCGGGCAATGATCGTGTCGGTTCAAAGGCGGAACTGCAATCTGCCTACGTGTACAACGAATCAAATTATGACTCTGACCTCGGCAATGCCCCGCCTGTTGTGGGTGTTGTAGTACTAAAGAATCTCGCCGGGTCGATGAACTATTACTATCCGTGCGCTCGATTCTATCCGGAATGTGTTCCCATTGATACCCTCCCAAAACTGCTGAATCTGATCCGGGGCCTACGTCCGAATGGGCAGCCATACTTCAATCCGATCACGACCTTTCCAACGACGTTTCCCTTCGATGGCAATCCCTACGACAGCACCGGCTGGCTGGCTGACTTGTCGCGTGACTATCGTTTCATTCTCAATACTCTGCCGAAAAATCTGCCGGTAGGGGATAGCATCAAGTTCAAAGCTGCATTGGTCGTCGCTAAAGGCACGAGCACCAAGGACGGCGTCCGCCGCTTCTTGGAGACGGCAGCAATGCTTCGCGAGCTTGAACGGTCTGACACACTAACGCCGCAATTTTCAATCTCGGTAGAAAATGCTGTATCGGTCAGTGGTCGTCGCGTGATCGGAAGAGATTGGGGCGGACGCTATCTCGGCGGCGGTGCTGATTTGGCGAGTCGCTACCTTGGCTTCGGTAGCAGTTCAATTGAGACAACTCCTCCGACGCTGTCGATTGGAAAAGCTGGCGGGCAGACACTTCTGCGCTTCATTCCTAATGGCTCGCACTTCGAGTATGCGGGAAAGACAGATGCAAACTCGGGTGTAGGTCTCACTATCGAGGGCGCACGGCAGCAGTGCATCGTTCTCGACATCGACAACGATGGTCAGACCAGCAATGCAAGCGGCAAGCTCGATCCGCTCATTTTGACCAATCTCGATTTCTCCTTACCAATTGATTGGGCAATAGGCAGAAATCTTGCGACTCTTTCGGATCACCTCACTTACGCCATCCAGCTTGACCAAAGCCAAAATGATATCGCAGGCACCGAAATCACCTTTGACGGAAGTCTAATGAATGCCGAATTTGGCTCGCTGGCGGACTATCTTGGTATCTCCGAACCCAAAAGCGAAGCGCCGACTGAGTTCACCCTAAAGATTACGAATACTTCACAATTCGTTCAGCGCCTTGACTTGATCTCGAACGACCCAACGCAAATCAATTTCTCCAACGCAAGTTTCGACCTTGGAATAGGTGAGAGTCGATATGTCTCATTGTTCTCGACCGCGCCTTTCGAAGCCGATCAGGACTACGAGGTCGCAATTCACAGCCGCGGCTATAACGATGCCGTTCGTCACCTACCGATTTTTGTTCAACCCGCAACACTCTCTGTCGCTGGCGACGTCGATAACGATGGCGAGCTGACATTCACAGACCTTCTGCGAATGGTGCGAATCCTCTACCGCGATGAACCGATTACGACTCCGATCAGACAAATTGATGCGACTTGTGATTTCCGCTTCAGCTTGACAGACCTTCTGTCCTTCGTCAACTACCTGTATCTTCAAGCACCTTTGCCATGTGGTTCTGCGCAATGATATTGCCGGTCCGAACACTCGCACTCTTGGTTGCCGCCGTGATCTGTGTGACGATTGCGAGCGCAACAGCGACGACGCTTGATCATGACTCAACCCGATCAGGGAAGTCGCATGTTAACCGCAATATGCTGCTTGGCAATCTGGTGGTAGGAACCGGCGCCTACTTCTATTTCGAAAACACCTGGGGTGCACCGAGCGGGAAGTTTCACTTCAAGGATGAGCTTCACGACAACGTCGCATTCACCGACGAAATCAGCCATTTCTACGCGGGTTACAAACTCACCGATGGTTTTCGCTGGTTCTTCCGCATGTTGAAAATGCCCGAAGAGAAACAACTCAAGTATGGCGCTCTGCAAGCGGCGATCATCCTCACCCTGGTCGAAGTCCCCATGGATGCTTTCAATCCCGATCAAGGGTTCGGCGTCAGCGATTTCGTTCTCGACTATGCAGGTATCGGATATGCACTGCTCGATGCCAAGTATCCGAATAAATTCGACATGAAGTTCTCCCTCAAACAGCCGCCATGGAAATTCGACAACAAGTTCCTCGCCAGCAAAAACGAGGAGTTCGCCAACTTCATCTGGTGGGCAACTTACACTCCCAAAACTGTATCGATCGGGCTTGGCTATGGCATCGAGTATGACCAACACGGCGAGGCGCAATCGCAGGTGTTTCTCGGTGCCGGAACAACATTGTACGATCTGCTGTACCTCATCAAGCCGAGTCTTGCCAACGAACTCAAGGCGTTCGATTGCTATTTCATCAATCTCAGATTAAAACTGTGACCTTGACTACTTGATATCAAAATCGAGCCAAGAGAAGCGGGGGGGGGGGGGGGGGGGGGGTGGTCGGGGGGGGGGGGGGGCGGGGGGGGGGGGGGGGGGGGGGGTGGGGGGGGGGGGGGGGGGGGGGGGGGGGGGGGGGGGGGGGGGGGGGGGGGGGGGGGGGGGGGGGGGGGGGGGGGGGGGGGGGGGGGTGGGGGGGCGGGGGGGGCCCGTGGGTGGTGGTGTGGGCCACCAAGAGAGGGGGGGGGGGGGGGGGGGGGGGGGGGGGGGGGGGGGGGGGGGGGGGGGGGGGGGGGGGGGGGGGGGGGGGGGGGGGGGGGGGGGGGGGGGAGGGGGGGGGTTGCTGACAAGCCCCAAAGCGATTGACGCGATCAAACAATCCTCCTAATCTAACACCGGGGCAGAAGCGGAGCTATGTCAGGTCATCGCGTTATCGCGCACGTCGATATGGATGCATTCTTTGCAGCCATCGAACAACGCAACAACCCTCACTTGCGCGGCAAGCCTGTCGTTGTCGGCGGTAGTCCCGGTGGTCGCGGTGTTGTCTCGACGGCATCGTACGAAGCGCGTAAGTTCGGGATTCATTCCGCAATGCCTGCCGGTGAGGCTTATCGCCGCTGTCGTGAAGCGATCTTCGTCCATGGCGACTTCTCATCGTACCACCACGCATCGCATTTGATCGAGCAGATCCTTCTTCGATTTTCTCCTGCGGTTGAGATGATCTCGATTGACGAAGCCTTCCTCGACCTCACCGGAACCGAACGCGTCCACGGCCCCGCCGAGCAAGTCGCCTTGCGAGTCAAGCAGGCAGTTCGTGACGAAATCGGGATCACCTGTACGGTCGGCATTGCGCCAAATAAGTTGCTCGCGAAACTGGGAAGCGGTCTCAACAAGCCTGACGGCCTGACTGTAATCGAGGCTGATCGCGTCGAGTCGATGGTCTATCCATTGCCGGTAGACAAGCTCTGGGGAGTTGGTCCGGTAACCTACGAACGCCTTCTCAAGAACGGTGTCAAGACGATTGGCGATCTGGCTACGCTAAACGCGGCCTCGCTCAAACTCCTGCTCGGCGATCACGGACATACATTAGCCGCACGCGCACGCGGCGAGGACGATCGCCACGTTCCAGACCACGACGAGGCGCATTTCGAGAAGTCGATGTCGCACGAAACGACGCTGGGGCAAAACTCGCATGACCCTGATCACATTCATTCCCTAATGGCCTGGCTTGCCGAAAAGGTCGTTATCCGGCTGTATCGTGGCGAATGGCTGGCCCGCACCGTGGGTATCCGGATGCGTTATCCGGACTTCAAGACCATTACCCGCGACAAAACCCTGCCTGCGCCTTCCGTTGACTATGCCGAAATCCTCAGCACCGCATCATCGCTTGTTCCCAACGAACAAGTTGTCAACAAGGGAGTTAGATTGATTGGAGTGCGAACGTCAAACCTCGTCCATGCCACCGAATTGGCACAACTAGAGCTGTTTGCTGATGAGAAACATCGTCAGGAGCATTTGAATCGTTCAATACACAACCTTAGAGCCAAGTTTGGCGATAATATAATCAAGAGGGCAGGCGGGCTTCGTTCGCATGACGACGATTAGCCGCCCGAGCAGTTATTGTTTGACAGAACTGTCCATGTATGCTAAATTGATGACATGGTTACGTTTCTGGACGAGAAGGAGAGAGCGACACCTGTGTTCAATTGGCCGTTTACCAAAATAGCAAATTCGCTCGAAGCTTCCGTCATCCGCGAAACGCTGAAGATTTCCAGCAAACCTGGCATAATCAATTTTGCCGGCGGTCTTCCTGCTTCTGAACTTCTCCCCGTTGATCAAATTCAAGAGTGTGTCGATAGTGTCTTAACCGACCACGCTGCACAGGCGCTTCAATACTCGATTTCTCAAGGCGTTCCGGTTCTGCGCGAACTAATCGCCCATCGAATCTCCCGCCAGGGACTTCCAGTGACAGCCGACAACATTTTGATCACAACCGGTTCACAACAAGGACTCGACCTGATCGGAAGAGTCTTCATCGAAGCCGGCGACTATGTCATCACTGAATTGCCGACATACTTGGGCGCTCTGCAAGCTTTCAATTTCTATCAAGCCCGTTATGCGCCTGTGCCGATGGACGATGACGGAATGATAATCGAGCTCCTTGAAGAAAAGATCAAAGAGTTCAAGCCCAAGATGATTTACGTCGTACCCAATTTTCAGAACCCCTCGGGAATCACCCTTTCGTATCAGCGCCGCAAAGCCCTTATGAATCTCGTCTTCCGTCACCAGATCGCCATGATCGATGACAATCCCTACGGCGAACTCCGGTACTCGGGGACACCGCTGCCTTCGTTGCGCGGCCTTGGCGGCGACGCCGTCATCCAACTTGGCACTTTCTCCAAATTGATATCTCCCGGTCTGCGCGTCGGTTGGATTTGCGCTCCGGTTTCTGCGATCAAGATAATTGAAAAAGCAAAACAGGCGGTTGACCTGCATTCGTCGACTTTCACCCAATTTATTGCCGCCGAATTCCTGAAGCGTGGCTACCTCGATCCGCACATCGAACAGATTCGCACAGCCTACGCGATTAAACGCGATACAATGATTGCGGCAATGAAGGAATACTTCCCGCCGTCGATTCGTTGGCCGCACCCAGATGGCGGCCTGTTCCTGTGGCTGCAATTACCGGAAAACGTCTCGGCCTCGATGGTGTTCCAACAGGCGGTCCATCAAGGCGTAGCGTTTATCCATGGCCGTCCTTTCCATCCCGACGGTAGTGGCGACAACACGATGCGACTGAACTTCGCCTCGTCGACTCCCGAAGACTTAGTCGAAGGCATCAAGCGCCTCGCGCGGGTCCTATCGCAGTATTGCTAAGTAATCTCCCATCAATTCTGGTTTCCACAACTTCCACAATATTCGTATACTCCTGATGTCTTGAACGAAGGAGTCTTGATAGTGTTAGTACCATTTCATAAATATCACGCGCTCGGCAACGACTTCATCGTCGTCCACCGGCGCTTATCCAAATTGACAACCGCCCAAATCCCGAAGATGGTCAAGGCTATTTGCGACCGCCACAGCGGCGTCGGCGCCGATGGAGTTGTCATCTATGATGAAGCTCGCGGCAAGATTATCATGCGCATCTTTAATGCCGATGGGGGAGAGGCAGAGATTTCCGGAAATGGACTTCGCATTCTCGCGCATCACATCTACTCTTGCGCCGAGATCAAGCAGAAACGCTTTTCCATTGAATCAGTCACCGGCAAGAATGATGTCGTCATAATCTCCGAAAAATCAGAACAAGTCGTCAGCAGTGTGACGATCACGCCGCCGGAGTTTCGTGTCAAGAAAATCCCGATGAAAATGAAGTCGCAGTTCTTCATCCACCAGCGCTTCAAGACTGCCTCCGGTGAATTGCTCGGAACTGCAGTCAATGTCGGCAATCCGCATATTGTGTTCTTCGTCGACAACTTTGACTTCGACTGGCGCAGCTTTGGTCGCGAGGTCGAGTCTGACAAGAGATTCCCGCAGAAAACTAACGTTGAGTTTGCCGTCGTCAAATCGCGCAAGCGCATCGAACACCGAATCTGGGAGCGTGGAGTAGGAGAAACTTCGGCATCCGGAAGCGGAGCTGCCTCGACGGTTGCCGCCGGAATCATTAACGGCCTGTTGGACAACGATGTTGCCGTACATGAGCCTGCGGGCAAGCTGCAGATTCGTATTGACTCACTTGACGGACCAATCAAGATCACCGGGCCATCGACATACATTGCTACCGGGGGGTACTGGTTTATGCGCAATGCGAAAAATCATCGCTGATTATATCATCGATATCAAGCTCATTACTCGCAATATCCATCTCTTCCTCTTTGGCGGTCTCTTGATGGGGCTGCTCGTTGCCTCGATGCAACTGCTAATGAATCTCTATCTCAAAGACATGGGCTTCGGCGAATCGTTTATCGGTCGCACACTTTCGTTCAATGCCTTGGGTGGAGTACTTGCCGCACTGCCGGCTGCATATCTTGCCGCACGTTTTCATATCAAGCCGATATTGATTGTCGCCACCATCTTCATGGCATTGACATTCTTCGCAATGGGACATGCCGAGTCGCAGGCGATTATCCTGATCGCTGGTTTGCTGTTTGGCTTCTTCTCGACCATCCGCGGCATCATTGCTGCACCGTTTATCATGCGCAACAGCAGCGAGCGGGAGCGAATGTTGGTGTTCACCGCTAACTACTCGCTTTGGATGGTAGCGGCAATTGTCGGTTCCTATCTCGGCGGCTGGCTGCACGACTACTTCCTGGTTTACTTCGAAGGCAGCGTCCCCACAGCCGAACTCGAAATCTACGCCTATCGCTATGCGATGCTGGTTACGACCGTGATCGGCTTGACGGCTATCTTCCCATTCATGTTCATCAAGGCGAAACGCCCTGAACCGGAGGAATTAGCGCGAGCATTCTCGTGGAAGGTCTTCAAAGCCAACTGGCGCCTGTTGTTCAAGTTGAATGTACCATTCATGCTTCTCGGTACCGGTGCCGGGCTGATCATCCCTTTTCTAAACCTCTATTTTCGCGAACGATTTGCACTCAATGCCAATCAAATTGGCGTCTATTTTTCGATATTGAGTATCGTGATGCTGTTCGCCGTGATGTTGGTGCCGATTCTGAAGAAGCGGCTCGGATTTATCAAAACTGTTGTTATGACCGAGCTGCTGTCAATTCCATTTATGCTCGTCCTTTGCCTCACCAACGACCTCTCCATGGCATTTTGGGCGTTCCTGTTTCGCGGTGCATTGATGAATATGGGCAGTCCGGTAACGACCGGGTTTATGATGGAAGCCGTCCCGTCCGAAATGCACGGCATCGTCAATTCGTTTTCGAGCATGTCCTGGACAGTCGCATCGGCAATTTCAACGCAAATTGGCGGTACAATCATCGAAAAAAGCGGGTTTGAAACCTCATTCTATTGGGCCATTGGACTTTATCTGGCGTCGGCTTTCAGCTACTTCTATTACTTCTCCAAGTGCGAGATTCGCTCCGGCGAAACGATCCGGATTGACCATGCCGCAATTCGCTAAATGTTATTGTTTACGCGCCTAAAATCACTATATATCATCGCCATCGGGTCACCACATAGGGTGTGTGCCGATTGAGAAACACATACTGCAGGTAGTTAGATTGAGTACTCTGGATATAAAGAATCGCATCGCTGAATTAGTCTCGCCGCAAGTCGGTGTTTCCGCCGAAGAGATCGCCGGAATGTTCGAGTTGCCCAAACAACCGGAACATGGCGACTTGGCTTTGCCCTGCTTCCGTTTCGCCAAGCAGATGCGCAAAGCACCGCCCGTGATTGCCAAAGAGATCTTTGATCAGAGCTTTGGCGGATCGCTCCCGAATGGTGTCTCACGAATCGAACCGATGGGCGGATATCTGAATTTCACCCTCGACACCGGCTCAGCACTGGCCGATCGCTTAAAGGCTGTTCTCCTCGCTGGCAACAACTTCGGCAACACGTCTGAAGGCAACGGCAAAAAGGTCCTCGTCGAGTTCTCATCCGTCAATATTGCCAAACCTTTCGGAGTCGGACATTTGCGCACAACCATTCTCGGTGCTGCGCTGGCTCGAATCTATGCCAAACTTGGCTATGAGACAGTCCGGATCAATCATCTCGGTGACTGGGGAACGCAGTTCGGCAATTTGATCGCCGCCTACCGGATGTGGGGAAGTGAGTACAAGTTCGCCGAGAATCCCATCAAGGACCTCTATCAACTGTATGTGCGCTATCACGCCGCCGCAAAGGAAGACGCTTCACTTGTCGACAAGGGGCGCGATGAGTTTCGCAAACTCGAGCAGGGCGACAAAGAGAATCACGATCTGTGGGAACGCTTCATCGAGTACAGCATGATCGATTTTAGCCGCGTCTACCATATGCTCAATGTCGAGTTTGACTATTACACCGGCGAATCGTTCTACCGCGACAAGATGGACGCTGTCATTAAACAGCTCGAAGACAAAAAGCTCCTCATGCAGAGCGACGGCGCAACAATTGTCGATCTCGAGGAATTCGGTTTGCCGCCATGCTTGATCAAAAAGTCAGACGAATCAACCCTCTACGCAACCCGCGACTTGACAGCTTTGCTTTACCGCAAAGAGCACTTCAAGTTCGACAAGATCCTGTACGTGGTCGGCTCGTCGCAGAAATTGCATTTCCAGCAATTCTTCAAAGTCGCCGAATTGATGGGTAACGATTGGGTCAAGAATGCCATCCATGTCGAATTCGGCTGGGTTAAGTTCGGCGAACAGGCGATGTCTACCCGCAGCGGTACCCTGATATTCTTTGAGGATGTCATCACGCAAGCCAAAGCGCTATCTCGCGAAATCATCAATGCTGAGAACCCGGATGTCGCTGACGCCGACTGGACTGCCGAACGCGTTGCCGTGGCGGCGCTGATTTTCACGCAGTTGCGCGTCCGCCGCAACAAGGACGTGAACTTTGTTTGGGAAGAGGCACTTTCGTTCAAGGGTGAAACCGGCCCATACTTGCAGTACACGCACGCGAGGCTGTCATCGTTGATTCAGAAGTACGGCAAGACACTGCCCGAAGCCGATGCCGACTTATCACTGCTTGGCGAAGAAGAGAAGAACGTCATCAAGTGGTTCGAGATTTATCCGGAAAGACTCCGCCAGGCTGCGGAATCGTATGAGACCTCCGGTTTGGCGGACTTCCTTTTGAATCTCGCGGGTGCCTTTAACAGTTACTGGCAAAGAATTCGCATCATCACCGACGATGCGGCTTTGACAAAAGCGCGTATGCAAATGGCGTACGCGGTACGAATCGTGCTGGCGAATGGTCTGCGCGTCTTGGGAATCGAACCTTTGGAGAAGATGTAATATGCTGCTGACAAGACCGAAAGAATACGAATTGGTTATCGATACAACGACCGACTATACGACGGCCTTAACAGCGATCTCACTGGCTTCGCTCAAAAACACGGCGACAGTCCTGAACAATATCGAGCGGACGAGCCTTCTTGCGCCGATAGAACCGATTCTTGCTTCCGCCGGTACTACGTTGACTTGGAATGAGGATTCGGTAACCGTCAAAGCAGACTCAAGTAAGCCATTCGACTATCTCGAACCAATCGCCGACTATGACATGTTCAAGTACCTTCTGGTTTTGGCGGCAACGAGGCAGGGAAGCCGGATATCCATCGTGAACGAGTTGGACAACACAGTACAGATGATTGTTCTGGCATTGCGTCGCATGGGTGCAGAAATCGAATTCTTCAATGGCCAACAACCTCACCTTATTGTCCAGACTGCAATCAGCAGGGAAATCAAGTATCACCTCAAGCGCGAGAATGCCAAGATCGTTCCGCAATTGTTGATTGCAATGGCTGCTCAGGGCGGAGAGTCGGAACTGCTCGACCTGTTCGAGGGCAGTCGCTTTGACTATCTCTTTGAGCACTTCATCGGCGGGTTTTCGCGCGAGAACCTGATCAAGATTGATCCGAACGACGAACTGGAACGCCGATTGGCAAAGAAGGCTCCGAAGGTCGCTGAATTCAAATCACGTGTAAGAGTTGCAGGCGGAATCAAGAACGAGGAATCCGCAGTCTCATTGAGACCAGATTCCGAATTCGCAGCCTACTTAGCCGCCGCAGTCATTAGCCACGGCAAGGGACGCCTTGTGCTTAAGAACATTCACACCGACGACATTTCCTTCACACCATTGGCGCAGCTACGCCGCATGGGTGTCGAAGTCTCTATGGTGAAAGATGGCAAGATCGCTAACCTCGTCATTGGACACTCAAACGTCAAATCTCGCTCAGTGAGCTATGACCAGATGCACGACTACCCGGATGCCGTCGGCGCTATCGCTCTGGCGAATTCTCGAACCGGCGGAACAGCCGTCATCCGCTCATCTCCTTTTAATACTGACCGCGAGGAAGCGCGCCGCAAGAGCATCTGCAGTTTGATTCGCAGTCTTGGCGTCAAGGTCGCCGAAATTGGTGATGGCGTGGTGCTCGAGGGCCGCGAGCAACTCTCACCTGAAGCAATCAAAACCAACCAAGACCCAGTCTGTTCTCTCATGGCAGCGGCAGCAACACTCGGAACGGTATCCAAGCTGGAAGTCGACGACCTATCTACCGCCAGCGCACGTTGGGGCGCAAACTTCGACCGACTGGTCGACTTGGTCACAACTCGCCCTTGAGGAATCACACCGTCCAGGTATTCCATGACAGACAAAATCATTAATATCACCGAGGGTTCAATCCCGCGTCAGGTGATTCGGCTCGCATGGCCGGCTGTCAGCGCGATGTTCTTCCGCACCGCATTGACAATCGTCAATGCAGTTTGGGTTGGTCGACTCGGATCGAATGAAATGGCCGCGGTCATAAGTTCGATGTTCGTCATCTGGATTCTCTTCAGCCTCTACGACATTGTTTGGACCGGAGCAGTCGCAGTTGTTTCCCGTTTCTATGGCGCCCGCCAATTCGACACAGTCTCGCATGCGGCGCGCCAGGCAATTATCACGGGTGTCGCGGCGGCGATTCCCATTTCCATACTCGGCTGTATTTTTGCCGGCGACATGTTTGCGATTATGCACACCGACAAGATCGTTTCTGACTTAGGCACGAGCTACTTACAGATTCTCTTCGGTGCGTCTGTCCTGATGATGCTGCCCGAACTGTTTGCGTCGATATTTCGCGCTACCGGCGATACCAAAACTCCGCTAATGATCTCGACCGTTGTCACATTTACCAATATCATTCTCGACCCGCTTCTTATTTTCGGAATCGGTCCGTTCCCGCAAATTGGTGTGCCCGGAGCCGCGCTGGCGACAGTATTTTCATGGGTCGTTGGTTTGTCGCTTTTCATTGTTCTGATTCGCGGCGGACGCCTCACATTCAAGTTCAATTTCTCGCGGTTCGTCCGTCCTGACGGAAGAATGATCGGCGAACTAATCAAGATCGGCTCACCGCTCGCCGCCGCCGGTGTGACCTTTTCAGTCGTCTACTTGTTCATGAATCGAATTACCGCCAGTTTCGGTACCGAAGCAATCGCCGCGCTTGGAATTGGCAACCGCTGCGAATCGATCTCATATCTTACTTGTTTCGGGTTCTCGCTCGCTGTATCGACATTGGTCGGCCAGAACCTCGGCGCAGGGAAACCGGAACGCGCCGCCAAGTCGGTTTGGTATGCGCTCCTATTCACCGGCATTTCTACCGGCGTAATCTCCCTGGCATTCCTGATGATTCCTCATGTCATCGCCTCTGGCTTTATCAACGATCCTAAAGTCATTGTCATCGCGTCAGACTACTTGATGATTCTCGCGCTCTCGCAGACCTTCATGGCGATTGAGATAGTGATGGAGGGCGCGTTTACCGGCGCAGGGAATACTCTGCCCGCGATGATCGTCTCGCTGGTCGGATCGTTTGCGCGCTTCCCATTGGCGTTATATATTTGTCATGACCTCGGCGTCGGAGTCAACGGTGTGTGGTGGTCAATCACCTTGACGACCATTGTCAAAGGAATCGCGCTGTTAATCTGGTTCAGCCGTGGAAAATGGAAGTCCAAACAGATTCGCGTTAGTGCAAGTACTGACGCCCTCCAGCAAGGCTAGACGCATATCGAGTTTGCCCTATGAAGAAGGTCGCATACATAACCCACAAAGATTGCCTGCTTCACACCTGCGACGGCCACCCTGAAAACGCACAGCGTATGCTCGCGCTCGACAAAGCCATCTATGCAACCGGACTAATCAAAAGCCTCACAGAACTTGAACCGCGCCCGGCTACAGTGGAAGAGCTTGAGCTAAACCACGATCACGACTACGTAAGATCAGTTCTGCGTCTCAAACCCGAAGGATTGCGCCTGCTTGATGCCGATACATACATCAATCGCGACTCAGCAAATGCAGCAATGCTCGCTTATGGTGCAGGTCTGCAGGCAGTAGAGCTTGTAACCAAAGGCGAATTTGACCGCGCCTTTTGCTGTGTCCGGCCGCCGGGGCACCACGCTTTGCGCGATCGTTCGATGGGGTTCTGCCTATTCAACAACATTGCCGGTGCAGCCCGATTCGCACGCCAACATTGCGGGGTAACACGAGTCGCGATCATCGACTTCGATGTTCACCACGGCAATGGCACGCAGGACTCGTTCTACGATGACCCAGGCGTTCATTTCACAAGCATTCACCAATGGCCGTTCTATCCTGAATAAACATTGCGCTGGCCGAATCGTCTCGTTTCTTGAGGGCGGATATGATCTTGACGCGCTTGCACGTTCCGGATGCGAGCATCTGAAAGGACTATTGAATGAGTAAGAAATTCTGTCGCATCGCAGTCGACGGCAAACCGACTTGGGGATTGGTCGAAGGTGATCAAATTGTCATCATCGAAGGCGATCTATTTTCGACCCACACTGTAACCAAGAAAACCGTGCCGCTCGCGGGTGCGCGACTTCTGGCACCGGTAACACCAACCAAGATCGTCTGCGTCGGGTTGAACTATGCCGATCATGTCAAAGAGAGCCAGTCAGCCAATGCCATCCCCGAAGAGCCTGTAACATTCATGAAACCGCTCACTGCATTGATCGGCCCCGAGGATATAATTCGCATGCCGCTGGCCAGCAAGCGCGTGGATTACGAAGGTGAAATCGGAGTTGTTATTGCCAAGACTTGTCGCAAACTCTCTCCGGAACAGATTGCGGAAAATATCTTCGGCGTTACTTGCGTCAACGATGTCACCGCTCGCGATCTTCAGAAGAAGGATGTCCAGTGGACTCGCGGCAAAGGGTTCGATACATTCTGTCCCGTCGGTCCGTACCTGGTGACCGACTTGGACTACCTGTCATTGAATGTCTCCTCGCGGCTCAACGGCGAAACACGGCAGTCCTCAAATAGCAAGAACATGATATTCGCGATTCCTCAACTTGTTTCGTTCATGAACCACGTGATGACGCTCAATCCGGGCGATCTGATCGTGACCGGTACACCGGAAGGTGTGGGTCCGATGTCAGACGGCGCAACAGTCGAAATCGAAGTTGAAGGCATTGGAATACTGCGGAACTACGCCAAGCTCGATTCGTAACATCTATGTCTCGCAGGCTATTGCGACAGACCGCGGCATTATCTGAATCCTTGCGAATTAGCCAAGAGAGTTATTAACTGTCTGCTGTGAAACACGCGCACTTCATTCTATTTCTGCTTATTCTGTTCAGCGGAATTTCCGGCGCCAATGCCGGACGAATCCGCTACGAAGGCTCCGACCAGCTCAAGTCCTCGCAAACTCCCGATGGCACGATTATCGAGTTCATCGGCAATGTCCGGTTCGTCAAAGATTCCAGTAATCTGTCTTCCGACTATGCCGTCCTCTATGAATCAAAGCAATTCGTTCGCCTTCTTGGCAATGTCCGCATACGCCAGCCCCAACAGACTCTAGGCGCCGATAGCCTGCACTTCGATCAGAAAACCGAGATCACCAAAGCCTGGGGACAGGTTGTTGTCGAAGACCAACAGCGCCATGTCCGCGTAACGGGTACACAGGGTATCTTTCTTGAAAAGGAAGAAGCCATGTTCATGACCGGAGCCCCGCAGTTGATCGTCGACTATGACATGCAGCGCATACCGACAATCATCAATGCCGACACTATCCAGTTCTTCGCTGCCGCTGATCAGGTCATTGCTGTCAGCAACGTCATCATCAAGCAGGGAAGTCTCAATGCCGAATCGGATTCCGCTGAGGTTTTCTCCGGCGGTGAAGAAATCTCGTTGTTTGGCAATGTCCGCGCCTCCCAGCACAATTCCGAACTGACCGGCAAACAGATGATTATCAAATCGCAGGAAAAGAATCTCGAGAAAATCGAAGTATATGGCGGCGGCGAAGCAGTCTTCCGGCAACTGGCGAAGACCAGTTTCGAAAACGACTCGTTGATCTTCAACGAAAGCAGATTGACCGCTGACCGCATCGACTTCTTCTTCGCCAATGACCTGCTCCATCTGATCAAAGCGCAGGGCAACAGCTACACTTACTACACTCCTGCTCCCGAAGATACAACCGCCAGCGGCACCAATATTGCCTCCGGTGATTCAACCACGCTGTTGTTTCTAAATGCGGAATTATCCGAAGTCAAAGTCGTCACTTCGGCAGAAGGCATCTACATGAATCCCGTCGGATTTGATTCGACCGGCACCGTCGCCCTGATTGATACAATTGCTTACAAAGCTGATCGCATACATTTCAAAATCGCCGAGCGACTAATCAAACTCGAACAGACCGCGCAGGTCAAACAGCAGACAATCACGCTCGATGCCCACAAGATTGACTATGACCTCAACACCAAAATTGTCTTCGCCTACGCCGAACCCGACACCATTCCCGGGAAATTCAAACCGCTCACCTTAACTGATCGCACTGAAGCTATCACCGGCGAGGAACTGGTTTACAATCTCAGCGACCGCCGCGGCAAAATCAAAAAAAGCCGAACCAAGTTGGAGCAGGCATTTTACTCCAGCAATGTCCTGCGCAAAGAGGAAGAAGACGAACTGCTTGTCAAGGACGGCACTTACACGACTTGCGAGGACCCGGACCCGCATTTTCACTTCCAGTCTTCCAGTATGAAGTTGGTGACTAACGACAAGGTTTTCGCGAGACCTGTCGTGCTGTACATAGAATCCTTGCCGGTCTTGGCATTGCCGTATTTTGTGTTTTCGATCAAGAAAGAACGACACTCCGGATTCCTGCCACTGCAGTTCGGTAATTTCGAGCGCGGTTCGCGTTTCGTAAATAACGTAGGCTATTATTGGGCGGTAAATGACTATTGGGACTTGAAAACCTCGATGGACATTTCCGATATCGGCCTCAAATTCAACTCCGGTGTGCGCTATGCGTTGCGATACAAGTTAGCCGGTTCGGTGTCAGCATCGTATGCGCGCGAGACGGTCTATTCCGGAATCAACCGCGGACGCCGGACGCGTGGACAATTATCATTTACTCACAGCCACACAATAGATCCAACTCTAACCATGTCGGGAAGCGGCACCTTTGTGTCGGACAAGAGCTACTTCACCGACTTCTCAACTGATTTGGACGAGCGACTCGACCGTCAACTTCGTTCACAGTTCAGCATCTCCAAGCGATGGGAATCCGCTTCGTTTACAGCGGCAGTCGACCAGACCAAGGATTTGGACAACAACGCCCATTCGGAACGTCTGCCGTCGTTACGCTTTTCGCGACCGCAGCGACCGCTCTTCGGCACACCTGTCAAAGCGCTCGACAAGCGCTGGTTCCACGACATTTACGTGTCATACGACAACTCGCTCATAAACTCGCAGAGCAAGTCGGTACTTAGCAGCGGCGCAGCAACCCGGCGAAAGTATGCAGCATTCGACCAGAATTTGAGGTTCAATGCTCCGCTCAAGGCAGGTGGAATTTTCACGGTGTCACCTTCGGTTTCTCTTCGCGATGACTGGTACTACTTGCCGTACTCCGATCAAGCCGACAGTCTCGACTTACAGACCAATTCACTTCATAGCCGCCAGACTTGGAACGCCGCTATCGGACTCTCAACCAATTTGTATGGCACAGTTGCACCAAATGTCCTTGCGATCACCGGATTACGCCATGTGATTACGCCTTCTGCCAGCTTCAATTACCAGCCCGAAATCAACCGCAACCGGGAGTATGCATCTTTCACCGGTTTTGGCAGCTCCGGGGGTGAATCGAAGAACGTCAGCTTCCGATTAGCAAATCAATTCCAGATGAAGTATCTGAAGGACGAAAAAGAACAGAAAGTTACATTCCTCAACTACGATGTCTCAGCGAGCTACGATTTCGTTCGCGACGAACGCCGCTGGTCTGATGTCAGCTCCAGTCTTCGTGCGCCGACGGTCAAAAACCTCACGCTCCAAATATCCATGACACATGACCTCTACAATCCATCGACCGGCGAATTGCGTTGGTGGAGTCCGTATTTGAAGAGCATGAGCATCAACACTGGCTACAGCGGCTCATTCAGTATTCCAGTTGGGAAACCAACTGATGCGGTCGATGAAGAAACCGGCTCCAGCATTGGTCGCCGGTTAGTGCAGTACACGATTTCTCAGCGTTACACTGAGACACGCACATCGACGCGGACGACAATATCCAACTGGGTCGATTTTGCAGCGCAATTCTCAATTACCAAGAACTGGCGTATCAGCTATCGCCAGAATTACAATGTGCGCGAGCGCGAAAGCACCGAAAAAGTCGTTGAACTTCACCGCGACCTACACTGCTGGGAAGGCACTTTTACCTGGATTCCCGACGGTTCTCGGCAAGGTTACTACTTCAAGTTAAGCGTCAAACAGCTACCCGACATCAAGTTCGAGAAGTCGGAAAGCGGAATTCGCGATGCCTTGTTTGGCGGAATCTCCGCCTTCCAGCAGTAATCTGGATGGTCTCTCCCGAACTCATGCCCGGTAGGATCACAGCCAACAGGGAAGTCGTCATTCATTAGTCAAAACAAGGCAAACACACGAAAAACCTTGATTTTATTATTGTTGACCTAAGGCTTAATCAGCCCTAAATTCGCTGTATGGGTGTAAAGTCCTACTTCCAGGAAGGTTCCCGCAAGGAAATACTCGGCTTCATGATCATCGTGTTCGCCGTTTTTGTGTTTATTTCGCTGGCGAGCCACGATAAGCTCGATATCACCAAATTTGAGCGCCCGGTAGTCGAAGAAAGTCCCGACTATTTGATCAGCGAGGGTGACTATCTCAACGAAGAAGAAGTTGTCAATGAAGATGGTACAACTGAGCCGGTCGAATACGACCGCAGTCTATCATTCTCTGAGCTTCTCGATGTCCATGTCGAAAATCAGGCAGGCTTGGTCGGCGCCGGAGTTTCTGAGTATGTCCTTCGCATACTGGGCCGAAGTTCATTCATCCTGACACTCGTGCTGATGGTCATCGGCTGGCGCTTGCTATTCCAA
The DNA here is from genome assembly GCA_016708315.1 of bacterium. Lineage (NCBI taxonomy): Bacteria > bacterium. Next base: position 193,191 of record JADJGC010000002.1, read on the forward strand.
TATGAAAACAACTGGCTGCGAAACAAGTTGCTTGAAGTATTCCTTTTTGTCTTTGTAATCGGCACGATTTTCAGCCTGTTCGATCTGGACAACCCGCAAATCAGTTCTACGTTAACCGAAAGCCTCGCCGGCAGCATCGGCTGGACTTTGGCAAAAGTATCTCGCTCTCTCTTTGCAGTTGCAGGTGGATTCGCCATTTTGGGCGCCGCCGCGATATTTCTTCTATTCACAATAATTCCGTTCCGACCTGGATCGATACGCAAAGGCATCGATACTACCGTTGCAGTCGCTGGGCGTTCCTCCAAGACCGCCGCCGTCCATCTCCATGAGCAATCCCGGAGCTGGTGGCCGAGCCTCAAGGCTCTCTTCCATCGTGAGCCCAAAGTATATGACGCAGAGCCGGAAGAAACCAAGCAAGTCAAGCCTGCTCCTGCTCAACCTGAAGTAGACTTCGACGAACAACTTCAACAGGCAGAGTCGAAGATAGTCAAGGCTCAACGCAAGGAACCTGAGCAGTTGCCGCTTTCGCTCGATGACGTGCAAGAAAAGCGCGGCAAACTTCGCTTCACCAGCAAAGCGTCGCGAGTAACGAAAGACGGCTACACATTTCCAGCCCTGGACATATTGCAGGTTCCGCCTTCGAATGAACCGACGGTCTCACCCGCCGATTTGGAAGAAACAGCCGCCGCCCTGCTATCGACTTTGAATACATTCGATGTCGAAGTGATTCCCGGCAGCTTGGAGAAGTACCCCGGGCCAATTATCACGCGCTTCGAATTCAAGCCTGCGCCGGGCATCAAGATCAACCAGATTGTCAACCTCGCCGACGATTTGGCACTGGCGCTCAAAGCATCGCGTATTCGAATCATCGCTCCGGTACCCGGCAAGTCGGCTGTCGGTGTTGAGATTCCCAACCGCAAGGCGCAGAAAGTCTATATCCGCGAGATATTGCAGTCTGACGCCTACCAGCGCGGAAAATACAAACTCCCCTTGGCTCTCGGCAAGACCACCATGGGACAGCCGTTCGTAGTCGACTTGGCGCGGATGCCGCATCTTCTGATAGCGGGTTCCACCGGCTCAGGCAAATCGGTCTGCTTAAATACAGTCATCACAAGTTTGATCTATAAGCACACGCCAAAAACATTGCGCTTCATCTTCATCGATCCGAAAATTCTCGAATTGTCAGTCTACGGCGAAATTCCGTTCCTCGCTCGTCCGGTCGTGACCAAGCCCAAAATGGCGGAGTCAGTTCTTGCCGGAGCTGTCAATGAGATGGAAGAGCGCTACAAACGTCTTGCAACGCAGTCAGTGCGTTCGCTCGACGACTACAACGCCAAAGTTCCGGAAGCCGACAGACTACCGTACTTGCTGATCGTCGTCGACGAATTGGCAGATATGATGATGTCCGGTTCTGCCGGCAAGATAGAGCTTCTGATTACCCGTCTCGCACAGATGGCTCGCGCAGTCGGAATCCACTTGATTCTCGCTACTCAGAGACCGTCGGTGGACGTCATTACCGGTTTGATCAAAGCCAACTTCTCGTCGCGAATTGCCTTCCAGGTTGCATCCAAGGTTGACAGCCGGACTATTCTCGATGCCAACGGTGCCGAGAAACTCCTCGGTAACGGCGATATGTTGCTGCTTTTGGCCGGTGAGCCGGAGCCGCTGCGCATCCACGGTGCTTACGTCTCTTCGCAGGAGACTGAATCGCTGGTCGGATTCTTCAAAGAAACCGCCCCCGAGATTCAACCGCTTCAGGCATTCTCCGAGGAAAACGAAAAAGCCCTCGTCGAACGCAACAACCACGACGTGCTTCTGCCCGAAGCTACCGAATTGGTTATTCGCCACAAGCAGGGTTCTGTTTCGCTGCTTCAACGCCGGTTAGGAATCGGCTACCAAAGAGCCGCACGTATTATGGATCAGCTTGAAGCCACCGGAATCGTCGGACCTTATGACGGATCCAAAGCCCGCGAAGTCCTGGTCGACAAATCATACCTCGACCAGATGATGAAAAAAGATAAACCATCAGCTTAAAGTGATAGTATAAGTCAATATGCTTCTACGAATTATCTCTATATGCCTAATTGCGGTCGGTGCGACCTTCGCGACAACCGCCCATGAGATTGTCGAAAAGACCGAAGCAATCTATGCAAAGAACAAGACATTCTCAGTCAAATTCACTCAGACCGTCTCAGCCGGCGATTTTTTCGACGATGACAAGACTTCAGGTACCATGTTGTTGTCATATCCGAATAAGTTCCGAGTCGAGACTCCGGAGCAAACTTTGACCTCGGATGGCGATTCTCTTTGGACGTACTCCGTTGAAAACAAACAAGTTACGATTGAGTCAATGATTGGGCTCGAGGATGTCGTAACACCGGCAGACTATCTATTCCGCTTTAAGGAGCATTACGACCTGACTTACGATTCTACTGAAACGATAGCAAAGCGCTCTTGCCATAAGCTGTCGCTCAAGTCCAAGAATGACAATGAATACGTGCGATCAATGAAAGTGTTTATTGACATGGAGACGTCACTCGTGCGTCGCGTGATCTATCGCGATCTAAACGACAACAACATCACTTTGGACTTCGCCGATTGGAAACTTGGTGCCGAAATCGACCCTAAGGAGTTTAGATTTAGAACCCCGTCCGGTGTTGAGGAGGTTCGTGTACCTTGAGCGATAACGTCAAGAAGACAGTCTTCTTCAAAGGTCTGGGTTGTCCGAAGAACGAGGTCGATGGCGACGTCATTCTCGGCTACCTGAAACAGCGCGGCATCGAAATGACGGAGTCCGCAGAAGATGCCGACTACCTGCTTGTCAATACCTGCGCCTTCATCCAATCCGCCAAGGAAGAATCAATCGAAGAGATTCTGAAACTGGCGGCAGTGAAGGGTTCCACCGGCAAGAAGCAGAGACTCTTGGTTTCGGGTTGCCTATCGCAGAGATACCCCAACGAACTGCTGACCCAAATCGGTGAAATCGACGGAATGATCGGAATCGACGAGTACGACAAAATCGGCACATTGCTCGACACCGACTCAGCATATATCACCAGGCCTCCGAGCCTCTACAAAGAAGCCCACGCAGTTCAGATTCTGCGCGAGCGCCCGTTTGCATATCTCAAAATTGCCGATGGCTGCGACTGCCGGTGCTCATACTGTGCCATCCCGATGATGCGCGGCGACTTCCGCTCACGGAAATTGGATGCCATTTCATCCGATGTTGATCGATTGCTGGAACACGGCGTGGTCGAGTTTGACTTGATTGCTCAGGATGTTGCCTATTATGGACTCGACTTGGGCAAAGGTCCATTGGACTTGCTGCGCATGCTCGAGGACAAACCCGGCGATTTCTGGGTTCGTCCATTCTACTTGCACCCCAAACATATGAGCGATGAGATTCTCGATTTCTTCGCTTCGTCCAAAAAGTATTGCGGTTATCTCGAAAGCCCGATTCAGCATATTTCATCTTCGCAGCTTAAGCGCATGAATCGCGGTTACGATCGCGACCACGTCTACGATATGGTCGCTCGACTGCGCGCCAAGTTGCCGGATACGGTTTGGCGGACGACATTTATCGTCGGATTTCCCGGCGAGACCCAAAAGGACTTCGACGAACTTTGCACCTTCGTTGCCGAACAGAACATCCATCGTGCCGGTGTCTTCGGATACAGCCACGAAGAGGGAACAGCTTCATTCCGCTACAAGAACGTCCACACGCAGGCAACGATCAAGTCGCGCCAGGAAGAGCTGACTCGCATAATCAACGAAAATGCCGACGACTACAATTCTTCGTTGGTCGGCAAACAAATGAAGATGATCGTCGAAGAATTCGACAGCGAAGCTTTGGAAGTCACCGGCAGACTCTTCTGCGACGCGCCGGAAATTGATTTCACAATCCGCGTGCCGTGCGGCAAAGCACAGCCGCTCGGATTTCATCAGGTTCGCATTGTCGACACAGCCTCCGACGGCTTTGTCGGCGAATTCGTTCCCATAGTTGTGAGTGGAGGTCGAACATGAGTTTTGAACGTAAGCTTGGCGTGATGTTGTCGCGGCCGATTGCCTACTTGTTCTTCATGATCTATCTGATTCAATCATCCGTGCTCATCTACTTCGTCTATCAATACTATGACAATCAGCAGACGATATTCTACCAACAGAAGACCATCACCGAGCTTGAAGAGAAGCTCAAGGTGCTCGATATTATCAATGACTTTCAGGTAGGATTTGACCAGAAGGAAGTCGGCGCTCTTGCGAATGTAATCCACGATGAAAGTAAGAAATACGGCTATGATCCGCGACTGCTTCTGGCGGTGATTCTCACCGAAAGCTCAATGCGCAAGGGCCAAGTCTCCGACTCCGGTGCGCATGGCCTGATGCAGATGCGGCCATTTGTAGCCAGGGGTGTGGCAATGCGTAACGGTCTGGAGTATTCCGAGGAACTCTCACTTTTTGATCCGGCCTACAATGTCCGTCTCGGAAGTCTATACCTTTTCGAGTTGATCCTAAAATTTGGCGATGTCAAGAAGGCTTTGGTTGCTTATAATGTCGGCGAAACAAGACTTCGCAACCGGCTTATTACCGGCGAGAAGATGCCCCAGCAGTATCTCCGCAAGGTAATGGAGCGATATAAAGAGCTGTGTGAAAAATATCCTCATGGTTAGACCGTCTTTACTGGTCCTTCTGACATCCTTAATAGTTGCATCAGGCAGTTTGTTAGCTGTGCCTGCCAATCACGACTTTGTCGTATCAGGAATTGACAGCCTTGCGGCAGTCTCAGTTAAAGACCTCAATTCGGTCGAATTTCCCAACATGATTGTATCACCTGTAGATGGACGATTTGGCGAGACCCTGCGCGGCCGATTGGCGGCCAACTTGCTGAAAAAGGGAATAAGTGCCTACCTGACGCCGAACGATACCGATTCGAGCGGAAAATTCCTTTTACAGAGCACGATCAACGATTATAGTCTCAAATACATCGGTACCGGCGGGGGCGTTTTCCGTCAGGGAAAAGTCGTGCGCGAATTTGCGATTTTGTCGCAATCGCGATTGCTCGCCGACGATGGCAAGCTCGTCCGTACATTGGACGCGCAATCGTTCATTTTGAGCGACACTCTTACCTTTGATCAGGCTCGTCGGGTTCGGGGTGAAGACGCTTTTTATGCGCCGGGACTTCCGCCAACGACTTTTCAAAGATTGGTCGAACCGGGAATTATTGCCGGAATCACCGGAATTCTTGTATATTTGTTTTTTGCATCGCGGTAGCCGCTATTAGTGAGGAAGTGGATGAAGAAAGTTTTCTGTTTGATACTGATTGTTCTTGCTGCAGCAATGCTTGCCGGGTGTGCAGCTAAGAATTCGACTTCGACTTTGGATCCCCGGCTGGCTTACGAAGAGGCAAAGAAAAACGTCGAAGACGGAAAGTTCACGCAAGCCCAGAATCTGCTGCAAAGAATCGTCTTCAGCAGTCCCGGCTTGAGCTACATCGATAGCGTTCAGTATTACTTCGCAATGTCCTACTATGGAAATGCTGATTATCACCTTGGAGTGGCGGAGTTTCGCCGACTGATCCAGAGTTTTCCGAGATCGGCGTTGGTTGATGACGCGCAGTTTATGGTTGGAAAGTCATACTTCGATGCTGCACCGAAGAACGTCGGCCTTGATCAATCCGATACCGAAAACGCAATTCGCGAGTTCAAAGAATTTGTCCAGGATTATCCCAACTCTGATCGCAGGACCGAGGGCGAACTAATGTTGTCTCGTGCCATCGAACGGATGGTCGAGAAGCAGTTTCGCGCCGCTCGCCAGTACTTCAAGATGGGTAACCGGACCTCAGCACGAATCTACTTCGAAAGTCTAATCACCGAATATCCCGAATCGGGCTATACTCCCGAAGCCTTGTACTATTTGGCGCAACTCGATGAAAAGGACGCTAAGTACATCGATGCCAGAGACAAGCTCAACAATTTGGTCGCCACTTTCCCGAACTCAACCTTTGCTCCCAAAGCTGCCAAAATGAAGGCCAAGATGGACGCCAAAATCGCCGAGGCAGTCAGCGATTCGTCAGAAGCACAACTTAGCGGCCCAAAAGGTGAGTGAAAATTACGGAATACTTGGGGGCGCCTTCGATCCGATCCATCTCGGACATCTTACAATCGCACAAAGCGCCCTTGAGCAGTTCGCGCTCGACAAAATTCTCTTTGTCCCGACTTTTGTACCTCCCGGAGCGCACAAGGTAATTCGGACCCCATTCGAACATCGTTGTTCCATGATCAATCTCGCAATCGCCGATCTGGAGAGACGCGAGCTTTCGCGTGTCGAAGCCGAAATAGAGCCGCCCACCTACACTGTAAGCATGCTCGAAAAGCTAAAGCAGCAGCACAAAGATGCGGCCTTCACGTTGTTGATTGGCGCCGACAGCCTGGCACAAATCGACTCATGGTACCAACCGGATAAAATCTTCAAACTGGCGCGAGTCGCGGTAGCCGGTCGCGCCGGCCATACCCATCAGAGCGTATATCCCTTTGTTCGCCTCGAAATGCCGGAAATCAACATCTCCGCAACCGAACTTCGTAATAGCATCCGCTCCGGTCTTTCGGTTCGTTTTCTTGTGCCGGACGCAGTAATCGCATATATTGAGGCCAATCGGCTCTATTGCGAGGATTGATGGCTAATAATCGACTATTTCTAATCGACGGCTCGGCGCTGGCGTATCGCTCATATTTCGCCTTTGCTGCCAGCCCGCTCCGCACCAAACGCGGTGAACACACCTCGGTCGTTTTCGGATTCGCTGCGACCATTATGCGCATTCTCACCAAAGAACGACCCTCGCATCTCGCCGTTATTCTCGACACCAAAGAGCCCAGCTTCCGCAAAGACCTTTACGATGACTACAAAGCCAATCGCACCGCGATGCCGGAAGAGATGGTGGAACAACTGCCAAGATTGGACCATCTGCTTTCCACTATGCGGGTCGCACATTTGCGGAAACCCGGCTACGAAGCGGATGACATCATTGCGACTCTTACCCGCGAGGCGGAAGAAGCCGGTTGGGAAGTGGTGATCATCACGAGCGACAAAGATCTGATGCAGCTCGTTAATGAGAAAACCAGAATCTGGAATCTGAAAAAACTCTCAGAAGAAGGCGAGTGGTACGACCGTGAAGCCGTCAAAGAGAAGATGGGTGTCTACCCGGAACGCATCGTCGATCTCCTCGCCCTGATGGGTGATACTTCCGACAACGTTCCCGGCGTCGAAGGTGTCGGTCCCAAGACTGCGATCAAACTGCTCGAAGAATACGGTTCGTTTGAAGCCGTTCTGGCAAATGCAGAGAAGATCACCAAACCGAAATTGCGCGAGTCGCTGATTGCGTTTCGCGACCGTGCCGCCCTCACAAAGCAGCTTGTGACACTTGAGTACCACGCAGACTTTGAGCACGACCTTCAGAAACTTTCCGTGCCTGCGCTCGACACCGTCGAACTGCGCAGCCTCTTTCTTGAACTCGAGTTTACATCGCTGCTGCGGTCATTAGGTCAAACATCGCTGTTCACCGAAGAAGCACCGCCGCAAGAATCTAGGACGCAATCTGAACAGGTCTACAAGACTATCGATAACGAAGCCGACCTTAAATCACTGGTGAAGCGCATTCGCGAAGCCGGCGTTTTCGCCTTCGACACTGAAACGACCGGGCTCGATTGGCTGACATGCACGCTCGTCGGTATTTCGATTGCCGTCGCCGAAGGAGAGGCTTATTACATCCCGCTCGCACATGCGGAAGGGAAGAATCTCGATCCGGAAAAGTGCCGCCAGATACTGAATCCGGTTCTTTCCGACCCCAAGTTGACGCGCGTCGCTCAGAATTTCAAATTCGATTACCACATTCTCACGCAGGCAGGCTACGAGATTTCCTCTTTCGACTACGATCCAATGCTTGCAAGCTATGTTGCCGATCCTGCCGGGCAGCACGGTCTCGACGCTTTCTAGCCGCTGAATTGGAGAAAATCACTCACGATATATACACGCTCGCCGGCAAGGAATTCAACATCAACTCAACGGCGCAGTTATCGGACATTCTTTTCAATCAACTCAAGCTGACACCGATGCGAAAGACCGCCAAGAAGACCGGATTCTCCACCGACGTCAATGTCCTAACCGAACTTGCGAAAGTACACGATCTGCCGCGGCGAATTCTTGACTATCGCAAATTGCAGAAGCTCAAATCAACCTATGTCGATGCACTGCCGGTTCTGGTAAGTCCCGCGAATGGGCGCGGTCACACGTCTTACAATCAGGCAGTTGCGGCTACCGGAAGACTTTCCTCTACCGACCCGAACCTGCAAAACATTCCCATCAAGACCGAAGAGGGAAGTCAGATTCGCAAAGCATTCGTGCCGGCAGACACCTCGCGCAAGATTCTCACTGCGGACTATTCGCAAATCGAACTGCGAGTGTTGGCACATTTCGCTGAAGAATCGCCGCTGATTAAGTCGTTTCAAAATCTGGAAGATATTCACTCGCGCACAGCGTCCGAGGTCTATGGCGTCGACCTCAAGGATGTCACTCCTCAGATGCGGCGTATGGCTAAGACCGCGAATTTTGCCGTCATCTATGGCGTAACCGCGTTCGGCTTGTCACAGCAGTCCGATATGAGTGTGCCCGAGGCCAAAGAATTCATCGACATCTACTTCGCCCGTTACCCGATGATTCGCAAATTCATTGACGACACCATTGCCCGTGCGCGCGCTGAGGGCTACGTCACGACTTTGTTCGGTCGCCGTCGTTACTTTCCGGAGATAAATTCTTCGAATGTCTCATTGCGGCAATTCGCTGAACGCACCGCTGTCAATACGATTATTCAAGGCACCGCCGCCGACATGATCAAGATTGCGATGATCGAAATCGACCGTAAAATGGAAGGCATGAAATCGCAAATGATCATGCAGGTACACGACGAGTTAGTATTCGACGTGCATGCCGACGAGATTGACACAATGAAATCGCTCGTTCGCGACCGCATGGAGAATTGTGTCAAATTGAAAGTCCCGATCACCGTGGAAATGGGCGTTGGCGACAACTGGCTCGAAAGCAAGTAGCAGAAGACTATGGCTAAGAAAAAATCCCGCAAACAATCAGCCCGACCGCAACAGCAACCGCAGGGTTTCAATTTTGGCCGCTTCTATCGGCATAACAAGAACCAAATACATAAGGGACTGATCTATGCCATCGCCGTAGTCGTCGGTATCTCTGTTCTCTACGGCGGATATCATCTCGTCGTCAACTGGGGCGCAACCCTCACAAAAGACGAGTACGTCACCCTGGCGAGAAACGCGATGTATCAGGGGGAATATGACAAGGCCGTACTAAACTATCACAAAGCTCTCAACGCCGATCCTGACGACAAGATGATCCAGCGTGAGCATTTCCTTGCGCGATCCCGCGACAACATGTCGCGCGGAAGTTCGGTTGAACTATTTCATGCTGCGGCTCAACAACTGTTAACCGAGTTTCCCAACTCATTGATCGCCAAGGTCAACGTCGCCCAGGCTTTGGAACTGCGCGGTGACGTCGCCGGAATGCAGGCTCAGGCCGTCGCAGCGCGGACGCAGGCAATGGCAACCTCTGACACAACTGCGCTTCTGGCTGCTGATCTCGTCTTGGCAACGTATTACCGTACTGAAGAGATGCAGGACTCGGCATTCTTCATCGGCAACGAAGCGTTGGATGCTGCCGAGGCCCTGAACGACACATTCCACATTGCACTTGTCAGGGCTGGGTTAGGTTTTGCCGCAATCCGATTGGACAGTCTCTCATTTGCGCGCGATGTCTTCGAGGACTTACTGGGATATAATGGCGAAGCCGCAGCGAGTTTCCATGATGTAGCTAACACGGGCCTTGCCGATTATTATCACCGCTCTCGCATGAACGACTCAGCGCGCGTGATCCTGCATCGGCTAGATCACGTCATCAATAGCGATGCCGCCGATGGCACGGCTGCCTATGCGCTGCATATTCTCGGCAGAGTACTACGCGATTCCGGTCAGCTTGATTCGGCAGTGACCCGGCTTTCACAATCGCTCGCGACTTGGCAGGGACTCCGCAGCGTAGTGGATGTCATCGACAACCTCAATGATCTGGCGGCAACCTATCGTCTTCAACAGGATCATTTCAATGCCCGCAAGTACTTCATGGCCGCTGGGAATCTGGCGAAGACATTTGAATACCCCGCAAAGGACAAGTACACCGCGGACATGAATCTCGTGTTCTTAAAGGGCCTCAAGTCGGAAGACTACGTCCGCGCCGGCGAAGAGGGCAAGACCTTGGCGGACAACTTCGCGCGACGGTGATGTACACAGTCGGACTCACGGGGCAAATCGCTTGCGGCAAAAGCAGTGTCGCGCGCGAACTTCAGAAACTCGGCGCGGTAGTTATCAATGCCGATGACATCGGGAGGGAAGTCGTCGAACAAGACACAGCAGTTGTCCGCAAACTCAAATCTATCTTCGGCAAGGATATTGTCTCTCCCGCTGGCAAGCTGGACCGCCGGAAACTTGGCGCCAAAGCCTTCGCGTCCGACGAGAACACTCTCAAGCTCAATCGCATAGTCCACCCGGCTCTGCTCGCACGACTTCGCAAACAAATCACCAAACACCGTAAGGGCGGCAAGACCCGTTTGCTCGTCGTCGACGCGGCTTTGATCTTCGACTGGAAACTAGACCGGGAACTGGATGTCGTCATCGTTGTCGACAGCACTCGGCCGAACCAATTGTCGCGTTTGGAAAAGCAGGGAATCGGGCGCCGCGAAGCGTTACAGCGAATCAAGAGGCAGATTCCCAAGAACCGTTTGCGGCAGTTGGCCGATGCTGTCATTCACAATAATGGCACGCCCGACCAATTGGTGCACAGAACCTGGCGTCTCTATGCCCGATTGGTGCAACATTCCGGACAGAAATTTGATTGACTTCATTTGGTTTTGGCTTATGTTCACGCTTCACAAGAACCCTTGGCGGGAGGAAAGTTGAATCCTTTCAATTACTCAATAGACCAGCTTAAAGCGAAAGCGCTCGAAATCCGGCGCGATATTATCACTATGCTGATCGAAGCAAAATCCGGTCACACCGGCGGACCGCTGTCATGCACCGATTTCGCCACAGCGCTGTACTTCCGGATTCTCAATCACAAACCCGAGGATCCCAAATGGGCTGATCGCGATTTTGTGTTTTACTCAATCGGGCATGTTACCCCGATCAATTACTCAACACTGGCAGAATGTGGCTACTTCCCGAAGCGTGACCTGATGAAATTCCGCAAATTCGACGGCCATCTGCAGGGACACCCACACCGGCTCGATACACCCGGAATCGAAATCTCTTCCGGCTCGCTCGGCCAGGGTCTCGGCACAGCTTGCGGAGTTGCCAAGGGATCGAAGATTGACAATCATCCGCGCCGCGTATTTTGCATCATGGGCGATGGCGAACTTCAAGAAGGCTCCTGCTGGGAATCGGCTATGTTCGCCGGCCACTACAAGCTTGACAATCTCGGCGTTATCGTCGACTACAACAAAGCGCAGATTGACGGCGTCGTTGCGGACATTATGGATATCGCACCGCTTGCCGACAAATGGCGCGCATTCAACTGGAACGTCATTGAAATTGATGGACACAACATGCAAGCCATCGTCGATGCGTTTGAATCAATGTTGAAATTCAAGGGCAAGCCCACTGTAATCATCGCCAATACTCTCATGGGCGAGGGCGTGTCTTTCATGCGCGGCAAATACCAATGGCACGGCAAACCGCCCAAAATGGACGAGGGTGAATTGGCGCTCAAGGAACTTGGCACAAACTACGCGGAATGGTCAGCCCGCCTCATGGCAGGATAGGATATGATAAAAGAAATGACTGAAGTAAAAATGGAAAAGACCCGCGTCGGATTTGGACACGGGTTAGTGGACTTGGGCGATAAAGACGAACGAATCGTGGTGTTAGTCGGCGACCTGATGGAATCGACTAATGTCAACTTCTTCGCTGAAAAGTATCCGAGCCGATTTATCCAGGTCGGCGTTGCCGAACAGAACATGGCGCTCATTGCCGCGGGACTTTCGCTAATCGGCAAGATTCCGTTCTTCTCGACCTACGGCGCATTTGCCGCCTATCGCTGCCTCGATATGATTCGCATCACGCTTTGCTATTCCAATGCCAATGTCAAAATCGGCGGCGCACATGGTGGAATTTCCGTTGGCCCCGATGGCGCAACCCATCAGGCAATGGAAGAGATTTCGATTCTTCGCTCTATTCCCAACATGCGTTTGATAGTGCCCTGCGACTACTGGGAAACGCGCAAAGCGACCTTGGCCGCGGCCGCCGTTGAGGGACCTGTATATATCCGCTTCGGGCGCGAACCGGTCCCGGTGGTTACAGATGAGTCGACACCATTTGTCTTGGGCAAAGCGAACGTCTATCGCGAAGGCACCGACGTGGCAATTATTGCCTGCGGTACGCAGGTATATGAAGCCCTGGTCGCCGCAGATGCATTGGCAAGCGAAGGTATCAGCTGCCGGGTGATTGACATGCACACCATTAAACCGATTGATCGCGAGGCAATTCTCAAAGCAGCTCGCGAATGCGGCGCCATTGTTACTGCCGAAGAACATCAAGTTATGGGCGGGCTCGGCGGCGCTGTCGCCGAAGTCGTCGTTTCACAGCACCCGGTGCCGATGGAATTTGTGGCGGTAATGGATCGTTTCGGCCAGTCCGGTAAGCCTGACGAATTGATGGCGGCTTTTGGACTGAAGTCCAAGGATCACATCGCTGCTGTGAAGCGTGTGTTGAAGCGCAAAAAGTAACTTAGTGTCCGTTGGGAATTTGAATTCCCGCCCCTGTCTTGAAGGGGAATAGAATCGCAACGAACTCAAACTGGGTCAAAGTTACATCGTGAAGTTTGCCAGTCGCATGGGGCGTCTCGGTACCGAGACGGCCTTCGAAGTATTAGCGCGTGCGCGCGAATTGGAGAGTCAAGGGAGGCATATTATCCATCTTGAGATCGGCGAGCCCGATTTCGATACTCCAGCCCATATCGTCGAAGCCGGTGTTCAAGCACTCAAAGAAGGGTACACTCACTACGGACCATCATCCGGTCTCCCCGAAGTACGACAAGTAATCATCGACGAGGTCAACCGCAGCCGCGGCCTGAATCTCGGACCGCATCACGTAGTCGTCACTCCCGGCGCCAAACCGATTCTGTTCTTCACGGCTCTTGCCGCAATTGAAACCGGCGACGAAGTCATCTATCCTGACCCCGGATTTCCAATTTATGAATCGGTGATCAGCTTTGTCGGTGGAAAAGCAGTGCCGATTCCGCTGCGCGAGAGTAACGACTTCCAGATAGACATCGATGAACTGCGTCGAATCATCACCTCCAAGACTCGCATGATCATCATCAACTCACCCGGCAATCCGACCGGCGGCGTGTTGAGCCATGAGCAACTTCGCGAAATTGCCGAGTTAGCTGTCAAGCACGACCTTTGGGTTCTATCCGATGAAATCTATGGCCGCATTGTCTACGACGACAAGCATGAATCAATCACGCAATTTGAAGGTCTGATTGACCGGACGATCATTCTCGACGGCCTATCAAAAGCCTACGCTATGACCGGTTGGCGGCTTGGTTACGGCGTCATGCCGAACGACCTGGCATTCCTCGTGAGTCGCTTGATGACCAATAGCAACTCCTGTACTGCGTCATTTTCCCAGCGGGCAATCATCGCCGCCTTGCAGGGAACTCAGGAGCCTACAGAAAAAATGGTCGCCGAATTCCGCAGCCGTCGCGACATGTTGGTTGCCGAACTGAACACACTGCCCGGATTCTCGTGCCGGTCTCCGCGCGGCGCCTTCTATGCGTTTCCGAATATCACCAAGACCGGCAAGAAATCGCGCGACCTCGCCGAACGCCTACTTGAAGACGCCGGCGTCGCCGTTCTTTCCGGCACCGCATTCGGTGAGCACGGCGAAGGATTCCTGCGCCTGAGCTATGCAAACTCGCCTGAGAACCTACGCGAAGGCGTTCGCCGCATCCGCGACTACATTAGCCGATAGTATTTCAATCTCTTACTGACAAATATATGCCAACCTCGACTCAGGAGTAAGCCATGTCGGATCGTCTTGAACAATTCCGCAAGTATCGCGAGAAAATGAATGAACGCATCCTCGATGAAAAGCACCAACAGATCAATCGCTTCTTTGCCCTTGACACACGAACCTATGAAAACGGCACGCTGGACTCACGCACCAAAGAGATGCTCGGGCTCGTAGCGTCAATGGTCCTTCGCTGCGATGACTGCATCGCCTATCATGTGATTCAGTCAAAACAGGAAGGCGTGAATCGAGCGGAATTCTTCGAGATATTCAATGTGGCGCTCGTCGTCGGCGGTTCCATTGTGATCCCGCATCTGCGCCGTGCGGTCGAACTTCTCGATGAATTAGAAAAAGAGTAGTTATTGCGAAGGGCTAAGTCGCTAACGCATCGACTCCGGAATGAACAGCACCATCACATCCTGCAGGAAGTGCGCGATTATCGCCGGATACAGCGAACCCGAGTAGAGACACAAAGCGCAGAACATCAGTCCATAGACGAAAATGATTGCGAAGCCGCCAAGGCCTTGATACAGATGCCCGCTTGCAAATGACAGCGTAGAAACCAACACTCCCAACCACATTCGCCCATTGGCAATCTGTGTAACCCGCGTCATCACATAACCCCGAAATGTCACCTCTTCGCAGACTGCAACCACTGCGCATAGCAAGACCCACGTCAATTTCTCAGCTACGGTCTTTGGCAGCAGCGCGCCGAATTCTACGAAGCTCTCCGGCGATCCGGTTGCGATCATCGCCTGCAGGGAAGCCAGCGCAATGTTCGCCATCAGCAAGAATCCAATCGCCAGCGGTACCGACCAGCGCGTGAAATTCTTAAGTCCGATATTCCCGCTTCGTGCGTGTTCCGACTTCATGGCGACGGCGATCATACCGACTATCAGCAGTTGGACGAGGATTGTCGGGAGATAAATCTCAAGTATCGGCGACACGACGTCGGTAGCGAGGTCGTGTTGTGAATCGAGAAAATAGAAAGCGCTCACGGGCCAGACAATAACCAGCAATCCCAACACGAGGTAGCTGATCAGAGTCGGGCGCGGCTGCTCCGGCTGGGTCGATATGCTTGAATGGTCTAGCGGCGGATCTTCGAAACGATCAGCGCCACTCCCACCAGTATCAGTATCAGGGGCCATGATTCATGCACAGGAGGTAGGATATCGAGGTTCACCAGCAAGAAGAATATCCCAATCCCTAACACAATCAATCCTCCGGTGAGGTTGTACGAATGCGACGTCTTCTTGTCAGTATCAACTTCCTGCATAGTGCTCTCCGGCGTAACTTGTGAATTAGCTTCATTCTTATTCTAACTGAATCCAAGCTCAATCGCAATTGAAATTGCCCAATCGCCCTTTATGCGACTCCAAATGCGATAATCACCTGATTTACGTCTCTCCCAATTCGTGCCTAATTGCGCCCGAAAGGAGAACGCAATGAGGATCATCATTTACAGCAACAAGAAAATGTACGCTGCTTATGAGGCTATCTGGGGCGACACTGCCATCAACCCAAATAGCGTCAAGAAGAAAGAGAGAATCAGAATCGCCGTTTTGGCTGCGCTTGCCAAGCTCTCAGAGGGCGACCAATACATTATCAAACGATACCACTTTGACGGTGCGTCCATTCTCGAAATCGCCGACGAGCAAGGCTGCTCATTTGACACCGTGGCAAAACGGCACAGCCGCGCACTGCGTAAGCTTCGAAGTTTGCTTGCCGCATTTGCCGCATCGGAATTCAGGATACCGCAAACATCGACCAAGTGCGTGATTTGCTCCTCGCCTTACCGATCCGAAATTGACGAGTTCCTCGCCCACCACGTTGATGGGGATCGCTACCAGAATGAAATGCGCGAAATCAAGATGCGATTTGGCGTTTCAATAGTCTCAGTTATGACAATTGTCAGCCACCGCAAGTACCACTAAACCAGGAGTAACTGTTATGCGAAAACGATTCGATAACACACTTAACATCACCATTCCTTCGGAAATGAAACGAAGCCTCAACTCTCTCGCACGCGAGTGTGACGTCAACATGGCAGACCTTGTGAGAGTGTCGATCCGAATTATGCTGCCGGTGCTTGAAGCAGTGTGGAAGGCTAAGAAGGAAATGATGGACGAGATGGTGCGCCGCGGCGAGGGACACTTCCGGCAGCGTCATGATACCTTGGATTGTGACGACGACTATGGCACGAAACAGGGAGGTGGTCCCTGCTGATACAAATAGTTCAATACCGTGACCAGATCGACGATGTCGACCGCGCCGTCACAGTCGGCATCGGCGAGTGTGCTGTCGTCCGGAGTCGGACCGCCGAGATATAGGTATCGGACGAAGAACAGAATGTCGGTCAGCGTCATGCCAAGCCGTGAATCGATATCACCGCGCTGTTGACGAACATCAAGCACAATCACCGACGAGCCTTCCCGCACCGGTATGCTGGAATCAATCATTCGTACGCCAATTTCCCAAGTGCCGGTGTCGGCTGGGATGCCACTGAGCATTCCCGACTCTGATAATGTAAACTCGTCAGGCTTTGTAATCGAATAGGCCGACCACGTAAACGGAGGTTGCCCTCCGATAGCGGTCAATTGAACACTGTATCCCTGCCCGACTGCCGCGGTTGGCAGCGTATCGACTTGCGATTGGAGAGCAAGTTCGACTTGTGTATACTGATTCACAATCCAGTTCTCAGGATCGAGCTTGCACTCAGTTGGCTTGTATGGTAGGACGAATCGATAATTCTGGGTCTTCCGATCATTCGTCAGCCGAAAAGTCGTGCTGTCACTCTCGGATACGAAGCGAACATCGATGTCGGTTTGAAATAGGGGATATACCGATTGAACCTGCTTGAGCTGCAAATCCGTCACCCAGCCGGAATCAGTTTCGAATGAATCGAATCCGAAATGGTAGTCAGGGATGGTCGGCTGATAAACCCATTGCTGAAAAAAGTAATCTAGATCGCGTCCCGACACTTGCTCGCAGATTACTCGAAAGTCTTCGGTAGTTGCCGTGCCATATTTGTGCTTCGACTCGGCATACGTGCGCAAAATCGCAAAAAACGTATCCTCTCCGACAAGATACCGGAGCATATGCAGCACAAGCGCGCCTTTGTCGTAAACGACGCGGTCGAAAATCACATACGTCTCTGTGGTGTCTTCGACATAAACTTGCTGGTCAATCCGAATGAGTGAATTCATGTATTGGTGATAAGCCGCCGCGCCATTTGTGTGATAGATCCACAGCGCTTCAGAGTACCGTGCGAAACCCTCATTAAGCCAGATATCGTGCCATGTGCCGCACGTAATCATGTCACCCCACCATTGGTGGGCAAGTTCATGAGCTATGACCCAATCATGAAACGCGCCCATTGACGAACACGTCTGATGTTCCATGCCGCCACCAAACAGGAATTGTGCATGCCCGTACTTCTCGCGAATAAAAGGATACTCGCCGTATACACGTCCGTGAAATACTCCAACATTCTCACCACGAGATCGTTGTTAGCTCGCAGTCGCTCCACGTTTCCAGAGAGTATGTAGAAATCAACCGGCATCGCGCCATTGTCGTGATAGAACGTATCGGCGTAGTGCTCGTAATCGGCGATTGCCAGACTCACAAGATAGGTTGCTATCGGATACGATTCGTGCCAATGAGTCGTATTCGTGCCGTCGCCATTGTTGATTATGTTCTTCAGCGTACCATTTGATGCGACTTTGAGCCTGTTGTCGATAGTCACTCGCAGATCAACCGAATCCGCCTTGTCGGATGGGTGGTCCTTACAGGGCCACCAATTGCGGGCAAAAAACGGTTCAGACAAGGTCGACACCAGCGGCAGTCCATTGTGAGTCGCAAAAGAGAATGACCCAAATCCATCGGCAATCGGTGAACCTGAATAGAAAACTGTGACATCGAATTCTTCGCTTTGCGCAATCGCTGCTGTCAAGATTGTCACAATCGCGCCTCTGCGCTCAAAAGACCCCCTTACAGAGCCTGTGAATACGGAATCGACTACCATGTTTGCTGCGAGATCAAGTTCGACTGAAGTCAACGGCTCCAGCGCCTGTCCGTGCACTTCGACTTTTCCAGTGAGCAACTTTTGATCTGCATCAATCGAAAAACTCAAATGGTAGAATGTAACATCATACTGATTCTGATTCGCAGAAGGCACATGACTCGACAAAGCCCCAACATAGCGCGACAATTTCAAGTGATGCTGCTTGAGTGCTCGCTCATAGTCAAGCGGGTCGTCCTGACCAGATAATTCGGTCGCAGCAGCCGTCACGCAAAGTGCCGCAGTGGCAACCACCAGCCAGATTAGATTTCGAACAAACAGCTTCAATACATCCTCATTAGACTATATGACGATTCGGTTTCCATAATGCGCAATCAATTCAATTAACTACGACAGACAACATCCAAAAACAATAAAGCCGCACTTGACCGATGTCAAGTGCGGCTTTGTTGCAAACGATCTGAAGCAAGATTATTACTTCAGATTCACTCTACTGATTAGGGGCAGAACGGCGCAGGGCCGCCGCCGAAAATGTGCGCAATCAAATACACGGCATCAGAAATGCTGATACCGCCGCTGCCATTGGCATCGCCTAAGCACGGCTGAGCCGGTGCCGGGCCACCGCCAAAGATGTGAGCAATGATAAACACAGCGTCAGAAATACTAAAGCCGCCGCTGTTATTGGCATCGCCGCACAGACAATTGGCGCAAGCATCTGAACCGTTGTAGACGTGCAGACAGAGCCACGCACGGGCTTTGTCTAACTGAGTCTGGAAATTGGTCAGGTTCTGAACGCCATTGGTGCCGACAAACATGACCGCAAAGTGCAGTGTATCATTTGCCGCGCCATTTATTGTGGCGTTGCGAGCAAGAGTCAATACCGAGTTCAGATCTTCCAACGAATCCGTGGTTGCAAATCCGACAGTTGCCTGCAGCTTGTTCCACAGAGAATCATTTTCGTATCCGCCCAACGGATAGACGGTGACATCGTTTTCCCAAGCGAAGCCGCCGGTCACATTACCGCCATCTTTCAAGACGCCGCGAAGACCTGCAAAACGCAAATCATCCGGAGCATAGCGGCCGCGCTGATATATCGTCTCGCGGGCAGTGTCAAATCCGCCGACGTTGTCGGAGCTATCATCCGGTACGTCGATGTCGGCGGCATACGCGACTGTCAAGCCAGTCACACTGCCGGCAGGATTCTTCGTGCCTTTGTACAGCGAGTACGAGGCAATGATAAACGTCGAAGAATCAGAATGCTTCGGCGCATACCAGGTAACATCGAAACCAAGTGTCGAATCGCGATTTGCACCCTTACCGGAAGCGAAGCTGAAGAGCGGATTTCCGGTCGAGTCTATCGCCGTATTCGACTTGGCATATAGCGGACCAAACGGGTTGGAAACGGTCGGCACGTTGCCGCCGCCTTCAAAAATCAACCAGCTTAAGCTCGTGGCTGAATTTCCGAGCACCAGCGAACCATCATAGATCGGCTCCTGCTGATCTACGAAGTTGTAGAACATTCTGCCGACTTCCTGATGGGAATTACGACCCGCCTGGTTGACGTTCATGCGCACCAATGCGGTATGAATCGCCTGATCCTGCGGCAGGAAGAAGCTGTCGAAAACGTAAAATTCGACCGGCACCTGGAATGTCGACGGGCCTTCGTAGCTGAAAGTAATCGTAGCCGTGTACAAACCCTCTGTCGCAAGTGGTCCCGCGCTAATAGCAAGAACTTGCGAGTTTGTGCAACCGGCAGTCACTGCTCCGGAAGCCGGGACTGTCAGCCAATTCGATCCGACATTGTAAGCAATGGTCCGGGTCCAATTAGCAGTCGTGTTGCCGGCATTTGTCAGCGTAATGGAAGTATTGGCAACTTGCGCTGTCGTGGCATGGAACGGATAAAGAATTCCAGCTGGAGTCGAAGTCACACTGCGATAGGTGTCCATCGCGAAGCAAGGATGGCTGAGGAACATTACCGGGCTGTAGGTTTCCGCGGTACCATCATTGCCAACGCCGGAACCGGCGTCCTTATCGTTGATGTACTGAATGCGCAGAGAGTCCGTGCTATACATGGCTGAACTCGAGAAGTTGTCATCATCGCAGGTACCCGATGCGCAATTGTCGGTGCGTGAATTCGTCAAATTGACCGGAGGTCCCCAAGTCTCGCCGCCGGTTGACGACGCAGACGCAAAGATTTCGCCGTTCGGGAACTGGCCATTTGAGCAGTCTGTCAGCGCCGGGGTCGACGGATTAGTGTCGCCTACGTAGCGAGTATAAATTGCATAGATGGTCTTTGTCGCTCCAACCGTACACTCCGTAATGCTGACGCGGGCCACATTGTGTTCAAACGCCTTCATGGTGCAGTTGGCGTGCACGTTATTCGCGTCAAGAACCAACGATCTGCAATTGTTGCAGTCGTCCCAGTGATAGAGCTTGGCTTCCTGATCGGCAAGCTGCGAAGCAGCTGAATCATAGAACGCCGCTACATAGAGAATGTGATAGCAACCGTCGGCATCGAAGAGGGTAGACGTTTCCTGTGAAGCGCGCTCTTTTGCTGATGATGCATAGTTCGTCACATTTACAATCGGACCCCATGTTACGCCGAGGTCATTCGACATGCGATAGGCAACGTCATTGTTTTCGCGCGAGGTCGCCGCTGTGCGTGCCTTTGTATAGGCGATCGCGACTTTGTTCGAGTTTGGATCTTGAGCAACAGTATAGCTGATTGCAGTTGTTGAGTCGATGAACTTGCCGCAAGTGCCGTAATTGGTGAAAGCTCCGGTACCGCGAAAGTAAACCATCGCCGAGTAGTCAGAACCGGTATTGCCTTCCATCGCCACGACGTGTACAATCGGCGTTCCGCCGCCGTCATTGTCGCCTACTATCATCGGCCAAATGTATGGTTCAGAAACAGCGCCGCTAAACGTACCTTCGCAGCTCACAGCCGCCGAAGGAGCGTCAATGATCGAGAAGCTTGCCGCTCCTGATGCAAAGTCAAGAGCTGTCGTCGTACGATATGCCGCAAATGCCGCTCCATAACGCCACGCAGCAAGTGCCGAGCTATTGAAGTGATCAAGCGAGCACATATGGCCTTCACGACCGTCAGAAATCACCAGTCCGCCCGGAAGATCAAACAGACCGGTGTTCGGTACATATGAACCGTAGCGAATTTCGCGTTCCGTTGCCGCGACACCCGCAAGTTTGTGGGTCCAGATCATGTGTACACGGCCGTTTGGACCTTGCACAATTTGACGGCCCATGCGGCTGTTGTGCTGGATGTCATAACCGGTATTACCGATGTTGATGCCCGGCGACGCAAGGAAACCCAGTGCGGCTTGTGATGAACCGCTTGGTTTCGAAACATTGCGATTCAATTGTTCCAGCTGGACGTCTGTGAGAGGATGCTTCGAGCTCTCAGCCACGACATCGCGCGGATCAATTCCCGCCTCGATCGCACTCGTTGCCTTTGCAGCAAATGCTGAAACCGAGAACAGGAGAATCACGTATGCAATACTCAGGGCAAGCATTGTGAATTTTTTCATTTCAAGTCGCTCCTTCCAGTGTGAGGACGAAAACGTTGCAATTATACCATTAACGGGTGAATAGAAACGAAGATGCTCTTGGTGTGCAATCACCTCCCTCGGAATTCGAATCTAACAAGCAATCTCGATTGCCAGATACGGGACTCTTCCGACAGGCGACCGTCAGAAGTAGCCAATTTAGTCGATTTTTATCGCAACGAAGAGGATGGAGCGTGATCGAACAGCAGAAATCGGCTCGAATTAGCCCGGGTTAGTAGTACTTTTCGAACCTGCTTGAAATTGCGCGAAGTCGATCACTCACCCAAGGTCACTCGCGCGGTAGACAAATCAAATTGTTTTCGAGTTACTGTTTTCAATGTAAACCCCGACCTCCATACTGTCAATTCATTTTTTCTGGCCTGGACAAGGTTGAAGCCGTGGAAACACGGTATCGGAGTACTCGGGAGCCATTTTGCGCCCGGAAAGAGGGCAATCCGCCCCCGGATATCGTTAGAACAGAACACCTTGACGACCCAAATTATATTGCATTTCCTGACTCCAGGCGATAACATCCAACCGAATGATTCAATTGCGAATTCTCATAGTTGACGACGAGAGCAATCAGCGGGAAATGCTGGCCGGATTCCTGCGCAAAATTGGCCACAAAGTCACCACCGCCGAATCCGCCGAGGCTGCTCTCGTAATATTGAGCACATCTTCGTTCGAAATCGGACTCTTTGACATGAAGATGTCCGGAATTTCCGGACTGGAGTTGTTTCAGCAGGTCCATACGCGTGACCCCGAAATGCAGGTGATTTTGATCACCGCGTTCGGAAATGTCGAGTCAGCCGTTGAAGCAATGCGTGCCGGTGTATTCCACTACATCAGCAAACCAGTAAACCTCGGGGAACTGCAAGAATTGATTTCCAAGGCAGGTGAGCGCCACTACTTGCTCGCCGAAAATCGCCAGCTGCGCGAACGACTCGAATCGCTCGAACTCGATGAAATAGTAGGTGTATCGAATCGAATCAAGTCCCTCCTGTCCGAGGTCGCACGTGTCGCTCCTACCGAAGCGACCGTTCTGATTACCGGCGAATCCGGTACCGGAAAGGAACTGCTTGCGAGAAGCATCCATCAATTGTCCTCCCGAAATAAAGGTCGATTTGTAGCAGTCAGCTGTGCCGCAATTCCCGAGACACTCATCGAATCGGAACTGCTCGGCCATGAGCGCGGAGCATTTACCGGCGCCGAAAAACGTCGGCTCGGTCGGTTTGAGTTAGCCAAAGGCGGGACAATTCTCCTCGACGAAATCGGTGAGTTGCCGCTTTCGATTCAGGTGAAGCTTCTACGATTGCTCGAAGAACGTCGTTTCGAGCGTCTGGGTGGGGAAGAGGAGGTTATCGCGGACATTCGTCTGATTGCAGCAACCAATCGCAATCTCGTTGACGAAGTCAAATCCGGCCGTTTTCGCGAGGACCTTTATTTCCGAATCAATGTCGTCCATTTGCATATCCCGCCGCTGCGTGAACGGCGCGAAGACATCATGCCGCTCGTCGATCATTTCCTCAAACTGTCGGCGACAAAAACCAATCGACCTCGCCGTAATATCACTCCCGCTGCGAAAGACCTTCTAATCGCCTACGACTGGCCTGGCAATGTCCGCGAACTTGCCAACGTCATTGAGCGTGCAACTGTTCTCAGTCGCACCGATACCTTGGATGCCGTCGACTTCGCTCAACTTCGTCGCGAGGGCTCGGAAGCGGGCTCTACGACCACGCCCTTAGATATGCCGCTGCGTGACCTAGAAAAAGAGCACATCGAAAACGTTCTCAAAGCTAACGAATTCAGTCTCCAGAAAAGTTCCGATATCCTTGGAATTCACCGCAATACACTGCGTCAGAAGATGAAGGAGTATGGCATAGAAAAACCCAATGGCGAGGACGACGCGTCGTAACATCGATTTTTCAAAGATGGCCAATCGCCTCACCGTACGTGTTGTAATGATCTATTTGATGCCCGAGTCTGCGTTCCGAGGTTACCGATAAAATGATGCCATCCGCCTACACGAGAACTCCCGACAACTATCGCGCAATGCCCGATGACGAACTTCGTGAGCGTATCAGCGCAAAGAAGAAACACTACGGCAAGAACCTCGTCGTGATGACTCATCATTACCAGCGCCGTGGAGTCGTGGAATTTGGAGACTATCAGGGCGATTCCTATGCTCTTTGTAAAATTGGTGCGGAACTAGACGCAGAGTTCATCGCGTTTTGCGGCGTTCACTTCATGGCTGAAAGCGCAGTAATTCTCGCACGACCAGAGCAGAAAGTGTTCTTGCCAAATCCGCTTGCCGGATGCCCGATGGCGGATATGGCCGCAATCGATGCAGTCTTCGCCGCCTGGGACGAAATCGCCCATCACCTGCCCGACACAAAAATCATCCCGATTTCTTACATGAATTCCGCCGCTGACCTCAAGGCTTTCTGCGGAAAGAACAACGGCGTCATCTGCACATCATCTAATGCCCGCAAGACTTTCGACTGGGCTTTCGAACAAGGCGAACGGATATTCTTCTTTCCCGATGAACACTTGGGTCGCAACACAGCAAATGCCTACGGTATCCCCAAAGACCAACTCTTTGTATGGGATTTTAATCTCGACCCCGCAAAGCGCGACGTAAAAGCACTCAAACGCGCTCGTGTGATTCTCTGGAAGGGCTATTGCCACGTACACTCAGTGTTTCAGCCGCACCATATTCAACAAATGCGACAAGAGCATCCCGGCATCAAGATTGTCGTTCATCCCGAGTGTACTGAAGAATTGGTTGCAGTCGCCGATTCGGTCGGATCAACCAGTCATATCGTCAAGTACGTCGCCGAACAACCGGCAGGTGCTACGATCGCGATAGGAACCGAGCTCAACCTGATCGACCGTCTCTCCCATATGTACCCTGATAAGAAGATCTTGGAGTTGGCAGGGAACACCTGTGCCATGTGTGTCAACATGTATCGCACGACGCTGAACGACCTCGCATACACCTTGGATAATCTCGAGACAATCAAGCCAATGTCGGTGCCGCCGGACGTTAAGGCATACGCGCGCATTGCCTTGGAAAGAATGCTTGCCATCACTGGTTAATGATGTTATTATCGAATTTTGATTCGGGGCAACTTGCTGAATCGTCGAGTTTGGGACTCGATTTTTGCATTGAGAATAGTTTCCGTATTTAAGGAGTTTGGATAATGGCTTATGTCATGAAAGTCCCCGTTATGGGGGAATCAGTTGTCGAAGGAACGATCAATCAGTGGTTCGTCAAAGTCGGCGATGTCATCAAGAAAGATCAACCTCTGGTCGAATTGCTGACCGATAAAGTCAACGTCTCTGTCCCGGCTGAGGCCGACGGCGTATTGCTTGAAATCAAAGCCAAGGTTGGCGATGTCGTACCTGTCGGCAGGGAAATCGCTGTTATTGGCACGCCCGGCGAAAAGGCCAGCAGCGCTCCTGCTCCTGAAGCGGCCCCGGCAAAAACCGCTTCAACTCCGGTGGCCGCCAAGGCCGCTCCTGCTCCGGCAGCTCCCGTGAGCGCACCTGCCGCCCAGACTGGACCAATTAAGCTATCTCCGGTCGTACGCAGACTGATCAAAGAGCACGGTATTGATGTAAGTCTCCTTCGTGGAACCGGCGGCGGTGGAAGAGTCACTCAGAAAGATGTCGAGGACTTCCTTGCATCAAAGGGTGGCGCAGCAAGCGCTCCGACGGCCGCTTCATCTCCGGCACACACTCCTGCCGCAGCACCACAGCAAGTTTACGACACAACCAAGCGCATCGAAGAATTCCCGCTTACGCGCGTTCGCAAACTTATCTCCGACCACATGGTGAAGTCGGTACAGACCTCGCCGCACGTAACGACCTTTGACGAATGCGATTTCACGCGCTTGGTCGAGTTCCGCGCCAAGCACGCCGACCGCATCGAAAAGGAAAAAGGCGTCCGCGTCACATTTATGCCGTTCATCGTAGTAGCCGCTGTGAAGGCTCTCAAAGAATACCCGTTAATGAATGCCTCGATGACAAGCGACAAAGTTATTGTTAAGCACTACTACAATATCGGTATCGCCGTTGCACGCGAGTCCGGCCTCATCGTTCCGGTTATCAAAGCTGCCGACCAGAAGGGCATCATCCAGATCATGAAGGACCTCAAAGATCTCGGTGACAAAGCCCGAAGCGAACGTCTGATGCCTGCCGACATCGAGGACGGCACTTTCTCTCTGACAAATGCCGGCGGATACGGCGCATTAAATTCGACTCCGATCATCAGCCAACCGCAGGTTGCAATTCTCGGCATCCACGCGATCCAGAAACGACCAGTGGTGCGCGATAACCAAATCGTCATTCGTGAGATGATGAACATGGGATTGTCATTTGACCACCGCCTGATCGACGGTCACTACGCAGTCCAGTTCCTGCGCACGCTCATCGGCTACATCGAAGAACCTGAACTGCTGTTGATGTAGAAAGACAAATTGCCACATTCTCTTTCCCCTCTCCCCAATGGGAGAGGGGAAGGGGTGAGGGCGCCTGCTATCCATGAATATTGCCACCACCAAAGCCCGCATCTTCGACCTTGGCTTGTCTGACTACGACAAAGCTCACCAATTGCAATTGCAGATGGTCGACAAGCGCATAGCCGGCGAGTCGCAGGACACCTTTATTTTTACCTCGCATCCGCCAACGATTACCGTGGGACGCGGTGGCGGCAATGAGAACATTCTGGTCGCCGATGAGATTCTTGCTCAACGCGGCGTGAAGAAATTCGAGATCGAACGCGGCGGCGACGTTACATTCCACGGACCCGGCCAGCAGGTGATTTACCCGATTGTCGATCTCGACCAGCGGGGAAGAGATCTTCACAAATTCCTTCGGGACCTCGAAGAAGTCGTGATAGTTTTCCTCAAGAACTACGACATCATCGGCGAACGCTCGGTCGGGAAAACCGGCGTCTGGGTAGGCGATAAGAAAATCTGCGCTATCGGCATCGCCGTGAAACGCTGGGTCAGCTATCACGGTCTGGCACTCAATCTCGCCACCGACCTGAATTTCTTCCAACTCATTAACCCATGCGGCTTTGCCCCGGACTCTGTAACCAGCCTCGAACAGTTGTCTGGGCAGCCTACCGATAAAGCCAAGGTATTCTTCCAGTTAACCAATGCTATTGAACAAGTATTTGAAGTAAAACTCGTCCTCTAAGACGCTCCAAATCACAGCTTTGGACGAAAATGGGCGGCAAATTTAGTGAACATTTGTGTTCAAAAAAGTGACAATTCTGTTCAATCCCTGCTAAAGCATTTCTCCCCACAAGTCGACAAATTGACTAAAGCCTTGATGTGGCTTGCAGTTAGCGAAAAGTTTTATGTTGACAATATGTAAGGACAAACGAATTTTCTTTCCAAGACTTAAGCAGGGCTCTATTCCAACTCCGGCAAGGAACGTCGGGGTCAACCACATTTTTCGCGGTAACGGAACCGACCGAGAAGGAATGCAAATCACCGCGATCTTATTGACTCCATCATGCCTGCTCGGATAAGGGGATACACGAAGTTGTGCTTTGCGCGTCTATTTCTATTGGAGGTAAGAATCTTTTGAAGTATGAACCCACAACTCTTACAGGAGGTAGGAAACTGAATCGAAATGCTAACAAATCCGCACTTTTGCGTACGAATTCAATTCATTAACAGGAGGTTTGGTTTTGAATCTTAAACCAAAAGTCGCTCTGATCCTGATTCTTGTCTTGATGCTATGTGCTTTTGCCCAGGCGGCTACCGTCGGCAAGATCTCTGGCAAGGTGACAGACAAAGAAACGGGTTCCGCGCTTCCAGGTGTCGCCGTTAGTATTGCCGGCACCTCGATGGGCGCGCTGACCGATATGGAAGGCAAGTATTTCATACTTAACGTTCCGGTCGGTACTTTTACTTTGAAGGCAGAACTCATTGGATACGCGCCGGTCGAATTGCAGGGACTTGGTGTCTCTGTCGATTTGACTACTTTGGCGGATTTCCAAATGTCTTCCAAGACGCTTACCGGCGAATTGCAGGTCGTTATTGCTGAGCGCCCGCTCATCATTCTCGATCAGACCAAGTCGCTGAAAATCGTCTCCGGCGAAGAAATTCAACAACTGCCCACGCGTGGTTATACCGACGTTGTCGGTCTCAGCGCCGGCGTTGTTGCCTATTCGGAAAACGTTGAAGCTTCTGCGGTGGGAACCCGTGGCGGTCGCGAACAAAGCAACCAGCCCTCGCTCAACATCCGTGGTGGCCGTCAAGGCGATGTCGCATATTTTGTCGACGGTTTCTCTCAGCAGGACCCGCTGACCAATATGTCAACTACCGCTATCAACAACAACGCGATCGAGGAAATCTCGATTTCGACCGGTGGTTTTAGCGCTGAATACGGCTGGATTTCCTCCGGTGCGATCAACGTTACTACCAAGGAAGGCGCCAAAGAATACTCTGGTGCCGTTGAAGCCTCAACCGACGAATTCATGGGCTCGGATGGCCGCTTCAACTACAACGTTTTGGCCTTCAATCTCGACGGTCCGATCGTTCCGAATAACAACAAGATGAGCTTCTTTGTTTCGATGGAACGCCGTCGTCTTGGTGATCGCACGCCGCGTGCGACCGCTGACGGCAGACTCCCCCACAACGACCTTTCCGGTTGGAGCTGGCAGGGCAAGTTGCGCTATGACATCAACCAGAAGAACGTTCTCCGCTTGGGTTCGTTGGGCAGCTACGAAGAGTGGCGCGAGTTCCGCATGAACTATTACTTCAACGGAACGCATGCCCCGCGTTATCTGGATGAGAACTACTCATATTATGCCAAGTGGACGAGTACGCTTTCGCCGAAGACCTTCTTCGAACTTGGCGGTACTTATTATCTCACCAAGAGACTCCGTGGCGATGAAACCCATTGGGATGACGTCTATGCTTATGGCCGCCCCAATGGCAATCCGACTTTCGACAACACCAACTTGTTCTGGATCGGCGACGATCTGAGCACTACCGATGTTGACGAGGGCCACGTTTGGGAAGACATCCTTAGACGCAGTTCTTCCTATATTGGCGTAAATTTCGACATGACGAGTCAGGTGAACGAGTTTAACGAAGTCCAGTTCGGCGCTGAATTTGAACGCCACGCGCTTCGGTATTACAATCACCTGGATCCGACCCGCATTGACACTACCATTGCCGACCCGGAAGAATTTGATCGCGCCGCATGGAACGATGCCAACTTCTTCGGCTATGATAAGACCGGCGAAAACAATGTTGATGATGGTCCCGATGGCGCAAAGAAGCCGTATATGTTCGCGCTCTATCTTCAGGATAAGTTCGAGTTCGAAGGATTGGTCGTCAACGCCGGCCTTCGGTACGACTATCTGAATGCCAATACCGATCGTCTCAAGAACGAAGAGCGTCCGCTTGATCCGAATAACGTCCTTGCCAATCCGGAAGATTACACCGATCAGGAAGTCCTGAATGCCACACTTCTTGACGATGGTGACTTCGAACCGGCGAAGGCCGAACAGAAGATCTCTCCGCGTCTCGGCGTTGGTTTCCCGGTTTCTGATCGCACCGTGTTCCACGTGAACTATGGCAAGTTCTTCCAGCGCCCCGAACTTCAGTACCTCTATGTCGGTACTCAGTTCCTTCAGCGTATGGTAAAGGACGCACCGTACTATTCGCCAATCGGCAACCCGAACCTTGAACCGGAAGAAACTACAGCCTATGAAGTCGGCTTGGCGCACCAGCTTGGTGATTTCACCAGCTTCAACGTCACTGCTTACTACAAAGACGTGAACGGTTTGACGGAAGTTATCAATCAGCCTTCATCGCCGAACGCGTTTGCGACCTATCGCAACCACGACTTCGGTACGATCAAGGGTCTTGATTTCTCGCTTAAGATGCGCCGTACCCGTACGGTCGCAGCCGAATTGAACTACTCGATATCCTATGCGGCCGGTACTGGTTCGTATGCGACATCGCAGGGTAATATCGCCTGGACCAATGCCGAGCGTCCGATTCGTGTATCCCCGCTTGATTACGACCAGCGTCACAAAATCACGGCCATCATCGATGTCCGTGCCGCTGACGGTATGGGTCCGAAGCTGGGTAACGTGCGCCCGTTCGAAAATGCCGGCATCAACTTTGTATTCCGCGCCGGTTCAGGTACTCCTTACACGCCAATGAACGTGTACAACGAAATCTCATTGGCTTCGGTCACGCCGAATCCGATCGGCAAGATCAACTCGCGCACTGGTCCGTGGACTTACAGAGTCGACATGAAGGCCAACAAGAACTTCCAGATCGCGCGACTTAATTGGGACGTTTACCTTTGGGTTATCAACATCTTTGATACAGAGAACGCATTGGATGTTTACGAGGGTACGGGTCGTGCCGACAATACCGGTTGGCTCGCGACTGCTGATGGAGAGGCTTTTGCTGATAGATACGGAGCCGATGGTGTGGCGAAGTACAATTTCAAGCAAGCCAATCCAGGAAGTTACGATACCCCGCGTCAGGTCCGTCTCGGCCTGCGGTTAATGTTCTAAGGTGAATGAACCTGAACGCTTCAGGAGGAAGCTGATGAAAAAAACGAGATTATTCTATTCCCTGCTGATGTTCCTGACGATGACCACGATGGCGTGGGGCGTCAGCAACGTGACAGGGAAGTGGCATGGCTCGCAGACTGCGCTTATCGAGGACACGGATACCTATATAGATGTGAACAATCTCTTAATGTTCGTCTATAACGACGGTAACTTTGCCTACGATAATGCCAACGTGCTGGGCAAAACTGACGGTCTTTACTTCCCGCAGGGGACGAAGAAGACTGTTATCTATTCCGCCGGTCTTTGGGTCGGCGCCAAAGTCAACAATGACATTCGCCTCTCGATCGCTGAGTTCTCTTCGGAGTTCACACCCGGTCCGATGGTGGGTGGTACATACGTTCCCGACAACGCAGCATTTCGGGTGTATAAACTAAACAAAGCTGACACACCCACTTCGAATCCAGATTACTCCGCATGGCCGGTAACCCAAGGTGCACCGGTGGATTCGCTGGGCAACCCGCGCATATTTGGCGATCAAATGGCTTGGTCTGTGTTTAACGACGCTGACCCGACCAATCACGTCAACGATGCCGCAAGCACGGCCCCGCTTGGACTCGAAGTCCAAATGTCGGCCTTTGGTTTCGCCCGTGGCGGCGCGCTTGGGAACACTGTGTTCTTCAAGTACGTCATCATCAATAAGGGAACCAACACTCTCGATTCAACCTTTGTTTCGCTTTGGGCTGACCCGGATCTCGGTGACGCTGCAAGCGATCTCGTCGGTTG
This sequence comes from bacterium, assembly GCA_016708315.1. NCBI lineage: Bacteria > bacterium. The sequence continues at coordinate 224,247 of JADJGC010000002.1, forward strand.
CGACACAGTGCTTTCCTTAGGCTACTGCTACAATCAGGGTGCGGATGCTATTTACGGATCAGCCCCGCCGGCAGTTGGATTCGATTTCTTCCAGGGACCGATTGTCCCGGGTCTGCCGGAGGACTCGGCTCTGGTTAATGGCGAATACCGTCACGGTTTCAAGAACCTGCCGATGGCCTCGTTCAACAAGTACATCAATGGTACTGACCCTGCTAGTCGTGTAGAGACCTACGGCTACATGAAGGGTCTGACCAAGGATCCGATCTCTGGCGAAATGGTTGACAATGTCAACCCGGTCACGGGACTTGTTACGACCTACGCTGTATCAGGTAACCCGGTCGACCAAACGGGCTGGATCGATGCCGCCGCGGCTGACCGTCGCTATATGATGTCGGCAGGACCATTTACAATGGCCCCTGGCGATACTCAAGAAGTCGTCGCCGCAGTAATCGTGGCTCAGGGAACCAATCCTCTTTCTTCAATTTCTGCCTTGAAGGCAGCGGACGTCGCCGCTCAGGCCGTGTTCGATCTCAATTTCGATATTCCGTCGCCTCCGCCTTCGCCGTCAGTTTTCCTGCGCGGCCTTGATGGTGCGGTCGATATCATTTGGGGTACCGAGCCGGTCGGAAACATCGAAGAGAACGAGAAACTCGCGCAAGAATTCCATTTTGAAGGCTACAACCTGTATCAAGGTGAGTCGGCTAATGGTCCTTGGACGAAGTTTGCTACTTACGATGTCGACCACGATGATCAGGATGAACCAGTCTCTCTGATCTATGGCGACGTTGTCGATGCCGCCGCTGGTGGTACCAGAGCATCATTCTCCAGAAAGGCTCAAATTCCGGATTGGTTTACAACCAGACCATAACGGCGAGTCAAATCACTGGTGTGCCGCTGAAAAACAACCAGCCGTACTATTTTGCGGTTACAGCCTATTCTTACGACTATCTCAACATTACGCCATTTAACGATCCGGGCGGCAACTTCCTCGGCTACATCACTGAGACCTTGGAAAGTCCGATCGTACCGTATTCAGTCAAACCGTTCACTTTCGCCGGCTCAGTTTCGCAGGTGGCGACACAGGTTCCGGCCGGAAGCAGCGATGGCGTAACTTATGTCGAGTACATCTATCCGGATCAAGTTACCGGAGATGATTACGAAGTCAATTTCAATGATGATTTGACTTGGAATCTTACGAATCTTGCGACTGGCGAGACTATCTTGGACAGCGTCGTGACGCAGGCGGATGACTACGGTTATCCGGTTGCCGAAGGCATCCAGGTGCGCGTCGTTGGTCCGGCTCCGGGTGCCAAAGAATATGAATGGGTTGGCGATCGCTGGATTAGTGGTGTTGATGCTGGCTTGCCTTTGTTCTTTGGTGCACTTGGTAATGCTGCCGATTTCTTTGGCTCTAATGTCGGTCCATTGGATTACAAAAACGTTGAAATCCGTTGGAGCTTCACGACGACCCAAAAGGGTCATTTTTACGTCCGAACCGGTACTTCGGTTTGCGGAAGCAGCTATTGCTACAGTGGTTTCTTCGATGTTCCGTTTACGGCGTGGGACGTAAGTACCAGCCCGGAACGGCAACTAAACGTGTTGATCGCAGAACAATTCGGCAATGTATGCTTCGACTCAACGTGGCTCCCGTGCGATGAAGATGGTGCTGGGCGCGAGTATATCTTCGTCACCAACAGCACATACACGGGTACAGAGGACGCCGGCTATGCATCCCAAAACATGCTTAACGATGCCGGTGATATGGATGTGTTGTACGCCCTTTGGCCGCGTATCCGTCCTGGACACGTGCCCGCGGATGAACTTGCTGACGGTCAGAAACTGATCATCAGAAAGAACAATCCGAACAATCCGGGCGTGAAGTACACATTCTCCACGACTAAGCCGGAAGAGGCCACTGGTGAGGATGTTGTCATTGGCAACGACCTCAGCAATGTGAAGACGGTTCCGAATCCGTACTACGCTTTCTATCCGGAAGAAACCGATCAGTTTGATCGTATCGTCAAGTTCATTAATCTTCCTCCGAACAAGGCGATGAAGATCAAGATCTACAATATTGCTGGCGACCTGCTCCGCACCTTGGAGCGTCCGGGCAATACCACGAATCCCGAATTTGAGTGGGATCTGAAAACCGCTGCTGGCCTTTGGGTCGCATCCGGTATTTACGTTTGGGTCATCGAAGCCGATGGCTTGGGAACTACGTTCGGCAAAATGGCGATCTTCCCTGAAGTCGAACAACTGGATACATTCTAAGGAGAGGAGTGAATACGATGAAAAAGCTACTATTACTTTCGTCGGCGCTGGTGGTACTCATGAGCGCGATGCTCCTCGCCGGCAATGAGATCAAAATCGGAACCGCGGGCGCGCAAGAATTGCGTATCCCGGTTGGTTCCCGTGGATCGGCGCTTGGCGGTGCAATGATCGCCAATTCCTATGGCGCCGAAGCCTTGTTCTGGAATCCGGCTGGAGCAGCCAATCAGTCAGGTACCGAAGCGATGTTTTCGCATCTCGAGTACTTCGCTGATATGAATCTTGAATATGTAGGTATTACTACTGAACTCGAAGGCTTTGGAACGCTCGGTGCGTCTATCAAGGTGTTGTCAATTGGCGACATTCTTAAGACGACCTGGGACGACCAGCAGGGTTCAAGCGGTGAAACCTTCAGTCCTACTTTTTCCGTCCTCGGGATAACCTACGCGCGTCAGTTTACTGATCGCGTGTCGTTTGGCGCGACCACTTACTTCGTAAATGAGCGCGTTGAGCAGGTTTCTGCCCGTGGCGTAGCGTTCGACTTCGGTTTTACCTACGTCCCGAATTGGCGCGGACTTAAGTTTGGCGTCGTGGTTAAGCACGTTGGACCTCAGATGAAGTTCACCGGCTCCGGTTTTGACATCAAAGTCATTCCGACGACCAACGATCCGAACTCCGCTAACAAAACGGTGCGCACCGAAAGCGAAGGCTTCGACCTTCCGTCTTCGATTCAATTTGGTGTTGCATGGAATGCCCTCCAGAACAATGAGATGAATAATCTCGAGTTGTCCGGAACCTTCCAGAGCAACAACTTCTCGCAAGACGAATTCAAGGGCGGTGCCGAGTACGGCTACAATGATCTCTTCTTCCTGCGCGGCGGCTTTGTCGGCTCAAGCCAGGATGAATTCACTTATGGCGCCTCATTCGGCGCTGGCGTGAAGTTCCATTGGGGCGGCTCCGCTGTAAGTCTTGATTACTCGTGGCAGCAGGTTGATGTCAACGGCTTCGACGATAATCAGTACTTCACCGTGAAATTCGCGTTCTAAACGAGTTAGTTCGTTTTTTCAAGCCGGCGGAGTTCGCTCCGCCGGCTTTTTTTGTGACAGCGATTTCACTGCCACTTTTTGTTGAATCTCGCTGTCGAATCTGGCAGATTCCATGTGTGGAAAATCTCACAGTCGCCATTCCAGTCGCTGACATGCGCCAAGACGCCGATCACCGCTCCCAACGTGTGTCACAGGCTCTCTATGGGCATTCAGTAAGGTCAATCGAAGATAACAGCGAGTTTGTCCGTTGCGAGTCTGCTGATGGCTACAACGGCTGGATTGGGCATTCCTACCTTGTGACAGCGCCTCAGGCCACCAACAACGTCTGCGTGGTCACATCACTATTCGCCGTATTTGATCGCACAGACAGCGGAGGTAGACTAACCTTGCCGTACGGAGCACTTATCGTCTCGGCCGGAGGAGAGCTCTTCCACGACCTCGATGGATCCGAATTCGCGCTTGTATTCGGCCGTGTCAATATTGATGAGCCAATCCCATTGAGCCGTGCAATTGAAGAAGCCCGGTCGCTGCTGTCCGTGCCATACTTATGGGGCGGATCTTCAACCTTTGGCTATGATTGCTCCGGTTTCACCCAAGCTGTCTATCGTCGCGCCGGGATACGACTTCCAAGAGACAGCAAAGACCAATCGCAATTCGGCAGGGAAGTCACACTCGATGAATCGCTCGTCGGTGATTTGATTTTCTTTCCCGGTCATGTCGCGATACACTTGGGCGACAAAGATATTCTCCATGCGTCGCGACTCCGTGGCGTGGTAGCCATCGAATCGCTTGAAGCCGGACATCGACACTTCCGCAGCGATCTCGACGGCAAAATCACCACAATCAGGAGAGCGCCCTGATGCTGCTCGCCAAGCGACTTAATCGCGAAAGCAACCTCAAGATTATCTTTCCCGCCAGCTCACTCAGGAGCGGTAAGGGAATGACGCGCTATTACAATCACGGAGTCTCACTTTTGGAAAAGTACTTCCAGCTTGAAGGCTCCCGCCTGATAGATTCCGATGTCAATGGCTTTGCCGGCACAGATGATGCACGCGCACAAGAAATCAATGACGCATTTCGAAATCCGAAGATTCACGGCCTCATCGCTGGTCGCGGCGGTTATGGTTCATTGCGCCTGCTCAATCTCATCGACTTCGATCTGATCAAACAGCATCCCAAGCCGTTGATTGGCTTTTCCGATTTGACAATTCTCCAAACTGCCGTCTATGCCAAGACCGGTCTCGTGAGCTTCTCCGGACCCATGTTGGCAACAATGGACGCAGCCGGTCGCGACGCGCTATTGCCGTTGCTCTGCTCCGATACTTCAAGCCGCGAGTTGATACCCGCCAACAATCGGGAAGATGTGCAGGTGATTAATCCGGGTTCCGCCGAAGGGATTCTTATGGGCGGAAACCTATATTCCTTAGTGCAGTTGTTCGCTACGGGATTCATGCCGCGATTCGAAAACGTGATTCTCTTCTTCGAGGATGTCAACGAAACGGTCGACCACCTCGACAGCTTCCTTTCGCACCTCAAGCTTGCTGGACAACTCTACGGCGTTCTTGGTGTCGTGATCGGTGACACGGACTGGCACGAAACTTCACCGCTTACATCGAAAAAGAAGCACGATGCCCTTTTCCGCGAACGCATCAAGACAATCTTCCGTCGCGAGATCCCGGTCATCACCGGCGTTCGCTATGGACATTGCGACAAGTCAATCACGATTCCCGTAGGCGCCAAAGCACGCCTTGATACCGAGTCGCGCTCGTTAACCCTCCTGCAGGAGGTCACCGTTGGCTGACCCGCACATCAAGCTAAAGCTCGTTGAATTGCGCCTCAAACACGCCTTCAACCTCTCCAAAGCCAGCGCCGAGCGCAAACAGACGCTGATAGCCCGCTATAAGCGCGGCATCGGTGAAGGTTCATCCTCGATTCACTACGGTGCATCATCCGAGGAGTGTCTCAAGCTCGCTGAATTGCGACTGAAAAGATTTCACGACGATTGGAATGTCGTCGCAGTCCGCGAATTCACCGAATCGTTGCCGCCTTCATTGAACGTCGCCCGTTGCGCCATCGAAATGGCATTGCTCGATCATCTCGCCAAAGAGGTCGAACTCCCGCTCTATACCTATCTGCGCCTGCCGACACCCAAATCAGTAGCCAGCGCATTCACCATCACTCGCACGAGCGATGACGACATCCGTCGCCAGCTCGAATCGGCATCGGCGTTTCGAAATCTCAAATTGAAAGTCGGCTTTGACGGCGATCTCAAATTCATCGACTTCGTGCTAAAGTTCGGCGAGAAGCGCCTCTACCTTGATGCCAACGGCGGCTGGGAACGTGATACTGCAATTGAACGAATCAAAGCCCTTGCCGGCTATCCTATCGAATTCTTCGAACAACCGCTTTCCGATCCAACGGTTCGCGAACTCGACCGTATCAAGACCAAAGTCGAATGTCGCATCTTTCTCGACGAGTCCATCAAAGCGCGCAAGGATATTGAGCGCTATCACAAAGTTGTCGACGGAGTGAATTTGAAACTATCCAAATGCGGCGGAATCGGTAGTGTGGTAGCACTGGCCGAACTTGCCCGCGAACACAAACTAAAATTGATGCTGGGCTGCATGATCGAATCCGCCGTCGGGATTACCGCTGCGCTGCATTTGTCGTCGTTGTTTGACTACTTCGATCTCGACGCGATTATGCTGACCGAAAACGATCCGTACTGGGGCGCCCACTTTGATGCCGACATGCTGGTACTTCCGGGAGGGATCAGGAATAGGCATCACATCCGAGGAGGCGACATTTGCTTAGGACCATGATTGCGATATTGACTATTCTTCTCGCCTGTTCTGTTTCTGCAATGGCACAGGATATACCGAAGATCGAAGTTATCTATCCAACACCGAATCAGCGCATCACTGCTGTTGATTCGACGTTCATCTTTGGCAATGTCACTCCCGGTTCGGAGTTGACCATCAACAAGACTCCAGTTACGGTGCATCCCAACGGCGCATTTCTGGCGTTTCTTCCGATCAAGTCAGGCAAATTCGCATTTGCTCTCGAAGCAAAACTCAGAAATCAGAAGACACTTAAGGAAATTCCTCTCGAAGTTCCTGAACCCTACATCGTCCCCGAATCGCTCGCTATTGTGAAAGGATACATGTCGCCATCCTCGGATGTCACACTCATGGAGGGCGATCTCTGGTCTACCGGTTTTCGCGGGACACCCGGACTACACGGATACTTTTTGGTCTCTACTAAAAAGACGCTGGTGCCAATGACCGAATCCCCACCCGTGCCTCAGAGTTACTGGGCACAAGCAGTGTTTGGGGAAGGCGACTTTCCCGACTCTCTTCTTGTCAAGGGAAGCTACAACGGCAATTTGCAATTGGACAATACGCACATCGGTGACACTGCCGAAATCACGTACTATCTCTGCCGCAAACCGCTGCGCCTCTGGGATTCCCGTGACCGCCAATTCCCACGCCAGCTTGATAGCTGCAAATGCACTGTACGAAGAAACGACGCTCGCGTCACTGTCTGGCCAAAAAGCAAAGTTGTCGTCGGCGAGCTGACAGACTCGACTCAGACGTTACGCGTTGGTCCTCGCAAGGGTTACTTCTCAGTATTCCAGCCACGGGGCTTGCGCGTGAGAGTCACCGGATTTGCAAACAATCATTATCGTGCCCGCCTCGTTGAAAATCAGGATGTCTGGGTTTCCGACAGCAGTATCAGATTGCTCCCCGAAGGCTCTCGCATTCCCAGCGGCGAATTTGCACTCATTCGCACACGTCGCGTCGATGACGGCGTGACCATCACGTTCACCCCCGGCGCTCAACTGCCGTTTGATGTCGACTACGATCCACTGCGACATCAGCTTGTTCTCGACGTCTTCAATTGCACCTCCTCTATCGATTGGATTCGCTACGACGCCACCGACAGTATGATCGCGGCTATCGATTTTGAACAACTGCAGGTCGGTGTGGTGCGGCTCAAGATTGATCTCAACGAAACACTATGGGGCTACAACTGCAGTTATGACGGCAACCAGTTTATCCTCAAACTCAATCGCCGGCCGCAGCTCTCAAACACGTTGCGTGGTATCAAGATCGTCGTCGATCCCGGCCACTCTCCCGATCCCGGCGCAAGCGGTCCGACTGGCTACAAGGAAAAAGATGCCAATCTTGCCATCGCTCTTCAGCTCAAGGAACTACTCGAGAAGGAAGAGGCTACCGTTTTCATGACCCGCTCCGGCGACACGCCGCTTCCGCTTTACGAGCGGCCCGTGTTGGCGCAAGGCTTCGACGCCGATATCTTCATCTCCATCCACAACAACGCGGTTCCAGATGGCGTTAATCCACTTGCCAACAATGGCACATCAACATTCTACTACCATCCGCAGTCTCAGGAATTGGCGACATTGGTACATCGTCGCATGGTTCCGGCAACTGAACTCAATGACTACGGACTCTATCACGGCAACTTCGCGGTTATTCGACCAACTGAGTATCTCTCGATCTTGGTCGAGTGTGCATTTATGATGATTCCCGAACAGGAAATGGCACTACAAACGGAGGAGTTCCGCGGCAAGATCGCCCGCGCGATATGCGATGGCGTCCTTGATTTTGTGGAAAAGGAAAGTGAACGCTCGCGCGAGAATCGCTAACCTTTTAGCGCTCCAGAAATAATCCCCTCGGTAATCCGGCGTGAAAATACGATAAACAAAATCGTTGTCGGCAAAGCTGATATCATCGAAGCCGCAAACAACTGCGGTATGTTGATACTCTGGTACCCCTGCAATAATGCCAACGCCACCGGTAGCGTTCGCATCGATTCGGATGAAGTCAAGATAAACGGGTAGATAAACGAATTCCAATTGACGAGAAACACCTGCACACTCAGCACTGCTAACGCCGGTTTGCAAAGCGGCATCACGATCTTCCAGACAATTGTCCACTCGCTTGCGCCTTCGAGACGCGCGGATTCTTCCATGTCGGCAGGCAGCGTCGAAATGTATTGCCGCATCAGGAACACTCCGAGTGGTGTCACCAGGAATGGCAATATCAATGCAAGATATGAATCAAAAATACCAAGCCAATTCGTCAGCAGATACATCGGTATTATCACGACATGAGTCGGTATCATCAACACCATCACGACGCTCAACATCACCAGATTCTTGCCCTTGAATCTGCGCCGCGCCAGCACATAACCGCAGAGAGTGCAGAACAGCACATTGCCCAGCGTCACTATCAATGCTACGATAATGGAATTGATCAACGGTCGGTACAACCCGGCTTGCGTAAACAGACTGCTGTAGTTTGCCAGCGTGAAACTGTAGTTTGCAAGGTCCAGAGTCCCGGCAAGATTGAAATTCTTTGCCAGTGAGCCAAGCAAAAGATAAACAAACGGCGCCAAGAAAACACCGGCAATACCGACTGCCACAGCGAGTCGTAGTATCCGCGCCTTGGATTGCGAACGTGCTATCATGCCTGCCGTTCCTGCACCAGCTTCATTTCCATCCATGCAATAATCGCAATCAATATGAAGAGTATATTCGCCGCTGCTGCGCCGTATCCGATATTGAACTTGTGCAGACCTTCTTCATACACGAAGTAAACAATCGTCATCGTGGAATTCAACGGACCGCCCTTTGTCATCACGAACACTTCCACGAAAATCTGAAATGACTTGATCGTGTTCAGCACGAGCACGAACAACAGCATCGGTTTGAGATGGGGAAGTGTAATCGCCTTCAGCCTGTGCCACGCGCCGGCTCCTTCAAGCGCCGCCGCATCATACAATTCCTGTGGAATTGATTGCAGAGCCGCGACAAACAAGAGCATATAGTACCCAGTCGACATCCAGACATCCATCGCCATGATTGCCGGAAGCGCCGTCGCCTCGGAAAACAAGAATCCTTCAGCCGGATATGGAATACCGAGCATTCCTAAGATCATCTGTATGTATCCGCCGCGCGCGTACAGTGTGGAGTAGATCAACGCCACAACCACCAACGACACAATCGATGGAAAGAAATAGACTGACTGGAAAAATGTCTTGAAAGGCAAATTACGATTCACAAAGATCGCCAACAGAATCGCAAACGCAATTGTGAAGGGAAGTGTGCCGACTGTAAAAAGCAGGGTATTGATCACAGCCCGGACAAAAGTCTGATCTGAAAAAAGTGCAGTGAAATTGTCAAAGCCTACGAATCCGCCTTGACCTGAAAGAAGCTGATAATCTGTGAAACTGAGCACCAGCGACGCAGCCACTGGAAACAACCAGAACAACAGCAGCGTAGCCAGCCACGGCGAGAGCATCAGCAAATCGCTGCCGCGGAATCGCCCTGTGCTAACGCCTCGCATACTTCTGCAATATCGGCGCCGTTTCGCGGTCGATCATGTCAAGTGCTTCCTGCGAAGACATTTTGTTGTATAGCGCTTGCTCAATGCCTCGCTCAAGAATCTCTTCAATCGCAACCCACGCCGGATGAACAGGTGTCGAACGCGAGTCTCCGATCTGCCGTTGGAACACTGCCGCCGTTGTTGCAAGTGCCGAATCGGTCGTGAATGCCGTGAAGCGATTTACCGGAGTGTAACTTCCGGTCGCGGTTGTAAACAAGCGGTCATTCTCCGGCATCGTTAAATGACGCAGTAATGCAACCGCCGCACCGGGGTTTTGCGATGACTGATTAACCACAAGGTACTCGCCGCCAGCAAACGAAATTCCCGTGCCGCCTGGCTCAACCGACGGCATCACCGTGACAAAGTACTCAAACGGCAATTCCGCTCGGTTCAACTTTCCAACCAGCCATTCCCCGGAAATGACGAATCCGACCTTGCCGCCGGCAAAGTACTCTTCGATACGCGATTGCGTTTCCACAATGCCATTAGCGGACAACAGAAGATAGAAGTCGAGACTCGCGCGACCGGCAATCGTGCCGAACTGCGTCTGTGTCGCATTAGCGTTGAAAACTTCACCGCCAGCCGACCAGAAGAAGGGAAGATACTTTTTATACAGCCGATGCCGTTCGGCGGAGTTTGATCCAAACCCATAGACATCTTCGCCAAGCTTGTCAATCCGCCGCGACGCCTCCAGCAACTCCGACCAGGTAGTCGGTACGAAATCGGCTGGATATCCCGCGCTGTCCAACAATGTACGGTTGCAAAATAGCATGCGTGTTCTCAGCATCCACGGCACCGCGTACATTCGGTCGCGATAAATGCCCGGTTCCCACATCAATAAGCTATCACGGAGGCCGCCAAGTTGATCAGTGAGATCGAGCAATCGCCCGCTGGCCGCGAATTCGGCAACCCAGTCCGATCCGAGTTCGATGACGTCAGGTCCGCCGCCCGTCGAAAGAGCAATCGCGATTTTCTCGTGACCATCCGACCACGTCAAATCGCCCAGCTCGACTTTGTTTTGTGTCGCAGTTTCGAAACTACTCGCCAACTGCGTTATGACTGGCCGCACTTCCGGGTTCGTCCAAAATTGCCACCAGACTAATGGAACATTTGTCTTTGGTCCCGACGCGCACCCAGCAACTATCAGTGCCAGGATCGCAAATCCAAATCTCATTCGTTTCATCCTCATTACAATGGAGATCACCAGCATTTGAATCAACTAAAACAACTCCGCTCCCGCCAAGTTTTAGTTGACCAAGACCGCCATTAACGCAGATTGTCACAGCTCGCAAAATTGGTTTACCATTAACCGCCGGGATGAATCCAAACGTGTCACATTCTAACATTGTGTTGTTGTGCTGGGTAATTCTGTCAAGCGCCGCCGTGATTTTCTTCACATTGCGCTCGAGTCGCTGGCAACGACAACTCCGGCTCATCCCGGGACTCAAAGCTATCGAAGAAGCCGTCGGTCGTTCCACCGAGCTGGGTAAGCCCATGGTATTCACCACCGGTTGGGGAGGTGACATTCAGCGCCCAACGACACTCGCGGCACTGAATCTCCTTCGCTTCGTCGCAGCAAAAGCTGCTTCCTATGGCACACGCATCATATTTCCAACCCACGATCCGATTATTGCCGAGACTGCGCGAGAGATCATCAAAGGTGCTTACGCCGAACAGGGGCAGTCCGACCTGTTTCGTGAGTCGGATGTCGTCTTTGTCTCTCCGTCTCAATTCGGTTATGCCGCCGGTGTCGACGGCATCATAACTCGATCTCAACCGGGTGCGCTGTTTCTGCTCGGCACCTTCGAGGGCGAAGCACTCATTCTTGCCGAAACCGGCAACATGACCGGCGCACTTCAGATTGCCGGCACCGATTCGACAATTCAACTTTCATTCTTCATGGTCGCATGTGACTACACATTAATCGGCGAAGAATTGTATACCGCGTCCGCATACTTGAGTGACGACAAACGTATCAAAGCTTCGATGCTTGCGCAGGACGCTTTGCGGGCTCTGATGTTGATATTGCTATTGACCCTGCCGATCGCCGCGTTACTCGGATTCAACTGGCACCGGAGTATTCTTCCATGACCGCCCGTATTGCCGCCATCGTCGCATTTCTTGCCGGTCTCTTCATGGCGGCGCAATACTTCTTCAAGACGGACTTTACGAATGTCATCTATCGCTCCATCCTTGACTATTATCAGATCATATTCGCTGTGACGATGTTAATCGGTGGCATCAGCCTGCTCAAGCACCACTCCGCTCGAATCACATCGCGACGAGAGGGAATGGTATACAATATGATTACCGTCGCCGGCGTACTTTTCATGGTTGTCGCCGCTGCTATCTTTGGCACCGGTGTCGACTCTCCATACCAGTGGGCTTTCAATAATCTGCAGGCGCCAATGCAAGCCACCATGTTCTCGTTACTGGCTTTCTTTGTGGCATCCGCGGCATATCGCGGTTTTCGCATTCGCAGCAAGCCTGCGCTCGTGCTCGCCCTTACGGCTGTAATCATCTTAGTAGGGAAGAGCGTATTCGGCGATATCATCTCGGATCGACTCCCCGAACTGGCTGGCTGGGTCTTTAACCATCCATCATCGGCGGCAAAACGTGGAATCTTGATCGGTGTCGGACTCGGCTCGGTCGCCACCGCACTGCGGGTCATTCTTGGTGTAGAAAGAAGTTACATGTGAGAATGCCAAGATGAAAAGCTCCGCCCGTCATATCATCTTCATCATAGTCGGCATCGCTGTAGCCTTGCCGATTATCTTCAACATTCGATTGGGTGGAACCGTCACTCCGGAGACTCGCCAGGTATTTTCCAATATCGACTCGCTCCCGCCGGGCGCGGTTGTCATGGTCTCATTCGATTTCGAAGCGTCCTCTTTTGCCGAAGTTCGCCCTCTTGCTGATGTCATCGTTAAGCACGCCTTCGACAAAAACCTCAGAATCGTCGCACTATCGCTTTTCGCCGAGGGCGCCGCATTAGGGGAGCAATTGCTTACGAAGTTGGCGCAAGATAATGGCAAAGTCTATGGCGTCGACTACGTCTATCTTGGATTTCGTCCGCAGTATCAGGCCGCAATCCTCGCAATGGGCGAGTCAATCAAAACCGAGTTTCCCCTCGACTATTACGGCGATCCGACAATTGCCTTGCCGTTGATGTCCGATGTCGATACTTACAGCGAAATCTCTTTGATCACTTCCGTAGCGGACGGCTCCATGCCGACGTTCTGGGTCGAGTACGCCGTCACGCCGCACCACGTCAAGTTCCAGTCAGTTCTCACGGCCACAATGGCGACATCATTCTATCCCTATCTTGCTTCCGGACAGATCGCCGGAATCGCCGCCGGACTTAAGGGTGCTTCCGAATATGAATCACTTCTCGGTCGCGATGGTGCCGGTGCGCGCGGTCTCTTTGCGCAATCGGTATCGCAATTCGCTATCGTCTTGCTCATCATCGCCGGAAATGTAATTGAACGATGGCGGAGGCGTCGTGATTAGCTTCGGAACTCTCGCGGCAGGTCTTGTGACCATTGCCATCTTCTCATTTCTGTATCGCGATAATCCATTGTATCGCGCCGCCGAGCACCTGCTGATGGGACTCTCCGTCGGCTTCACAATCGTCTTGCTTTGGAACTCCGTCCTCAAACCAAAAATACTGACACCGCTGTTCGTTGAAGGCGACTTCTTCGCACTGATCCCGCTTGCACTTTCACTGCTAATGCTTTTGCGCCTAAGATCCGCATGGAGTCACCTTAGCAAGCCTGTTCTTGCCTTCGTTGTCGGGGCGGGAGCGGGTGTCTCGATTCCCGCGATGTTCGATGCCCGCATCCTCAAACAAATCTCCGCCACAATCGAGCCGTTCGCAGCGCTTGGCGAAACGACGTCTGTTTCTGGTATGGCGATTATTGAAGCGCTTGTCGGACTGATTGGTTGTGTCACCGTCATGATCTATTTCTTCTATACTCGTCCAGACACCCGCCCGGTCAGGGCAATCAGTACCATCGGTGTCTATTTCATGATGATATTCTTCGGCGCCACTTTCGGCTATACAGTCACCTCGCGATTGACTTTACTCATCGGACGACTCGAGTTTCTGCTCGGCGACTTCCTGAGAATCCTATGAATTGCCGACGCTGCAAAGTGAAAATGAAGGAGGAGAAGCGGTCGTACCACAAACAGCGGAAATGGATCGCCCGAAATGTGGCGGAGTTCGATTCCAGCAGGCAAAAAAACTCGACTAATCCGGCCGTGCAGCGATTTCGTATTTTGTTGTGCTGCAACGGCATGCGCTGGTCTCGCAATGTGAGACTTAATGCCGCCCTCGTACTGCAACTCGTTTAATACTTGCAGCAGATTTTCAAATTACTATTCTATAATATTCGAGTTAGAAACAACGTCTAACTTGTTTGGAGATTGACAGGGGCAGGGGTGTCCGTCGTCGATGGGGAATTTCGACTTGTACGGACGACAAATCAAATGGTTGCTGATTTTGGCAGTAATCGGATAACTGGTAAGAAAGGTCAGATTTTAACGCGTCTGTGCCGATAATTAGGTATAGGGCGGTGATTCAGTTCGAGACATCTGTGTCCGACATGCCGGAAGTTCTGACTTTATAGTAGTGATTGATCTGTAACAGATTGTGGCTGATGAGATGACTAACCAACATTCGCAGGAGCTGTGTCTTGATACTTAAGGTATTGCGTCGGCTCTTGGTGTTTTTCGCGATATTCTGGGTCACTCTGGCGATTGCCACATCCTCGCCGGCCAATCTCGCTATCTGCAACGGCTATATTGGTCCTCCCGCACCACCAAAGGTCATCCTCGAAAACAAGGCGCCGTTACTGGCTTGTGAATCAGCCTACTTGTTTGACAACGCTTCAAAGATCAAGTTATACGGCAAGGACGAATACGATGTCCGTCCGATTGCCAGTATCACAAAGCTCTGACCGCATTGACGTTTCTCAAGTTCAACGTCAAATGGGCTAAGACGGTCGAAATGACTATGGAAGATGTTGAGAACTCATCTCGCTCCGTCTTGCGCGCTGGACACACGTACCGCGTCGACGATCTCTTTCATGCCAGCCTGATGGGTTCCGATAATCGCGCCACGCGTGCACTGGCACGATCGACAGGCGTTTCGATGGACAGCTTTGTTGTCTGTATGAACAAGACGGCTGACGATCTTGGCTTGATGACGCTAAGTGTCGAGGAACCAACCGGACTGTCAGAACAGAACGTTGCAAGCGCCGCTGATGTTGCGCGACTTATGAACGCCGCCGCCAACAACAAGAATATCGGCTCGGTGCTGCAGATGAAAAGCTATAGCTTCTCTTCCGTAAATCGCAAACGCCAATATACCTTCGGCAATACGAACCGTCTTCTCAGTGGTCGTTGGGACGTCGAGGGCGGAAAGACTGGCTACATCGACGAGTCCGGCTGGTGCTTTGTAGCTCGTGTGAATGATCGCCACGGGCACGACTTGACTGCCGTGGTCCTCGGCGCCAACTCCAATACCCAGCGTTTTCGCCAGACACAGAAGCTATTCGACTGGGCGTTCGGCCAGCTCGATAGTCGGAAATACTAATTTCGTCCATTCATAATCGCAGCTTTTCTCCCCATTCATTTCTTCTGATTCCCGGTGCGGCAATCGTGTGCAACGAAAGATTTGCCGAATGTCTCAATCTCTCCGCAAAAATCGTTGACAATTGCAAATGAATAAATAGATTACTCGCCTTTAGAAGCTGGCGCCCTAGCTCAGTTGGTAGAGCAGCAGACTGAAAATCTGCGTGTCCCCAGTTCGATTCTGGGGGGCGCCACTTTTGATGCCAAACCCTAGGTAGTCTTTACGCCACCCTAGCTCAGTTGGTAGAGCAGCTGATTCGTAATCAGCAGGTCGTCGGTTCGACTCCGATGGGTGGCTTTTTTTATGGGACACTTTTGGTGCAAGTTTGTACAAAGGGCAGGCCAAGTTTGCTCCAAAGTGTTGAGACGTCCTGACAGGTGAAATTCAATGCCGTAAGTAGCCACTCATTGGCATCGAATCACGGACGACCGACTCGTTGGAGCTGTCAATTCTGATGAACGTTTGTTGTACATGCGAAGGAACAGGGACTTCCAATCTACCTAGTCGCTTGCTAGCCCGAACCCGCATGGATTTTACTTCAACGCATTCTTGCGTTCATTTTACTGATCAATTCTAGTCTTACTTCACTGCGTTGAGTGATTTCACAGCAGGAAAGGACTTATCTGAACAGCGCACGAAATATCTTATTTGTCTTTTGCATGACGGCTGTTTCGATCCTGTTCTGCTCAAGCGCTCAGGCAAGGACATACTACGTCCGCGTTGGCGGAAGCAATTCAGCCAGTGGACTCAGCTGGTCGACGGCCTGGGCAACTCCCAGCTACACAAATGGTCGAATCGCCGCCGGTGATACGGTTTTGTTTGGCTCTGGTCGCTGGTTAAACTCGCAGATAGTGGC
Source organism: bacterium (assembly GCA_016708315.1). NCBI lineage: Bacteria > bacterium. The sequence goes on from JADJGC010000002.1 coordinate 240,462, forward strand.
ACCAACCGGAGGGGCATCTTCGAGACGAACAGTTTATGCCTGCTCAACTCTAACAGTTGCGACAAAGAATTCCGCGATCATCAGTGGTGCCGAACCGGTGACAAACTGGACAGCACACAGTGGAAACATCTGGCGGGCGACTTGGTCAGGGAGTTCTTGTTTTGATCCGGGCGATGGCGGTAAATCCTACACATTAACTCAAAATGACCAATTGTTCGAGCCGATGTCAAGTCTTGCCGGCGTAAATGCAGCAGGTAAATTCTTTCACAACCTCTCAACTAACACGATTTATGCGTGGCCATTTGGCAATGTCAATCCGAATTCTTCCGAAATGCTCTGTTCATGCAAACCTCCGGTGATATTCGAAAGCGAAAATCAGGATCACGTTTTGTTTTTCGGGCTCGATTTCCGAATGGGTAAGCAGGGGACCATAGTCTGGCGCGCTGGCGCCGACAGTATTGCTTTCTCTCACTGCAACCTGAGTAGAACAGCCAATCTGGAACTGGCAAATGCGGCAGTGATTATGTCGAGTCACTTCGTCTCCAACTACAGTCAAAGCTCGCGAAATCTGTGGGGAAGATTCAATTCATTCACTTCGTGCTCGGTAAGCGTCGCTTCCGCTGAACAGTCAGGTGTGTACCAGCACAACGGATCCGGAGCGATCCTCTATGATCAGGATAGAGCAGTCTTTGATTCCTGCGTTTTCTACCAACTGCCTGGTGACGGTGTGATGTTCAAATTATCCTACACCGATCCCACAAGCGCACACGGTGAATTCAATGTTGTGCGGCACTGTACCTTTGAGAATATCGAGGGTTTCGGAGTGGACATTTACACTGGCAACTATCGCGATTCCATATACGGCAATACCTTTATTAACAATGAATATGCGGGCATTCAAATCGGTGGTGGCGAAGTCGATCCATCTGACTGGGGCTATCATTTCATCGCAAACAATACATTCTATCGCTGCAATATTGCCGCCCAATACCGGGATCCGGATGACAGTCTCAAAGGCGTCTTCCTCTACAATGTCATCTACGACATGGAGTATAATCCTTCAAATGAAAACTACTTCATGACATTGACCCGTCCCGGCCACACTACTGATGACAAAGTCACAGTCGATTCCAATATCTGGTTCGATCCGTCAAATTCGTTTTCTGGCCGCCTCAAAACGGGAGCTGTAAACTGGACTGGATGGCGGAATGCCGGTTTTGATGCTCGCGGCACTTGGGCGAACCCAAATCTCGCCGATCCCGGCAACAGAGACTTTTCACGGCCATCCTCCTCCCAGGAAATGAACCGCACCTACGGCGGTAAGACCTGGACCCGCTACGGCGCATGGCAGCCGCCCAGCGGCCCGTGCACTGTGCCCGGCGTGCCATCACTCGTAGCGCCGATAAACGCCGCTACCGGCTTGCTCCTGCCGTTAGTCATCGACTGGAGCGATGTCGCGACAGCAACTTCCTACCAACTGCAAATTGACGACAATGCAGATTTTTCGAGCCCGATCCTGACACAGACGACTGGCGTCTCGACCTACCAAGCTACGTCCCTGAGTTCGGGTATCTCACTATACTGGCGCGTCCGTGCCCAAAACGGCTGCGGCTCCGGCAGCTGGAGTAGTTCACGAGTGTTCATTGTCCTTTGCCCAACAACGGCAGCGCCGACTCTCCTTTCACCATCGCTCGGCGCAACGAATATGGCCCAACCGGTTGCACTCGATTGGGCAAACGTCACCGATGCGTTGCTCTATGAAGTTCAAGTAGACAACAATTCCGATTTTTCAAGTCCGAACATCAGTCAACAAACAACTACGTCTGCGTACTCAGCCGGTGGACTCAGTTCAGGAACGCTCTTCTTTTGGCGCACGCGGGCACAAAACATATGTGGATGGGGAAGTTGGAGTGTGAACCGTACATTCACGACAGCGGGCGGCGACGCAACCCCGCCGGTCATTTCCGGGGTTACTGCCAAGAATATCACATCCAACAGCGCTTTGATCACATGGACTACCAACGAGGCTGCCACCACGCAAATTGACTACGGAATTACGACTAACTACGGCTCCACTACAGTGCTCAATTCGAACCTTTCGACAACTCACTCTCAGGCGATCTCCGGTCTGTCTCAATTTACTACCTACTATTTCCGGGTCCGTTCGCGCGATGCCAATGGCAATGAATCCGTCAGCAGTAGTTACGTTTTGATGACAACTGAGCCCTTGATCGATCTCGATAGCGGAATCCAGCCGACAGTTTCAAGCAGCTTTGCTGGTTACTCGCCTTCGCGAATTACCGACGATGTGCTGAATCCTTACGGCGGTACTTCAACTACCTGGGCTGCAACCGAGAGTTCTCTCTTGCCTCACTGGGTCGAGGTCGACTTCGGATCAAGCCGTGTCGTCAAGCGCGTAGTAATCTATTGGGCGTGGAACTCCACGCAATCGCGTTGGATGACTTCTCAGAACTTCCGCATTCAGACATGGAACGGCCAGGCATTTGCCGATGTCGCAACCGTCAACAGCGCTACTGCCGACAGCTGCTCCTTCTTTTCAATACCTGCCACAACAACCACGCGTATCAGGTATTATCAGCCCGCAAACATGGGACCAACGACTTACTCGTCAGTCCTGTGGATAAGCGAACTCGACATATTTGGATTGGTGAACACGGCACCGAGCCAGCCTCAGTTGTCGAGCCCGGCGGATGGCAGTCTACTCAACACACTCTCGCCATCGGTTACTCTCGGTAATTCCTTTGATTCCGAAGGCACACCTGTGAAATACAATTTCCAGGTATCTACAAATTCGAGTTTCTCCAACATTGTCGCCGAGACATCCGACCAAGCACAGGGAAGCATGGGTACAACCACTTGGGTTGTAAGCCCCACTCTCACCGCCGGAGCAACCTACCACTGGCGGGCACGTTCGCACGACGACTTCATGTTCTCGAATTTCACCTCACCGCGCTCCTTTGTTCTCAGCCCGACTGCAGTAGCATTCATCTGCGGCGATGTCGATCGATCCGGGGTTGTTACGGTCTCCGATGTCGTGAACCTAATCAACTTCATCTTCTTCGGCGGCGCAGCGCCAAACCCGCTCCAAGCAGCAGATGTCGATTGCAGTGGAATCGTCACCATCTCTGATGTAGTCTACCTGATTAACTACATTTTTGGCGGCGGACAGTCTTCTTGCGCCGGCTGCTAATCTGAAACTTGTAATCTAGCCCTGATCATCCTCAAAAACGGCGAGCCCGCCACACAGTCGTCTCCCTCGCCGAAGCCTTGACTTCTGGTCTTTTTTGCGTTTATTGATTTGATAGGGGAGAAGACGCCTCTTGAAGACTTCTTACTCCCGGCGTTGCGTCTGGAGCTTCTTGTGGCGCGCTTCTGGCTGGTGCCGGAAGGGCATTACGAATAATGAAAGCCGTGCTTGGATTCGTCAATGTTGAATAAAGGGAATTTAAGGGACCGCCTCGTATCCGAAAGAGTGATTTCGGATGGACTATTGTTTCAGACGCTGCTTGCCCGCGATCAACAAAACAGCAAACCGGTAGTTCTCAAACGCCCTCAGCCCGATCGCGAAATTCCTCAAAGCGACTTAAGCAGTATTCTCCGCAGTAGCTTTGAAGCCACCCGCTATTGGAAACATCCCGGAATCTTGGTTCCGTTTGCGGGCTATGATCACGACGGCGCGTTCGAAATCGCATTGCGTTACATAAATGATGATCATCGCTCATCGCTGACATCTGACTTGCTGCTCCGACATGCCGAGGAGATCCTCCCGCAATTGTTTTCTGCCATCGATTTTATTCACTTAATGAGATTTGTCCACTGCGATCTGAAGCCCGAAAACATCTTTGTTGTTCGGTCCGATGGCAAGCTGCGCCTACTCATTACTGATCTTGATCTTGTTCGACCTATTGGATCCAAACCGCTCGGAAAGATCGTGGGTACGCGGCCTTTTATGGCGCCGGAGGTTCTCGAAGACGACATTTTTGTCGCCCAGTCGGACTATTATTCCTTGGGGGTAATTCTCTTTTTACTTTGCCACCGCGATCAATCTCTGCGAGAACGACTCTCCGGCGAGAGTGCGAAACAGGAGCTTGCCGGCATCACCGAGGCTGAATGTGATTTCGTTGATGACCTGAAATGGCTAGCGCCAGTAGTGTCCGAACTGCTTGTAAGACATTACCAGCTTCGACCACCGGCGCTGTTGCCGTTGCTCACGAAACTCAATCCCAGACTTTGGCCTGATCGCAGTACGCTGGAGCGCTCGCTATTTCTACATGATCTTCGCTCCAGCTATCGACGCTACTTGGCCGAAAATCCTCGTGGAAAGAGTTCTCCAGCCGATTTCGTCCGCTCCAATCAACGGCTCTTCGGCATACCGGACGAAATCCTATCAACGCTGGCCAAAGATCTTGGCTCCAAACCGAAAATTCAGTACCGACTCCTCAAGGAGGTAGCAGATAATTCTGCAATCGCAGTCAACGCCGGTAGATGGAACCTGCTTGTTCCGGTAGGGACTGCGCGTTTAACAGTCGAACAGCTATTAGTCGAATCAGGCGTCAACGTCACACTCGAAGTACAAAGTCTTTCACGCCGTGCGCTGCTTCGGCGTGCAATTAACCTGGAAACATCCGGCAACCTGTTGTTTGCAGCTCTTTGGCTGGAACGATTTCTTGACAGTCTTCCCGATCAGGAGAAATCTGCACTGGGCGTAGTGATACAGTTGAAGATTGCGCACCTTCTGCAGGTCGCCCGATTCTACGACGAAGCCGACTCACGGTATCGCGTACTACTGGAAGACAAGGAACTACTTCCACGATATCGCGCAGTTGCAATGCGCGGCCTGGTCGATCTGTACAGATTTTCGATTGATCGTAAGCGTCTCTATTCGATTCTCGGACAAATATACGGAATATACCGTAAACGGAAGTTCGACTTGGGGCGCCTACAAATTGTCCTCAACATGACTTGGCGACTCGATAGTAGAACTCGAATCGAGAATGCCTACCGGCGACTCCGCAAAATCGAGCAATTTCTTATGTCAAACCAATCACGGACATTTCGATTGACCGCGGGAAGTATGCTTGGCCAAATTGAATACCGAATGGGAAATCCGGATGCTGCCGTCAAAACATTTACTAAGGCACTGGAAGTATATGGCAAGGTTGATAGTCTTGCTTCTGCCTCGGTACGCGCCGGATTGGTCGTTCCATTGTCAGATACTGGTCGATATCACGAAGCATATAAGGAAACGGAAAAGTACCTTCTTCTTCCGTCGACTAAGCGAGATGTTCGTCGAAGGCTGCGCCCCTACCTGCATATGACGACTATTGCAGGGATTATTGGCGACTACCAGTCAGCTGAATTCACAGCCAACAAACTCTTGGAGTCGGCACTTGCAAGCAACGATGCGGCCGCAGTGGCATACCACTCGTTTGAGCTTGGATGGTTGTATCTTCGCAGCGGCAGATACAACGAGTCTCGCGACCGATTTCGATCGGCGGCCGACTCCTATCAGGAAATGGGCAACAAAATTGAACTCGCCAAGACTCACATGTTTCTGTCACTACTTCTTGGTTGGCGGGGGCAAATCGATATTGCGAGAAATCTCATTCAACGCTCTGCGGCGATCCTGTCCGAACACTCCGAGCCAATCGATGCACTCGACGCGCGGCAGTTCGCTCTTCACATTGAGTACGAGGCTGGAGCAAAGGTCGATGTCGCTGAAGCTGTCGACATTATCAACGACTACGTGTCGCGCCGGAGCTACCTGGGTGCTGCGTTTACTGCCAGTTTACTGCTGTTAGATGGAGAATACGCCGTCGTAGACTCCATTGTCACGCAAGACGAATCATTCCATGCCTATTGCCGCGATTCCGGCGCGATCATCGGCAAAGCGTTGCTTCTGCATCTTAAGTCCAGCAAGACCGCCGCCAAGGGGGGTGACAACGTCCAGCTCGCCCCGATGCGAGAGACTCTCCTTTTCTACCGCAAATACGGTTACTTCTATCATGCCGCCAATATTGCCAATCAGCTCGGCGAGCTATATCGCAACCTTGGAAAAGCCCAACTCGCACGCGGCTTTTTCGCAGAAGCTGCTCGACTATATACCATCGTCGGCAATCGTGTACGAACAGACATTGCAAAGTCTCAACTCGACGCTCTCGACGAAGCCGGCAACTCCGTGGCCGCCAGATATAAATCGATGCTGGAAGTCTCCGAATTGCTCAATTCGTTCGAGGACTATTCTACTACGACCAGCAAACTGCTGACCTTTGCGGTTGAACAGACGGGTGCGGAGCGCGCAGCGCTTCTGCTCGCAACCGAAGGCGGAGCCGATCTGCGTATCGAATCAGCAATCGACTGCGACAAGATCAGCCGCGACGACATTCTCACCATGAGTAAGAGTGTTATGAAAGCCGTTTTCGACAAGAACGAAGCTCTCATTGTCACCGACGCCCAAACCAACTCGATCACGCGCGAGTATCGAAGCGTCATCAAGCACAATATCTATTCAATCGCTTGTGTGCCGCTTATGTCCGCAGGGGGGATTATCGGCGTCTTGTATCTCGATCACCACAGCCTCCCCAGTGTGTTCTCCGAAGACGAGTACAAACTGGTCACTGCTGTCGCTAACTTCATCGGAGTCGCTTTGTCGCGTGCTCGCCAATACGACCTCTCTCGAAGACAAACTCACGCTCTCGAACTGCGCGGCGCCTCGAACGATGCCGGCGTCTCCTTCATCACCAAGAATGCCAGTCTTGCCAAGCTCATTGACCGTCTTCCCCAAATAGCAGATTCTCGCGCAGCTATTCTCCTGCTCGGCGAAAGCGGTACCGGCAAGGACGTTCTCGCAAACATCATCCACCAGAAGAGCCCTTATCATAACGGGCCACTGATTCCTATCAATTGCGCTGGTGCCGCTGGCGAAATACTCGAGAGCGAGCTCTTCGGTATCGGCAAAGGCATTGCTACTGGAGTGATTCGCCGTGAAGGCAAAATCCAGTCTGCCGATGGCGGTACATTGTTCTTAGATGAAATTGGCGATATGCCGATTGCAACACAGATTAAGTTGCTCCGTGTGCTCGAAACCAGGGAAGTGCAGATGATAGGCGAGCGCCAATCGCGTAAAGTCGACTTTCGTCTGATCGCGGCGACAAATCGTGACCTTGTTGCAATGATGGCTAACGAGCGATTTCGCTCAGATTTATATTATCGAATCAACACGGTCGAAATCGTTTTGCCGCCATTGCGCGAACGTATCGAGGATCTCGAACTTCTGATTGATCACTTCACGCAGATCTACTGCCCTGGCCGAAGATTCAAATTTACCCGTTCTTGCTGGAAACTTCTCAACGACTACCATTGGCCCGGCAATGTCCGCGAAGTGCGGCATCTCGTCGAGCGCCTCAAAATTCACAGCAACTCCGACGTCATCAACGAGTCGCTACTTTCCTCGGAAATACTCGGTGCAAAACCACGCCCGAAAGAGACTCACCTTCGGTCTCATGTCAGTGATTCGGAGAAGGCCCTCATCACAAAGACACTTGCGGAATGCCAGGGCAATCAATCAGAGACTGCTCGCCGCCTTGGAATTCCGTTCTCAACCCTTCAACGCAAAATCAAGAACCTCAAAATCAGAGTCCCGCGTAAACGCCGCTAGTAAGGCCTCCCACATTGCCATATCATTCTACCCATTTTCGGGCAAATTGATAAGCTATTGAGGCAAAGGCAGTTGTGGCGTTCGTTAGCGCACGGTTAACCGAAAACGGTTAATCGGAGCGCTTTTCTTGTTTTACGCGCCTTTCTCGGCGACCTAGATCGCTATGTACGACAACACGTTACGTCGACGGAGGGCCTGGCGGACCTTTCGGCACGCGCTTTGACATAACCAACTCCTGAAGGCTGGATGCCAATTCAAACTCAGGAGGAGTTAATGTCAATATCCAAACGGTCAATCGCTGGTGGCTCAAAATGGTTCGTTCTCTTTCTCACACTTATTCTTGCGTTGTTTTCGATTGTCGGTCCAACTGTCGTTGCCGAAGGAGGGGGGCCGATCTATCCACCAAACGGAGGCGGCGAAGATACACTCGGTATTCCAGAGCCAAGCCTACAGCCGGACAACATCAGTTTCTTTGAGATGATCGGACTCTATTTCGAAACGATCTTCTAGATAACGCGAAGTAACGTCAACTCTGACCAATTAGAGGAGAGCGGCGGGGGAGACCTCGCCGCGAGGAAAAATGGCAAAAATCGAAAATCTACTCATGGTCCTGCATCTACTGATGGCGCGTCGCATGGTGACGCTCGACCTCATCGTCAAGGAGTGCAAAGTCAGCCAACGTACCGCGTTTCGGTATATCGGTTCGCTGGAAGCCGCTGGATTCCCGCTCGAAAGGGAAAACTCCGGCTATCGCCTTCTGAGCCGAACTGGTGCCTTGTCAACGCTGTCACCATCAGAACTCAGCGCCGTCTATCTCGGCGTCGAGATGCTCGAATCAGTTCTCGGTGCTGAACAACTTGAGGTCTTTCGCCGCGTCAAACTCAAGCTTGAATCCTATGTAACCGCCGAAGTCCGGCAAGAACTCAACACGCTTGTACAAGCGGTCGCCAAGACCGATGATTCGCGTACTCTGCGGGAGCACTTGATAATCTCGCTGCTCAAAGTTGCGCAACTCCAAAATCTCAAAGTGCGACTATATCACTCAGATTCAACTACCGGAATCCAAATCTCCGAATTCAACCGCCCGACTTTGCAGTTCGAAAAAGAATGGAAACTCTCAACCGAAATCGACAGCAAACGCCATCTGATCAGACTCGCAGACATAGTCGATATCGAATTTGAATGAAAAAAAGTTGAGATTTCTGAAAAAAAGTTAATTTGTACTGTCACGTTCTGACAGTGCCATATACGATACTATAGTGGGCGACAGGAAACATCTCGGCGACGGTGCCTCATTAGGGGGGCAACCGGGGCTACGGGGTGCAGGCAAAGAGGGGAAAAAAAGAGGGGAAGAAGCCGTCCTGAGAGAGGGGGCTAGGAAACTCTCAGGGAACGCGTGCCTCTTCCCCAAACTTGGGTCTGGAAGGTCTTTTCACTTCCAGCAATTTTGCGCCACAATTATAACGTGAAGTACTCCCAAGATGCAAGATTATTTTTTCACTTTCTCAAATAATTCGCCTCCAAGTAAGACTTAAGCGGTCTGCTTTGCTTCGAAAGGAGTTACATTACTCTGACTCGCCTTTTCTCCCAAAATAACTGTTGCATGAATTGGGAGCTGGCGCGTTATTTCTAATGGGAAGAGGCTTTCAGCCGCAGTCTGCACCGCCAAAAAAGCGAAAAACTCCGACTCTCCTATCGGACAAGACGAATAATCGTCGTTTTGAGAGTGGCTCCAGGAAAGGGAGTCTACGAAATGGGAAATTTGTTGGTGTGTCTTCCAGTTTAGAAAGGGATCTAACATGAGAAGAACAATCCTTCCATTGTTGTTGCTGCTGTTTGTTGCAGCCTGCAGCAAATCCGCCTTTGCTCAAATTGACCCGGGCGTTCCCGATTCAATACTCATTTCCGGCGGACCGCTGGTCTTCGGAAAATCAGTGCCGTTGTCCTTTACCATCAAAAACGATGAAGAGCTCGATGGAATCATTGTGCAAACGAAAATGATGACACAGAACGGTGGTTTTGCCAAGCTCGACTCTATCGTCTTATGTAAACCGTATGGCTGATCCGACCGTGCTTGGCATTCGACTCCGATATCTGCATGTTGACGGAATACCAACCGATAGCTTCGCAATCGTGGCATTCAAAGCTGGCGATGAAAACCTATCGATTGGGAACACGCCTGTTTTCTTAATGTACTTCACTGGCTTGTCTCTCGGACGTATGCCGATACTGCCCTATACCGCTTTCAATGGTGATCGTTCCGGCGTTTTTATTGCTGGAGTCCCTGGGGGCAGTGCTGTCAGAATAGCTCAACGAACTTTCGTTGTGGAAATCATCGAGCAATCCGCTCCTCCGTTCATTGCGCTCGAAGAGACAGTAGTCAGAGCTGTGGCCGGTTCGACCATTCAGATTCCAATCGCTTTTGGCTCCTCATTGGGTCTCGAAACTGCGGCTGCGATTGAATCGATAGTCGGTGTCGACGATAGCCAGACGGTCCCTGCTAATTCACCTGTAATCTTCACCGAAGATTCACCAAGAATCGAATGGGCGACTTCGCAATCTGACATCCAAGTCTGGCGGCTCAAACTCAGAGTGACCGACTCCAATAATCAAATTAGCCAATGCGCATTGAGGTTCAATTGGTGGATTCGCCGGAACAACTCGTGCCTTTCGCGACATTGGCCAACCCAACCGAGATTACTGCAACTTCTTTGGCCGTAGGCAACTTCGACACCGATCCGGCATCGGAACTCTTTGTCACGAGTGGTGAATTCAGTAGCTCCGCGTGCCTATCTTTTCGATATTAATGAAAGCGGTTTTGAATACACATATTCGTACGATCTTGAGTCGCACAAGTCTGGTGCTCGCGCTGGTTACCTCGATTCTGATTCGCATCTTGATGTTGTAACGACAGGATGGGGAGTTGGGTACCAGTTTGAAATGATGATTCAAACCTATTTAGGTGAAGGCGGCACATTCAACGTACAGAGAAGAAATGGAGTACATATTTGGCAAAAGCGCTACGCTCGGCGAATTCACCGGCGATAGCCATATCGACTACGCCATCGCCTCCCGAAATTCACTGATCATTTTCGAATCGGATGGTGACGGCACATTCTCGAACCCGACAGCAATTTCCGTTCCCGACACCGCGATCTCACTCAACTCTGCTGACTTCAACTTAGACGGTCGCGATGATCTCGCGCTCGGCACAAAGCGGGGTCTGAAAATCTATCGCCAGACCGGCAAGCAGACATTTGTCCCAGTCGCCACCTATCCGCAAGACTATGGCTCCGTCGATCTTGATATCACCAACTCCGGCAGCGATTTCAACAGCGACGGCAAATTCGACCTCTGCATTGCCTCGCCCTCGGTTGGCGGCGCCAAGAGCAAGATGATGATCTACTACGGCAACGGCGACGGCACCTTCAATCAGACTGAGATTCGCGAAATCAATGGTCAAATCCTCGCTACTTGCGTCGGTGATTTCAACAATGACACTGAACTTGACATCGCCTTCGTCAACGGTTCGTCGCGTTACGTTGGGATCATCTTCGGCGATGGCAATGGCAATTTCGATAGCGAAATCAGGTATCAATCCCGGATTTGAATCCTCGGCTGATCGATTGACTCGACTACGATCTCGACGGCGATCTTGATCTGATCGTCTCCGCGGCAGGAAGTATTGGTGACAACGCGTTCTTCCTCCTGACCAACGAAAACAATCCCCCCGGATTTTCTGCCGGACAATTCGAGGTCAGCGTCGCCGACAATGCCCAGATCGCTGTGATGGCGCCAGGCGGCAGTCAATTGACTGATGTTTCCAACTCGATCCCAGCCGCATCAATGTACAAACGCGATCTCAACAACAATGACTTGCTCGATGGCTACGCTTGCCTCGGCGTCGTCGAGAGCGGCGAGTACATCATCAAAGCGCTTCCCAAACCCGACCAACCGACGACCACAACTTTCAGTCTCGAATACTCCTTCAGTGGACATCATTTCAGCCTGGCAAAGAACTGCCCGATGCGTGAAGGCGGCTTTGAATTCGGTGTCCCGCTCGATGCCAATGCCGTCGAACCGCAGCCGGGAAGTTTTGTCAACGCTACGATCGGCAGTTTCCAGTGGCAGGGAAGTGGCCAGTTTAATTTCCAATTGGCGACTGACATTCTTTTCGAGAACATCGTGCATCAACAGACCGTCTCGGGCAACAACCTGCCATTCTCAAGCGATCTCGGTTACCCCGATACAACCGCATACTTCTGGCGCGTGAAACCAACCACCCAATCAGAGTTTGGCAAATTGTACTCCTTCAGCGTGACCGGCACAGCGACCGATGTCGAAGACGCACCCGGCTCAATACTGCCATTGTCGTTTTCGTTAGCGCAGAACTATCCCAATCCATTCAATCCGACAACCCGGATAGAGTTTGAACTACCGCGCTCCGAGAAAGCGACTATTCGCGTTACCAACGTCCTTGGCGAGACTGTGGCTACGCTTCTGGATGAAGTCTTAACCGCAGGCCGCCATGTTGTCGAATGGCGCGGTACCGACCGCTCCGGCAAAGCTGTGCCGTCAGGCGTCTATTTCTATTCTCTGAAAGCCGGAGAATTTTCTGATGTGCGGAAGATGATTCTGCTGAAGTAATTCTGCTTTGGAAATTTCTGACCGTAACGGGTTGCTGCGTTAACTCCGCGGCAACCCGTTTCGTTGTGTGACGCGCTATTTGTAAAACTCTATCTCGTCCACCTGAAGCGTAAACTTCTCTATCGGCCCGCCTACCGGGAAGAACTGCACACCCTGAACATCCGTCCCTGTCCAGACGACCTTCTTGCCGTATGGCATCTGCTTCAAGTCCGCAAAGGGCACCTTGTACTCTTTCCATTCGCCGGTCGGTGGAGTGAACGGCGCGTAGTGGAACATGTAGTCAGTCACCGCCGCTGTCGGAAGATCAATCCTGTACGTGTTGCCGTCGCCTTTCGCCCAGAATTTGATACCCGTGTACGAGGTCACATCATAGTTGGCCTTCTCGCCCTCAAATCGCGTTGCGACACCGGCGAACATGATATACGGATTTGTCCCGACCACGATACTTCCGATAAACTTGAGCGACTGCTTGCTTCCGGCGGCGCCATCAGCGGCTATCGTTGCGGTAACGGTGGACTTGCCCTGCATCATCGTATCCGAAACACCGATCCAATAAAATTCCATCGGTGTCTTCTTCACCTCGAAGTCCACAATCTTCGGCTTCGGCACAATCGTTTTCACCGAGTCCGCCGCAAGGGAAGTCGCACTCGCGAATGCCAGCGACAGAGTAATCACAGCGATAGTCAATTTCATTCTCTGATCTCCTAAATTAGATTCTGATAATGTACGCTGAAATTACGTCATAGTTGCGCTCGATGCAAAGTCGAAAATGCCGCACCCCACAATGCATATCATGTATCCATAAAGTCCAAATTTTTCTGAGTCGCAAATGCAAATTGAGAGTAAAAGTAACAAGCGCGATTGAATGAGAAGTTAGCAGCTTCAGCTAAATCACAGTTTGCACGAGTTCGCGCTTACTCAGCACATCTTGACCGTTTTGCGCATGCGTTAATCTTGATCGTCTACCAAACCCGAGGATCCGCGCCGCAGTTTCTCGCGTGGGATTACCCATCTCGAAACTGCCGCGTGTTTCCACAATCGAAAGGAGACACCATGCTCTGGACCATCGCAGTAATTCTGGTAATCTTGTGGTTGCTCGGAATCGTCAGCAGCTACACGATCGGCGGGTTCATCCACATTCTGCTTGCACTCGCGATCATAGTGATTCTGTTGCGCATCATCTCGGGACGCAAACCGCTCTGAGCATTGCGCATCCGTGGGATGCACGAATTCATCGTAGGGGCGAGGTCCCCTCGCCCGTCATTCCGGCGAACGCTGGTGCCCCACCGCTTGCGGTGGGATTGCTGAATCAGACTTCTGGGACAGCCCCTGCACGCCTGTCGCGTCATTTGTCACGGTAGGACAGACATTCTTGTTTGTCATCGAGCAGTTTCTCAAAATGCCTTTGTGCGCGGCAGCTCTTCACGCCTGCCGCGTCATCACCTCACGATGAAAGGACAAACCATGAAGCCCCTCACCACAATCGGATTGATTTTGATAGTTGCCGGCGTCATTGGCCTTGCTTACGGTGGAATCACCTACACCAAAAAAGACAAGGTCATCGATGCCGGCCCTGTCGAAGTCCAGGTCGACAACGACAAACGCATCCCGATTCCACCGGTCGCCGGTGGCGCGTCTCTGGTCGCCGGAGTCGCGCTGATAATCTTCGGCCGTCTCCGAAGCTGACGCGACTACATCTGAGAGTATCCGAACCGAACACCATGTGCGCGGCAGTCGTCACGCCTGCCGCGTCGTTTGTCTTGGTAGGACAGCCATTCTTGTCTGTCAACGCATTCAGAGGGTTGTGGCAGGTCTTGATTTTGCGCGATCTTTGCAACGATATAGTGATTCATCACTGCACCAAAGCGCAAAATTGTGACCTGACGCTGCTCTAACTACCAAGTCTCGTAGGGCAGGTCTCCTCAGAGACCTGCCAACTCCCCCCACTAATCCTTGACGAAATCGGTCCAATATCGTAGCTTACTCCCAACCACAATCATAGTCGGCACGAGCGTTTGCCAACGGAGGAATTCTCATGAGCGCCAGAATTGTTATCACATTTCTAATGCTGTTAGTCGTTAGCTCAAACAGATTAACATTTGGCTCTGATTGCACCGACTCAACATTGGGACTTGTCCCGCTGACGGAACTGACTGGTACCTATCTCGGCCAACTCGGCGGTCTGTATCCGGCGGGCTTAAATGTTCCACCGGCCGCGCACGACTCGGCCGGCAAAGCGATTTCGCTACAGTTTCTTCCGCTCGATACAGCCGGCGTTATCGACCCCGTCAACGGCGTGTGGGTGCTTCTCTCGGTAGGCATGTCGAACTGCACGCAAGAGTTCACGACTTTTATGGCGGGCCTCGTTGGCGATACAACCTTGCATCCGAGACTTCGCATCGTCGACGGTGCGCAGGGCGGGCAGACTGCATTCAAAATTCAGCATGATACGGCATCCTTCTGGAACAACATCGATACCAAGCTGGCGACAGCGGGATTCACGCGCAAACAGGTGCAGGCAATCTGGTTCAAAGAAGCTGATGCCAGTCCTTCGGCGGCATTTCCGGTGCACGCGAACATACTTCGTGATGAGTTTGTTAAGATCGCGCAGGTGATCAAGTCCAAGTTTCCTAATTCCAAACAGTTGTTTGCATCTTCGCGAACTTACGCCGGGTACGCCTCGACTGGGCTGAACCCCGAGCCTTATGCCTATGAATCCGCGTTTGCTGTGCGTTGGCTGATCGAGGCGCAAATCAGCGGCAATGATTCAGTCAACTTTGATCCGGCGCTGGGTGTAGTGAATTCTCCGTGGTTGGCTTGGGGACCCTATCTGTGGGCCGATGGAGTTGTTCCGCGGGCTCTCGATTCGCTGCAGTGGTTCTGTTCCGATTTTATCACTGTCGATGGGACCCATCCCGACACAAGTGGCAGAGCAAAGGTGGCGAACCTTCTTGAGCAGTACTTCAAGACGAGCGACTATTCCAAAGTTTGGTTCTTGAAGGGTCCAGTCGCGGTAGTAGGGGATGCGGACGGAAACGGACAGCTGACAATCTCTGATGCCGTATATCTAATCAACTACGTTTTCTCTGGCGGACCGTCTCCAGATCCGATTGACCTCGGCGACGCCGACTGCACAAGAACAGTGACGATATCGGACGCTGTCTATTTAATCAGATACATCTTCGCTGGAGGTCCCGCGCCGTGTAGGCGGTGAGGATGGGCGGGAGGTGAAAGGTCAGGAGCCCCAGTCCTGACATCCTTCTGAATGTTTGCTGCCCACAGACTCTACGGGGAACTGCAAATCGTATGCTGCGCACGGAAATTCCATATTGACCGGAGACTCCACGTTCACTATTCTGTGATGACAATTCACGAAAGGGAAGTGGATGAACCACCAAAGCGACTACATTGGTAAGAAATTCTTCTCAAGAATTCCCGACAATGAGGAACCTGTCACGTTCACCTCACGCCCAACACTGATCGCGGAGGCGGAATTGTTTCCACGACAATGGTACTTAGTTGTGCGTTGATCTTTTATAGGCAGACAGGGGTGGAGACAGGCGGGCACCCGGGCATGGCGCGAGTTATCGGAGTCGTCGTATCTGCCGCCGTTTTTGCCGCTTCTGGCAGTTGCATTCTCGTCTGGTATTACAACCGCAACCGTGGCGCCTATCTCCTTTCGGGAGAGCATTGTCAAGGCAGCCGCCTTACGAAGAGCTGGATGCTGTCCTTGAAATCGTCACTCTATTCCGAAGTGATTAGTGTCTGCATGATCCTCAATGGCGGGGAATAAACTTCTTCAGACGAAACTCAAAACAATAATGCGCCTGAGCCTGCTTTCCGAGTCGGAAGAGGCACAGTTGTGGCCGCTGATTCAAAGCAAAATCGGAGTTGACAGGCTTGACAGCTCCGCATCGCAGAGATTGTCTGGAGTTCAGAGTGCGGAAAGTAGCAAACGTGGTTGGAAGCAGACGGCAGTAACAGCAATCCTGATGGTTGCCCTTGTCGCATACGTCCTTTGGCGACTTACCCACCTTGAATGATCGCAATCTCCCCCACCGGCACGGTGGGTTATTGAGACTCCAGCTATGTTCCCTCTTCACACAGCCTCCTACTCGCACGGCGCTGCCCCTTCTCCGAAGATGTAGCGAACCAAATACACCGCATCCGAAATGTTGATTGTGCCACCGCAGTCGGCGTCGCCAGACAAAAGTGGAGTAGGGGACGGACCATCTGAGAAGATGTAGTTAACCAGAAACACAACGTCTGTAATACTGACTGTTCCGCTGCCGTCCGCATCTCCGGGTACTAAACCGAGAGAGATATCAAAAGCCGAATGTACGTACTCCGGGCAAATACCATCGGCTGTTCCACCACCGGCCGGAATTAGTGTAAACAATCCAGCCACCCCGAAGAAAGTAGAATCAATTGTGATCAGGCTCGGCACAGCACCGGTCTTGGTCATGAATCTAATCGTGAATATCAGCCTTGCTGTACTACTCGCGGGAATTGCGCCACCTGAAAAGTTGATAGTCCCGACACCGATTATGTTCTTCAATGTGTCTTTTCGGTGCCAAAGTATTGTAAAGCCCATGTCGATTACTTCTTGACTCAGTGAAACAGAGGCGTAACGAATATTGGGACTGCTCCATTTGAACCCAAGGGATACTGCACCTAAATCTTCATCAGCATATACATAAACCGGCATATCGATAAATTGCCCCGGGACCACTTCATGAATGACAACTTTCCCTATTCGGACAGTGTCTCTTACACCAGGATCTACATCGCATTCACCAAACGCAGTAATCAGCGGCAGCGAAAGAAAAACGGCAACCAATGCCAGAAGCAGTTTGCTTTTCATGTTACCTCCTATCAAGGTCAATCAATCTCAAATCTTGACTAACAGCGCGAAGAAATCATTTGACGGTATTCGAAGACTCTCCCTTTGGTCTCTGACTTTCAACGATCAGACATGCCCATGTCAGACTCTGGAATGCTGGCGTTTAAGAAAAAATGATGTCCTGTAAATGTATGCAAACGTCTATGTTAGTCAAGGGTATTTGGTGTGCTGCGGCCTCTGTCGCCCACCGGAACGGTGAGTTTCTGACAATCCGGCTAACTTTCCCATTCCTAACCAGCAATTCCTCACCCACTCCTTCACCAAATCCCCCTAATTCGTTAGGGAAGTGGCACATCCAAATAATTCGCAAATTTTCTCAAAATAATTCGATAATCCCCTTGACATAGGACTTGCCATACGTATATTGGTCGTCCGCTGTTCAGGCAGTTGCTCTTTAACAAAAGAAATACTAAAAGCCTTGGTAGCGAAAAGAGTAGCCGCAAGGCGACTCGGGTTCTCGCAAGGGAATCATAATGATCTTTGACAAGTAAATAGTGTGTAAGAATTGAAATGCTTGTGATACGGGCAAGGTGAGAAAACAGAAATGTTTAATCGCCCTGTCATAAAAAAGTAAAGCAAGTCCGAACGCACAGTACGAGACACAAGTCTTGTGCTGTAGAACTTCAGATTAGCGATAAATTGAGCAATCAAATTTTTTTTTGGAGAGTTTGATCCTGGCTCAGAACGAACGCTGGCGGCGTGCCTCATACATGCAAGTCGAACGAGAAAGCCCGGCTTCGGTTGGGTTAGTAAAGTGGCGCACGGGTGCGTAACACGTGAGGAACATGCCCCTATATCGGGGATAAGCCTGCGAAAGCGGGTCTAATACCGGATGTTGTCATTGGATCGCATGGTTCGATGATTAAAGGCGGTTGAGTCTATGCCGTCGTATAGGGATTGTCTCGCGGCCCATTAGCTAGTTGGCGGTGTAATGGACCACCAAGGCTCCGATGGGTAGCCGACCTGAGAGGGTGACCGGCCACACTGGGACTGAGACACGGCCCAGACTCCTACGGGAGGCAGCAGTAGGGAATATTGGACAATGGGGGAAACCCTGATCCAGCAACGCCGCGTGGATGATGAAGCTTTTTGGAGTGTAAAATCCTGTCAGTGGGGACGAAACGTCCGGGTAGGAAATGACCCGGGCCTGACTGTACCCGCAGAGGAAGTTCCGGCCAACTCCGTGCCAGCAGCCGCGGTAATACGGGGGGAACGAGCGTTGTTCGGATTTACTGGGCGTAAAGGGCACGCAGGCGGGGAGACAAGTCAGATGTGAAAACCCATAGCTTAACTCTGGGCCTGCATTTGATACTGTTTCTCTTGAGTACGGGAGAGGATGGCGGAATTCTTGGTGTAGCGGTGAAATGCGTAGATATCAAGAAGAACACCGGTGGCGAAGGCGGCCATCTGGCCCGATACTGACGCTCATGTGCGAAGGCAAGGGGAGCAAACAGGATTAGATACCCTGGTAGTCCTTGCAGTAAACGATGGATACTAGGTGTTGGAGGTATCGACTCCTCCAGTGCCGCAGCTAACGCATTAAGTATCCCGCCTGGGGAGTACGCTCGCAAGAGTGAAACTCAAAGGAATTGACGGGGGCCCGCACAAGCAGTGGAGTATGTGGTTTAATTCGACGCAACGCGAAGAACCTTACCTGGGTTTGACATGCAGGGGAAAGCTACAGAGATGTAGCCTCGGCTTCGGTCGCCGCTGCACAGGTGCTGCATGGCTGTCGTCAGCTCGTGCCGTGAGGTGTTGGGTTAAGTCCCGCAACGAGCGCAACCCTCGTCCTTAGTTGCCATGCCGAAAGGCGGAACCCTAAGGAGACTGCCGGGGACAACCCGGAGGAAGGTGGGGATGACGTCAAGTCCTCATGGCCCTTACATCCAGGGCTACACACGTACTACAATGGTCGGTACAGAAGGTTGCAAGACCGCGAGGTGGAGCTAATCCCAAAAACCGGCCTCAGTTCAGATTGAAGTCTGCAACTCGACTTCATGAAGGTGGAATTGCTAGTAATCGCAGATCAGCACGCTGCGGTGAATACGTTCCCGGGCCTTGTACACACCGCCCGTCAAGCCATGGAAGCCGGGGGTACCCGAAGCCGTTTATCTAACCGTAAGGAGGATGGCGTCTAAGGTAAAATCGGTGACTGGGGCTAAGTCGTAACAAGGTAGCCGTAGCGGAAGCTGCGGCTGGATCACCTCCTTTCTAAGGAGCACGGTAGTGTTACAGTATCACACGGCAAAATTTGATACTGTACATGTCCATGTCGACGTATCTTACTTTGATTGGCATCTGGCTTAGAAACCAGTCTGTCATTCCCGCGAAAGCGGAAATCAAAGATCAAAGGACAAAACGAGCATCTCAATTAGCACACTATTTCTTGGATATAAAGTCCCCTGTCAGCAATGGCAGGGGATTTTTTTTGGTTGGTTGAAATTCCCGTTCAGGTGTTTATACTGGACATGCTAATCAACGTTCCTGAAAGACAGACATTGGAGGTGGTATGCCGGACCAAAGTGAAGAGCTGAATTCAATCCACAGAAAGTACACATCACTCGGCGGATTCGTTGATCAACTAACGATGGGTGCTCGCGCATTCGATTTTTATGTTCGTCGCATAGCACCGCTGGTGCAGCTCGTACTCACTCACCGATTGCCGTTGCCTCAGTACAAGTGAGTTGGGTTCTGATCTTGTTAACACCATTTTCATATCTTCTTGGACTCCTGAAGAATATACCGCGGACTGCTCGACTGCATCTGCCGAGACCACTGCGAGCAAACCTGAAAACACGGACCTAAATTGCATGTTGCATGGGTGGAAAGGGGCTAGCGAGGCCACCTGGGATCATTTCCCGATAGTCTCTTGAGTGACCCAAGATTCAACAGATGCGACCTCACAGCCGTGGACTATCCAACATTTCAGCTTAGAAGAAGTCTCACACCGATCAGTTGACCGTCTGGCTACTAGCTCAGCTGAATTCCAGGGGTATTTAGATCGCTATGTTCGAATATTCATTGTCGGTCATAGCCGGGAGGGATTGCGCGCCTTATGGTGGTTCAAACCAAACTGTCCGACGAAACGTCAAGATTAGGGCAATAATTTCTGTTGCCTCACCTTACAAGGGGCGCACGTGGCGAGTTTAGCGAGCGATCTCCGGAATATCAAAGGCAATTGCCCAAGATCTGGTAGAAGATTCTCGGTTCCTGCAATTTCTTGATTCTTTGTGGATGAGTATTGCAGTGAAGCCCGGCGACCTATGGCATTGGCAGTGTACGTGACCGTCGTTACTGTCGAGGTGCCCAACCATCGATGTAACGAAATAATTACATACCAAGATTGGGGCATATTTGGCCTGTGAAGCCCCCAACTCACGGATGATCGATATGTAGTCCCATCCTCGTTCCCTTGACAAGGAGGTACAGAAGAAACCATGACCAGAATCTTCATCTAGAGTTTGTGCTCGATAATGATTCGTTCTCCTAAGAAAGCCGGTGACACAACATAACGAAATTAGCTAGAGTTCCTGCGTCTGAACAGTCGTTGTTCGGACTTGTCTATGAGCCCTTCACGATCGCAGCACCTTATTCAATTTCGAGGCCAAGTCCCGTGAATGAGAAGCTCAAGAAAGAGTCGACGAACTTATCGATACGTACAGTTCGCGCCTAGCTCAGTATTGGCCTCGACTACTTTGAAATCGGGATGAAGCTGCTTTACGAGCGTCAATCGGGTCAAGACACTTTCAGGTTGCATTGGGCAATCTCTCGATCTCGGTCGAACTAATGCTCAAATCCTACATCGCCAAGAAAAGCTTCGGCATGTTATTTGATGCCGGTGCCAGTGAGTTTAAGATGTTATTCGCTTCGCCACAGAGTCTGCCAAGCGACTTCAATTGGCGACTCTATTGGGATATGCTGAGATCAAATTCGATAAAGACGATTGGAATTGATCAGACAATAAGTATTTTCTATGTTCTTCGCCCGGAATTGAAACCGGCAATGCATCCACATACTCGTTTTCTGGGATTATTCGAAATCCGGAGCGTTCACGCGATTCTTCAAATTATCAACGATACGATCTTGATCGATTGGCCTTCCTGAATCTAACTTTGCTCGAAGAACTTTGGGAGATCCCTAAAGATATTGACCGCCTGGAAGAGTCTTCCAGATAAACACAAAGAGTTTGTTAAGTCGTTCCAAACAGCACGAATTGAAAAAGTCAAGAAAAGCATTGAAGCCGCGAAGAAGAAGTATGCGGCGGGCTTAATCTCTGCACCAACTGAAATACCGACGATTGGAACCGGTATTTCACGCATGGCGGAACATTTGATCATGTTTGTAAACGTATCGCCGACTAGTGCGTCTACAAAACAGGAGGTGCAATCATGACACTTTTGACAAATCCAACACTATTCCTGGCAGTTGCCAGCATAGTGACGTTACTCCTTTCTGCTTCTGGTCAATGCCAGTGTCCCAACAATGACGAATATGTCGTCTACAACGCTCTCCTGAAACAGCTGGCGGAAAGGTCCTCCAGCACGGAAGTGGACAAAGGGCGATCCCCAATTACACGAAGACCACGGTGACTCCGTGCGTGAATGGGCGCAGTCAATGTGGGAACGGTCTTTGGGCGGTGGCGCCTCCGGCTACATTATCATGGAGATGGAAGTAGCCCAAGATTCGATTGATGCTAGTACACTTGCATATATCAAGAGGGAGATCGGCAAGTTACCGGACAAATCGATTGTTGAAGACTACAACAACAAGAACGCAACAAACTGTAAAATGGCAGCAGACAAATTCGACAGCACTCTTGACGTCAGATTGATTCCGAAGGGAGAGTTGGATGCCATTTTTGATCTGGACGGATGGAATACTTTCTATGAGAAGTTTCCCGAAGCCGACGGATTGGTTTGGCTAAGTCCGGTAGGGTTCGATAAGTCGGAAGAATTTGCAGTCTTGCTGTACCAGAGGCAGTTCGGAGGACTCGGGGATCCGGGACCTACTACCTAATGCAGAAAGGGGGAAGGCTGGAAGATCAAGTCTTCCGTCATGAGCTGGATCTCCTAATACTGTGTTCTGTCCAGTTTTCGATTAGGGGCCCCAGTCCCCCACCGGAACGGTGGGTAACTGATAGTCCCGCTATCTTCCACTCCAGATTCAGCCTCCGAGTGCAGGTCTAAACCTACACCCTTGCCAAATCACCTCCAGCACGCTAACTTGACTCCTTCAACACGCAACAAACTCATTTACAATAAGGCCATACACTATGAAAAAAAGGCTCGTAGGTCGGGTTCGCAGCGGAGCGTCGAACCCGACATTTCTAATCTCCCCTGTCCAGGTTCCACGTTTCACTAGGAACCCGACCTACAATCTTGCATTATCGCTCTCTTTAGACTATCTTACTTCATCTGAACACGCAAACAACTCATTTACAATAAGGCTACACACTATGAAAAAAACAGCCCTAACGACTCTGGTGATCGCAGCATCATTCTTCCTCGGCTTTGCTTTCAACGCCATAATCGCTGACGATTCCGCTGGCAGCGCACCCATCAAGAAAGTCACCGGCATCGGCGGCATCTTCTTCAAATGCAAAGACCCCAAAGCCGTGCGAGCGTGGTATCAAACTCATCTGGGATTAAACGTGAATCAATACGGCACTGTCTTCGAATGGCGGCAGGCTGATGACTCAACGAAGAAGGGCTTTTCGCAGTGGAGTCCGTTTGGCGAAAAGACAAAGTACTTCGAGCCGTCAACAAAGGAGTTCATGATCAACTACCGCGTTGCCGATCTCGAAGCGCTTGTTGCAGAACTGAAAAGAGATTCGGTGGTTGTCACCGACACCATTGAGACCTATGATTACGGGAAATTCGTTCACATTATGGATCTTGAGGGCAACAAGATCGAACTGTGGGAACCCAACGACATCGAATATGAAAAGCTCGGCATCCAGGAAGGCGCCGTGACGACGAAGTGATTTCACAACGATCCCACCGCATTGAGACTGTTGAATAATCACGATCGTGCGCGCCCGCCGTCCACGTCGGGCGCGTTTGGGCGCGGCGGGCGTAGACGACCACCGCGCACTTGGCGTGCAGTAGAGTAGGTCCGAACCCCTGTGGTTCGGACTCTTGATTCAGTGCGCGGCACGCGTCCTCGTGTGCGCGCCAATCTCATTCCTCCACAAAAATCCCCCATCTTTTCGTACAACAATAAGCTACGAATCGAAATCGAAAGGAGTCACATCATGCCGCCAACCAACACCCAAACCGTCACCATCGAAGCTACCGTCAACGCGCCAATCGACAAAGTCTGGAACTACTGGACCGCACCCAAGCACATTACACAATGGAACGCCGCCTCGTCTGACTGGCATTCACCCCGCGCCGAAAACGATCTCAAGGTCGGCGGCCGATTCAATATCCGCATGGAAGCCAAAGACGGAAGCTTCGGTTTTGACTTTGAGGGAGTCTATGACATCGTCATCTCCAACAAACAGATCGCCTATACCATGTCTGACGGTCGCAAAGTCGACACCACTTTCACAGCGAACGCCAACTCCACCAAAATCGTAACGGTCTTCGATGCCGAATCCGAGAACCCTATCGATATGCAGCGCGAGGGCTGGCAGGCAATCCTGAACAACTTCAAAAAGTACACGGAATCAAATTAAAAAGGTCCGAAGTGTAGCACTCCGGACCTTTGAACTCAACGCAATGTATTCATCACGTGCTGTAGTGGAGAATCGCTCCTACGCCGCCAGACACAAATACGTTGCTTGCTGATGTGCCCCACACGCTGTATAGCCACTTGCCGGGACTGCTCTTTACACTGCTCCAACTTGTTCCATCATAGTGCAAAACCGTTCCGGCTGTGCCGCCGTATCCGGCAGCGTAGACATCGTTGCCTGAACTGCCCCAGAGTCCGGGAATCGAAGCGGTGGTACCGCTCGTCATGGCACTCCACGCCGTGCCGTTGTAGCGGAGAATCGTACCGTTGTCTCCCGCCGCGAAGACATTATTGCTTGCCGTGCCCCACACGCACTTGAGCAGGGAAGTTGATCCGCTCGTCATCGCGCTCCAGTTTGTGCCGTTGTAGTGCAAGACGGCGCCACCATCTCCAACCACAAAGACATCGCTCGCCGAACTTCCCCAAATTCCAGAAAGCGTGCCGGTGAATCCACTGGTCATGGGGCTCCAGGCCGTACCATTGTAATGCAAAATCGTGCCACTGTAGCCGGCGGCAAAGACATCGCTCCCTGAACTGCCCCAGACGCAAATGACATTGGCAATTGTACCTGGTGTCATATCACTCCAGGCCGTGCCGTTGTAATGCAAAATCGTTCCGTTCACGCCGTACCCGACCGAGAAAACGTCGCTTCCGGAAGCACCCCAAACAGCTTGAAGAAATGTGGTCGAGCCACTCGTCATCGCACTCCAAGCCGTTCCGTCGTAGTGCAAAATTGTGCCGTTGTCTCCCACAGCAAACACGTTGCTACCCGAGCTGCCCCAGATAGCAGGAAGCGAAACAGTGGTGCCGCTCGTCATTTCACTCCAGCTCACAGTTGGTTCGTTTGGTCCGTCTCCGTCATCATCGCTGCAACTTGCGGCAAACAGCAAAAGCGCTGTCACTGCTAGCGCGGTCGAAAGGTGTCTAAGTACTCTCCACGTCATAACGCTCCTCCTCAGAAGCAAGTGTAAAGGAATACCAGTATGTGTCGTCACGTCAGAAAATTCCGATATTGGATAGAGCAATCTATGATACGAGCCGTCGCAATGCAATAACTACTTAGAAGTCCATGAATTGTTCACCCGAATACGCAACCAGAATCATCGTTGAAGAAAATGAGTTTATCTTCCAAAGATAACTGACGTTCAATCCAGCGGTTGAGTAGCTTCGAAACTCTGCGTATCAACGGCTCTGCTGTTTACTGCCTTAGTCTGATTCAGTCACAATATGCATAGAATTGCCAACTGGCAGCTGCGTCAGAAATGTAGGCGCTCTCCAAGCTCTAGCACTACGAAGTCGCACCGTTCATCAATAGTCCCAGTTGGTACATCGATTACGTTGAAGTGACACCGTGTATACCAATCTCGAAGCGCCAAGTAAACACGCTCTGCATCCTCGAAACTCTGGTCTCGCTCGGAATCCGTGCGGTAGATTTCATGCCACGGCGGCAAGATGAAGGCGGTAGAATGATAAGGGTACTGCTCGAGTAGCCTTCGTCGCTCGATATCAGAGAGCTGACCCAACTCGGCCAGCATCCCGAGCGAGTCGAGCAAACTACGATCGAAGAAAATGATCCCGTTGGAACTTCGCGTTAACTCATACTGAGCTATATCGCGGTCCATGATCGCCTTAGCAAATTCCATCGGCGAGGGTCTGGGACTGAGCCCTTCACTATTGCGTTCAGCGATGATCTCGCGAGCCACCTCCGGGATCACTGCGTACCCGCGCTGCTTGAGTCCCTGAAGAAGGGAAGTCTTGCCGGCGCCCGGCCCTCCAGTCACCGCTACTCGAATCGGACCTATCTTTTCACCCATCCTGCATGTCCATTCATAATGTCATTTCTGACAATTAGCATCCGGTTGACCAATATGCAAACTCTCATACGACGCACCAATCTCTTTCAGGATCAACCCGACACGTATTTCTCCCGGGCTTTTCCGCTTGCCCTTCAATCTCAACTTTCGCATCCTGTCCCAAAACCTAAACCAGTAATCGAGGAACCATAATGTCTATGAAATTCTTGCTGGCGACAACCGCCGCACTCCTGCTTCTGACCGTGTCCGGCTTTGCGCAAAAGGCCGACAATTCCATCGATGCCAAAATCAAGAAGTATGTCAATGTCTGGGACGAGATTATCAACAAGGGAAAACTCGAGCTCTTCAATGACTCAAACTTCACACCAAATGTCGTGATTCATACAGCTCCGCAAGACGTCGTCGGTCTGAAAGCAGCCAGAGATTATTACGCCAACTACGTGACGGGCTTTTCCAACATCAAGTTCACTGTAAAGGACTGCTTCGGCCAGGGCAACAAGATCGCCAAGCATTGGGCGTTCGAAGGCATCCACACCGGTGTATTCTTCGGCATACCAGCCACCGGCAAAACCATCAAACTCGAAGGCGTCACGCTCGTCCGTATGGAAGGCGACAAAATTGCCGAAGAGCAGGACTTCTTCGACAACCTCGAATTCATGCAGCAATTGGGATTGATACCGAGATAATCACGCACAGTTAAGGTCCGAACCGCAGTGGTTCGGACCTACAAACTAAGTTGTCAGAATTCTGGCAGAGTCTACGGGCAGGGAACAGTCTTGCAAACTGCCCAACAAACGATCGGCGGCGTGGTGGTGCAATACATTACCCAAATACAGCATTTTGGTTTTGCTGTGGCGGTATCGGTCGAGACAATCGAGAAAGCACCGACCAACAGAATCGCCAACGCGAAGAGAACAAACACTGCTTTCATTTTACGCAAAGCCATCATAATCATTCACCTCCTTCCATCTTGATGGTTCCAATCGATCTCAAACTCGCTAAGACTTCATTCTTCTGTCTATCCAAGAGAGCTCCGGGCCAAACCTGTATGATCTGTCCGCTGGGCGCAATCAGTACGGTTTGCGGAAGCAAATTTCCCTTGTACATGTCGACGATGGATTGCTCAGTGACGGCTAGTACAGGGAATTGCAGCGCGTTGGCTGTAAGGCTTCACGACCTTCTGCAGCGGCGCAGGCGCAGAATCCGACAATGCGAAGCTTTTCCGGGACATGCGCTCGATAGATATTATTCCAAAGCCCAATGTTGTCTTCGCATGACGAGCAAGCAGGGGAGAACCACAGAATCAGAGTGTACGGTGCCGTATCAGAATATGTCAGGCTGAATTCGTTTCCGTTGATATCCTGGCGCGCACCGCAGGAACCGAATCGCCAGCTTGTAAGGTCTTTTCAAAGAAACGTGACGGATCATCAAGCATCGCCTTGAGTTGGCGGTTCTGATACGTCAGGTAAATGATCTCAGCGCCCATAAGCAGAATTATCGCGCCAAGGGCAATCATGCCGATGTTAATATTCTTCTTCATGTTAATGTGACTCCATAATCTAAGAAGGCTGAATGTTTGTCAATTAGAATTTTGTATTGAGACGTCTTCACCCGAAATTCTCCGTAATCTTGCTAATCACGCGCAGTCCGTACTTTGGGCGAGACGTGCGGAGGCCATCGTCTTGACAATAGGAGTCGTATGCATTGATATGAGAACATTGCCGCCGATAGTCACAACAGGAGAACGCCCATGCCCAAAGAATACATCAACCCGCCCACACTGTTCCAGAGCCAGCAGTTCGGCTTTTCGCAAATAGTCACCAGCAGCGGCGGCAAAACCGTCTATATCTCCGGCCAAACCGCCTGGGACGTTCAGCAGCACGTCGGCGAAGAGCACGATCTTGCCGGCCAAACCCTCGGCGCGCTTCGCAACCTCGAAATCGCAGTTCAGGCCGCCGGCGGCAAGATCGAGGACGTCGTCTCTTTACGCATCTACATCGTTGGCCAGTGGATCCACAATTCGCGCGGCGTCCGTGAGGGTTTACTCGCATTCTTCCCGGAAGACAAACTGCCGACTAGCACCTGGATTGGCGTGCCGGCATTGGCGAGCCCCGACTTCCTGATCGAAATCGAAGCAATCGCGGTCATCGAGTGATTCTACTGCAGCTCCCTTGACACGACGTATTGAACATATTATCTTTCTTCCACATTCATCACAACCAAACCGTCGGAGGGCTGCAAACCATGACCGCCAACAAATCAATCACACCTGCAATCAGTCGCATTGCGGTAATTCTTGCCATCTTCGCCGTACTTGCGCTTCTCTCGTGCGCCACCAAGCAGACATCAACCCCAATTCAGCAGGCTCCGGTACAGTCAACCGTGCCTCAAATCGCCATCGACTACGCCTGGCTCGACAGCGTCAATCTCGAACTCCATCACTGCACTCGCACACACCAGGATGGCCGCAAGCAGGGATTCTACCTTGTCGGCGAAATCCACGTTTACAACAAACCGACTTCACGATATGCCGATACTCTACTTGCAATCCTACAGCCGAGACTGTTTCTGAGTGAGGGAGTCGATTCTTCACAAAAAGAGGTGTTCAAAAAGCACAGCGACGCTAGAAGGGATTTCTTTGGTCAGATCGGTTACGGGGAACCAGAACTATCTCGGCTCGCAGAAGCCCGGGAGATACCGGTCGTCTGGCTCGAGCAAATCGACTCTACTACAGGCATTCACGCGGGAATCACCCCGTCAGAAAAGGAAGGACTTGAAGTCGCTACCGCCGTACTCGGAGCGCCGGCTTCACCTCAAAACGCCGTTGTCAAACAGATGATGAAGAAGTTTCTTGACAATCCTGAGGGCGTTTACAAGGGGTTGATGAAAATGCTTTCGCAATTTGGCGTGGACACACTTGCATTCCAAAAGAGAATAGAGGACCAACCCAGATCCGGCATCATCGACGTGCGCAACGAACTTATGACACAAGCTGCTATCGAATACATCGTTCCCGAGAATGGCTGCATTCTGATCCGCTTTGGCATGGGCCATACCAAAGGCATGATCGAAGAACTCGCTAAACATGATTGCGAATGCGAGCCAATTTCACTGCAGGCTTTCTTGGAGAGCGCACGGTAACACTCTCGTCGTAGATCGGAAAAGATGTCCATCCACTTTTGGAACCGAAGTGTATAACCAAAGTGGGCATCAAAGTCATCGTTCTACAAAATCCGAAACTTCGGCAAGAAAGGGATCACAAATGCAGAAATTCATTTGTCTGGCGGCTTGTCTGTTGGCGGCACTCAGTCTCGCGAGTCCGCTGAGCGCATCGAGCCTTGACGATGCGGGAGTGATATCACTGCGAATCGTTAACTCCGCCAGAGCAGTTGCACTCGGCGGCGCAGTTGTACATCTCGTCGATGAGGAAGCTCCGCACTACAGCCCCGGGGCAGTTGGAATTTTCCATTTGCACAAGTACTTCGCCGTCACATCTCCCAACAGCACAAAGTGGCTGCCGGAAATGCCGACATCGGATTTGGAATTGGCCAAATTCAGCGTAAGCGCCGGCTACGCTCTTTCCTTTGGCGACAAGTCCAACTTCCATCGCCCGAGAATTGCCTTGGCTGCAGCCTATTCACGATTCAAGCTCGATTACGGCACATTTCCGATTGACGATAGCCAATCCACTTCGCAATACGACAAGGCCGACGGCTACACCATTGCCGCGGGATTCGAATACTACCTTCGTGCTGGTTTTGGCTACACCCACAAGACCATAAAATCCGACCTATCAGTACCATTCTATAGCATGGTGGGCACTGCCGACGTTTCTGACTACGGCATTCTTGTAGAGTTACCGATTGCGGAGATACTCAGGCGCACTGATGATATCGGCAGTCCCCAAACCGGCGCGGTCGAGTTTGAGTTCACTCCTTCCATCGCCTACGTCAAAGCTAACGACGGCGATGGTTTTAAATACTCTGGTGTATTTGTGAATGAGTCATTGCCGACAACAAGCAAAACCGGCATCGCCTTGAAAACCGGCGTCAAACGCGATCAATTGCCTCTTGCTACATTGTTGCTTGTCTACGAGTCCGAGAAAGAACTGTACAACGATGACCGTAAATCCAACAGACGTGGTGTGGAACTCGGCCTCTACGACGTATTTTATGCGCGCCTAGGAAAACTCGACGATGACTGGGGCGAATTGCATCCTTACACTTTCGGATTCGGAGTCAGTTTCGGCGGGCTATTGACATGGCTGGAGTCGCGAAATGTCCTGCAACGTGGCGAAGTCCTGCGTCGCGTTGACTTGAATTTCGACTACGCCCAATACGAAGGCGGCGATTATCCGTTGGCAGACACAAAATTCTATCGCCTGCGACTTTCGATTTAAGTTGTTACCAGCATCCGTGAACGTTATAAACATTGGCGTGGGTAAACTCCGAAGCTTGGCACTGACGTAGGAAATGGCAAACTATGCGGACTCTTCTACCATGTTATTCCTCTGCAGCAACACGCGCCCGTCGATCCGGAATCACCCACATCAAAGCAACGCCGATATATAGAAGGTCAGATATTGTCGGATGGAGCCAGGCTAATCCAATTCCCGCAATATACAACAAAATCGAGAGCCTGCCCTTGAGGTCGGAACCCAGAGATTGCGCCAGCTTGGAATCGCTGCCCAAATGGGCAACGATCGTGGCCTGCAGGATTGTGTACGAAATCGCCGCCATCAGCAATACACCGCCATAAAGTGCAGCCGGCCACGGAGCGCTGTGGTTTTCACCCAGCCAGGCTGTAAAGAACGGCACCAGTGAAAGCCAAAACAGCAGATTCAAATTCGCCCACATAATCGCTCCATTGACTCGCGGAGTTGCATGAAGCAAATGATGATGGTTATTCCAGTAGATGCCGATGTAGATGAAACTTAACAAATAGGTCAAAAGGGATGGCACCAAAGGCCGCAGCGCATCGATATCGGCGCTGTGTGGTGCCTTGAGCTCAAGAACCATGATGGTAATGATAATGGCCAATACGCCATCGCTGAATGCTTCGAGTCGACTTGACTTCATGGACCCAATAATATCAAATGAAAGGTTTCATTCAAGTCGAAAGTGAGTGAAGGGGAGAGTCTCCGTCAATTTGGATCAGTTGCGTGGGACGAGTCTACGAACAACAACGCCGACTGCCGCGCCAAGCAGCGCCGACGGAACGATAAACAAACTCGCAATCACCAACTCAAATGGCCACAGATTGTGGCTCGTGGGATCAGCAATGACATCGAAAATCACACGAACGACTATCGCCGCCATCGCTCCAACCGCAACCGAAGCGCCGATCATCATCGATTGTCTGAGGACCCGTGAGGCAAAAATCATCGCAGCCGCAACCGATATCAGTGCAAACACCCACCAGCTCGGAATCACTTGAATCTCGCTGTAGGATGGCGGCCACCAATATGCTCCGACCGCAATTAGGGCTACGACGAAACCCGCAACGAGTCGTTTGGATGCGAATCTTTCTGGCTTTGGCGTTTCAACCATTCCGCAAACTACTACTTGCCAAGTTCTGTTACAAGAGATTTTCCGTCTCGAGAAGCAAGTCGCTTCTCATTTACTGCATCAAATATTCGCGATAACTTCCTGCAATGAAGAAAGTTGAGCGCGCGACAAGAAAATCCAATCGCTTCAACTTGGGTATTGCGCTCAGAGTTTGTGTCTACTATCTTTGTCTATTATTGATGACTAGTTGGTAACTGCAAATCCGTCGGTGCTGTGATCAAGGATGATTCCATTTTGATGTATTGCGGCTCCGGCAAAGTATCTCTTGAAAGGAGAACAAATGATCAAGAAACTATCACTAATCGTGGTCCTTGCAATGCTCGCACTCACGACTGCGTTCGTCGTCGCCGCCGATGAAAAGCCGTGGCTCGACTTCACCAATTGCGATTTCTGCAAGCCGTGGATGTCGACCGGTCTCATGAACGATATGACCCACGAAATGGTCGCCACCAAGACCGGCGTCATGACCGTCATGACTTGCCCGGCGAAGCGCATGGACGAATTCAAGAAGACCAGCGCGATGATGAACGAAATCGGCGCCAAAGCCGGCAAAGGCGAACCCGTTCACATGTGCGGTAGCTGCGAAGCCATGGGCGGCCTGTTTATGCGCGGTGCTGCTATGGAAGAAGTCTGGCTCAAGGAAGGCATGGTCATGCTGATGACCTCTTCCGATCCGGCTCTCGTTGCTGATATGCACAAGTGGGCAAAGAAGAACAACGAGGAGTACGCTAAAATGCCTGCTCCAAAAGCCGACACCAAGTAGATTTCCTACAATGCTCTCCGGCAGAGGAAATCAGCCTCTGCCGGTTTGCTTTCTTCGCCAATTTCACCACGACAGTTTTCAAATGTGATTGACGCAACTCACGCGTGCTGATATCGTATACCTACCTTGACCATAATCACTTTAGCTACCATCGAAAGGAGACTTCATCATGTCCGACGGAAAACGCAATGCGCTAAATTGGTTCGAAATTCCTTCCAGCGACTTTCAGCGCGCAAAGAAATTCTACGAGACCATTCTTGGCGCCGAATTGCACGCAACTACCATGGGCGACTACCAGATGGCTTTCTTCCCGATGGATGAAGGCAAAGTCGGCGGCGCAGTGACTCATCATGCCATGATGAAACCGAGTGCCGACGGTACAACTGTCTATCTCAACGCCAATCCCGATCTCACGACAATCCTCGACCGCATCGGCAAAGCCGGCGGTCAGGTGATCGTTCCCAAAACCGAAATCACTCCTGAAATCGGATTCTTCGCGATGTTTATTGATTCCGAAGGCAACAAGGTCGCGCTGCATTCGCAGAAGTAATCTCGAATTTAGATTAGAAAAAAATCGCCGCGACGACTCTCTGAATCGTCGCGGCAATTTGATTTGTTGCGTGGCAATTCGATCAACCGGTATTGCGCATGCCCGCGGCAATGCCAGCAATACTGCCCATAAGAGCCTGCACCAATTGTGCATCGGGAGTACTCTCATTACGGGAACGTCGCAGTAGTTCTACCTGAAGTAAGCTTAACGGAAAAGTGTAAGGCGTTCTCACTCTCAAAGAGCGGGCAATGACCGAATCTTCTTGAAGCATTTCCGAATGTCCGGTCAGCTGTCTCACGCTTGACGAAACTCGCGCAAGTTCGTCGCGCAGACTGTTGCCGACGTTGTGTAGTTCCTCCGGAACAAGTGTTGTCTCGTAGTGTGACAGTATCAATGGTTCAGTTTTTGCCAACACCATCTCCAACATATCGAGAATTGACCGGAAGAATGGCCACGCGTGCGCCATTTCCAACAACCGCTGGCGGTGTCCATTGTGCAGTGCGGACTCAAGCGAAGCGGAAATTCCCAACCAAGCTGTGAGCGGAAACCGAACTTGCGCCCAGGCGAAAACCCAGGGAATTGCGCGCAAACTATCGATTGAAGTTACCTGCCTGCGTCTTGCCGGGCGACTTCCAAGCGGCAACTTCTGCAGTTCGTTAACTGGAGTCGCGGCAGAAAAATAATCTATGAAAGTCGCATTGTCGCGGACTGTCGACCGGTAGCTCGCCAGTGATTCAGCTGCCAATTCATCCATCGCACTGCGCCATTCCGGTTGTGGTTCCGGCGGTGGCAGAAGCGACGCTTCAAGAACAGCAGACGTATACAGTTCGATAGTACGGACAGCAATTCCTACCATTCCAAATTGCGCGCGAATAACTTCACCTTGCGCGGTAATACGCAGGGAGTTTCCGACAGTCCCCGGCGGCTGCGAAAGCAGAGCCTTGTGAGCCGGAGCGCCGCCGCGACTGACAGATCCGCCTCGACCGTGAAATAGGGTCAGCGTCACACCGTATTTATTACAAACGGCGCCAATCTGTTCCTGAGTGTTGTACAGTGCCCAAGCTGCTGCCAAATAGCCGCCATCTTTTGCCGAGTCCGAGTAGCCAATCATGACTTCCTGATGATTGCCAATTTGCTGTCGGTACGATTCCTCGCGCAATAGCAATTCTATCGTCGCTGCGGCGCCTTTAAGATCAGTGAGCGTCTCGAATAGCGGCACAACTCTCATCGGTGTACGGACTCCTGCCAATCGCTGTAACAGGTAAACCGCGAGCACATCGGACGGTGATGACGCCATCGAGATTACGTACGCGCCAAGTGATGCACTCGGTTGTCTGGCGATTACGGCCATAGTCTCGAAAACTTCGCCAATCTCCGGAATCGAGCTTGAAACTGCTGGTAGTTCATCTTCAGGAACGCTGAGGTACCGTAGTAGAAATGATTGCCGCTGCGCCTCATCCCATTCCCGGTAAATTCCGAGCCCCATTTGTTCGGTTACCGCACTTAGTGCGTCGGTATGTCGGCTTGATTCTTGACGAATGTCAAGCCGCAGTAATGATATTCCGAAACATGCGAGTCGGCGAATCGTGTCGCTCAACTCACCTCTTGCTATTGAACCCAATTTGCTTTCTACCAACGAGCGATAGCACATCATCAGCGGTGCAAGTATTTCGTCGCTATTTGTGTAGACATTACTGTCTTCCACTGAGAGCCCTTGCAGTCTACCCAGAGCCCAGTCGCGTGTTGCCGAAAGACGGCTACGAACCTGTGCCAACACGGTGCGATAAGGTTCATTCGAGTCGCCGACATAGGCGCGAAATTCGGAACTGCATTTTGACATTGACAAATCTGCATATAGATGCTCGATGTCTCGAAGGAATAGATTTGCTGCCGTCCAGCGGTTCATCAGGATTACCCGCTCGGTAACCGCGGCCGTAACGTATGGATTCCCGTCGCGATCTCCTCCCATCCATGAAGCAAAATGTACGGGTGAACAGCCAACCGGAAGAGCCTCTCCGGTACTGCGCTGGACAGTGCCCTCAAGCTCTCGCAAAAAACGCGGTACCGCTTGCCAGAGATAACGCTCAATGACATTTGCGCCCCAGCGGGCTTCATCGAGCGGCGTCGGTTGAGTGTCGCGAACATCCGGAGTATGCCACGCTGCCAGGATCAATCTTCGCAGCTGCCGATGAATTTCGTTTCGTTTAACCGGTGACAGGTCGCTGCGATCCAACAGCTCAAGCGATTTTGCTATTCCATCATGCTTGTTAATGATTGTTCGGCGACAAACCTCGGTCGGATGCGCAGTCAACACGAATTCAATTCGCAGTTCACTCAATGCATTTAGGATTGCAGATGGCTCGTGACCGGCCTTAGTCAAACGAGGTAGAAGCTCCTCGAGCGATCCGCCTTGCGGGCGCGGCTCCAGAAGTGTCTGGTAACTTCGGCGACGACGAATCCGGTGATATTGCTCAGCAATGTTGGCCAGATTTAAGAATTGAGAAAAAGCGCGAGTGAGCATGAGCAGATCATCAGGAGCGAGTCCAGTTAGAATGCGAACAAGTCGCTCAGCGTTTTCGCCGCCATCTCGATGTGCACTCTCTGCCAGGCTTCGGATGGTCTCAATTCGATCGAGCGCCTGTTCACCGACCTGATCGCGAATGACCTCTTCCAAAAATTGCCCGAGCAGCGCAATATCGTCGTACAGCCGGCTATGTGGATCTCGGGGTGCGTGGGATATCTTGGGTAATGTTTGTTGTAGCATGTGTGGATATTATCGACCCGCGAAGACCCCAAATTGAGTAAATTGTTTGAGCGACGATAAAATTGCACTCGCGGCACGCCCATAGTCGTGCAACTCGTTGTGGTTGATAGTTGCCAGATTCGGGTAGGATTGGTAGTCTTGATCAAAACCACCATAACACGAGGCGCGAAAGATGAATTACAAGCCCGGGATTGGCCATGTTGAGCGGGTCGACCTGACAGTTAAGGACGTCGACCTAGAAATTCATCTCCCCCGACAATGTCGTCACCGCCTTGCCTTCAAGCAGTGCGCGATTGCCGGCAACGGTCACTCGCATCACGCCGCCTCTGGCCGATGCTTGATACGCGACGAATGTGTCCTGCCCAAGCCGTTTCTGCCAGTAGGGTCCAAGTGCGCAATGCGCCGAGCCAGTCACTGGATCCTCATTAATCCCGACCGCGGGTGCAAAGAACCGCGATACGAAATCGTACTTATCAGCTCCCTTTGCAGTGACGATCACACCATGTACTCCAAGAGCCAAAATTGCCGCAATGTCAGGTTTCAGTTCCCGCACTTCTTGTTCCGATGATAATTCAGCAATAATCGTGTGGTGTGTCATCGCAACCAAAGTCGGAGTCGCGCCGATGGCGCTGGCGAGGTCTCGATTCTCATAAGGATTCGAAGGTATCGCCGGAAAATCGAGCTGAATCCAGCCGTCCGCAAGTTGTTTCGCCGTCAACTCGCCGCTATTGGTATCGAATCGAATCGTCTCGCCGCCTTGGACCAGCTTCTCAGTCCACAACACATGAGCCGATGCAAGTGTTGCGTGCCCGCACAAATCGATCTCAACGGCCGGTGTGAACCAGCGAAGACGAAAGCGATTGCCGCTGCCGACAAGAAATGCCGTCTCCGCCGAGTTAACTTCAGCCGCAATCTTCTGCATCAGTGATTCATCAATAGCAGCATCAAGTAGACACACGCCGGCGGAATTTCCGCCAAATGCCTTCTCCGCAAAAGCGTCAACGATTCGAATCGGCACCTTCATACTTACACTTGCTCCTCGGTGAATGGCCAGACTTCGTAGATGTCGCGTAAAGCAATATGCCGCGACTCAATTCTGTGAGCTTAATATACGAGTTGGAAGAGAGAAATGTAACGTGGTCTTGCGGTATGCTACCAGGAATTTTCGCCGACAGTTGTCCCACTGCCCGAACAGCCGGAACCGGCATCAAGTACCGTGTTCGAATTCGCCCAAACCTCGCCGGTCGAGGCCTTGTATGCCCAGCCGCCGCGAGTGCCGACAACGACGCCTTTTGTGACACCAGTCACGATTGAGTCTGGAGCATTCGTCTGAAATGGATTCGGTGGCATCTTTTGCTCCATGACCCGTCCAACCGTACGAAGCGTATCGATCGGAGGAAATGCCGCCGAGCCTCGCTTTACAATATTCTGCGACTGCCAGGTGCTCAATCCACCGCGGATGCCGCCCAGTGCCGCTTTGCACGCACTGCGCCTGGCGTCGAGCGTCAAATCCTGATACTTCGCAATCGCAAAGGTGGACAAAATCCCCAACACAACAATGATAATCACGATCTCAATCAGCGTGAAACCTGCCTGCTTATCTCTGATAGATACCATACCTATTATTCATCGGCCAATTCGTCTGGTTGTTTAAGCGACAGCAAAATCCAAAGAAGCGAAACTTGCTCTTGATTCCAACTCCGGCTGAAATTATCGTACAACCTATAGAAATGGAACTATCAACGACCGTTAAAACGAAATGGACCAAGTGAAGAAACGAGTGGGAGAGCTGAATCATGCGCAAAGTCAATCTACGTGAGAAATTCAATCTAATCGACGAATACGAATCCCCCAAAATCGTAGGTGAACTCAACGGTCAGTATGTGAAACTCTCGAAGCTCAAAGGACCATTCGTCTGGCACTCCCATGAGAACGAGGACGAGCTGTTTCTGGTTGTTCAGGGGAGACTCAGAATGCAGCTTAGAACCGGCGACGTGATCCTCGATGAAGGTGAGTTCTTCATTGTCCCACGCGGCGTCGAGCACAACCCGATAGCGGAACCGGAATGTCACATCATGTTGTTTGAGCCAAAGACAACTCTCAACACCGGTAACGTGACCAATGAAAAGACGGTTGACAACCTCGAATGGATTTAGTTAACCGATAGCGTTAAATTATTGTAGTACAGCGCATTACTGTTCAGCCGCACCGCTTTCCAGAAAAATCTTGAGAAAATCTGCAACATAATTTGTTAAGTGTGCGTTACAATATGTAAATGTTGCTTGACATATTGCCAACTACGGATTACTTTATGGAAAACATACTTATCACTGCAGGAGAGGTTCTATGAAATTAGACAGCCAAAAATCAGGATGGGGGGCCATGATAATCTCAATCGCGCTGTTCTTGCTCGCATCAATAGCTGCTCGTGGGCTATTGAACCAGAATGGTTTAAGTGACACAACTAGAGTGTTACTTGCGCTGTTGCCAATTGGTCCTTTTTGCTGGATGCTGTGGAAATTCATCGCCGGAATCGCCAGTCTTGACGAGCTTCAGAAGAGGATCCAGCTTGAGGCTCTCGCGATTGCCTATCCGGTAATGATGGTCTTCCTTATGACCCTCGGACTGCTCGATATTGCCATCGGTTTGAGCTATGAAAACTTCGGGCTGAAACACCTTTGGTACTACATGCCTGCGTTCTATTTCCTCGGCCTCTTCGTCGCAAAACGGAGGTACGAATGAGAACCACTCTGAAAGTTCTGCGCGCCGAACGGGACTGGTCTCAGGCCGACTTAGCCGAAAAGCTCGGCGTCTCCCGGCAGACAATCAACGCAATTGAGACCGGCAAGTATGACCCGAGTTTGCCGCTTGCATTCAAGATTTCACGATTGTTTGCCAGACCGATTGAGGATATTTTCTTTGGCCACGAACAATAGCGGACGATTCTTGTTAATTCAAAGCGGACTACACACAGGAGAATCAGATGGCAGACAAACTTCACAAGTATCGCGGCAAGGAAATAGAAGTCACTTTCGATGCCAAGCGTTGCATTCACTCAGCCGAGTGCGTCCGTGGATTGCCTCTGGTTTTTGATACGTCTCGAACACCTTGGGTCCTACCCGATGCCGCCGCATCAGACAAGGTCGCCGAAATTGTCCGGCGCTGCCCAACCGGAGCGTTGCATTACCGTCATGTCGATACCGCTCTCGATGAATCAACCCCGTCCGAAAATGTTGCAGTGCTGGCCAAGGATGGGCCGATTTATCTAACTGGCGATCTCGAGATTCTCGACGCCGGCGGGGAAGTGATACTCAAAGACACCCGCATCGCTTTGTGTCGCTGCGGCGCCTCCAAGACAAAGCCACTCTGTGACAACGCGCACCGCAAGTCCGGCTTCAAAGACTCGGGTGCTATCAAGTTCGTACAACAAGACGCAGATGATCCTGCAATTCATCCCAAACTGCGAATTCAACCTTCGCCCAATGGACCGCTTCTAATCGACGGCGACGTTACCATCATCGATTCCAGCGGAGCAAACAAGTCGCAAGCGAATAGTCCGGCATTCTGCCGTTGTGGCGCTTCCGGCGCAAAGCCGTTTTGCGACGGCAGCCACAATCGCGTCAATTTCTCAGATCAGTAGTCCTCAAGAAGACGCACGCTCAAACAGAATATTCTTCGCTCTTGGCAAACTCAGCCTCATCGCGTGAATGCGATCATTTTCATCCCGTTCAAACCGAATCTGCGTCTGCCCGCCCTGTGCAACGAATTCATCCTTGATCGTCGGTTGCGCCGGAATCTGTCCCGTTGTTCCTTTTTCGGCGAATCGCAATACATCACCCTCAAGTGATAGCACGAATGTCAGCTCAAGCTCCCTGCATCGATACTCGCCAACGTACTGGTCGAGATTCGGTGGCATCGTATCCACCCTGAAGGGCTGGAACCGCGCTGTTTGTTGACCCGCAATAGCCAACTCAATCGTCAACTCTCCCGATGGCAACTTCTGGTATGCTACAGTTCCTTGCAGCGCAATTCCGGTCGGAAGAAATTCATTGTCACTAATCGGCATTAAGTCAAAGTTGAAACCTGTCGACGTCGCCACCGACAACGCCGTGTCATTCGGCGTGATCGTCCAGATAGTCCCAGTGTTCGGATTTCGAAATGCGCCCGCTTTCGCTTCAAGCGCCGGGCGCGAAAGCGTAACAAATTTTGCCGGACTCGTATCTGCCAACTCCTTTGGTAGAGCTCGCGGCAGGTACAGATCGGCAACTTGATAGGCAAGTCCTGTCGCTTCGATGGTCGCAAGATTCGCAAGCACAATGACAGTCAGATGCTGTTCGGGAAACCGCGCAATCTCCGACCTAAACCCAAAGTATGCTCCACCGTGCCGGATCACGTGATGTCCGTTGTTTTCGTCATGTCGCAGTCCCAGAGCCCAGACCATAGTGTCGCCATTGTTCAGGACAGTGCGTGTCTCCAGCTTTCGCATCAAGTTGGGATCTTTCTTGCCCAGCTTGTTCTCGTAGAAGTTCGCATCCCAAATTGCCAGATCCCCAACATCCGAGAGTATACCGCCATCGCCGATATTAGTCGCAATTGAAGCGCCGCTCCAGTAACCGCCGTCAGGAAACGGACCGTAACTCGAAGTACGGTGCTTGACGATGCGATAGGGGTCATCGAAGAAAACCGCGTTCTTCATTCCAAGAGCATCGAGTATGTTTTCCTGCGCGAATTGTGCCATCGGCATTCCGCTGACACGTCGAACCACTTCAGCGAGCAGGATAAACCCTGAATTGCTGTACATGTGTTGTTCGCCGGGCGGGAAGTTCAATTCGCTTTGGCTGTAGATCAGTTTGAAATACTCCTCATCCGGATAGTTGTTGCCGATCCCCATGCCCTTGAGTGTCAACAGGTCAAAATAATCCCGGATACCGGAAGTGTGCTGCGCCAGATGTCGCAACGTTATCTTCCACGGATACTGTGGAAATTCTGGGATATGCTTGCGTAGGTCGTCATCAAGTGAGAGCTTGCCTTGCTCTTCAAGCAGCAATATCGAAGTCACGGTGAACTGCTTGGTATTGGAACCGATATCAAGTACCGAGTTGACAGTCATCGGCACATCATTGTCCAGATCGGCCAACCCGTAACCCTTGGCAAAGATCGTCTTGCCGTCTTTCACTACTGCAATCACGCAACCGGGACTCCCAGAGGCAGAATAGGGCGCACAAATCGAGTCAATGCTCGCCCCCGGATTAGTTGCCGCCATCAACGGCATCGATATTGACGCGACTATTAGTGCGATAATCAGATGTCTTCTGAAGTTCATGCTCGAATCCTCTCTCAGATGAAGGGCCGGTTCATTAGGTAAGTGATTACCTAAATAACTGCGATTGAGTTATCATACGCAATCTGCCTCTCGAAGTTGCAGACCGCTGGCCGTAAGAGAGTATCCGTAAACGAATTTTACCGTGGTCGCGCCTGGTTATACGTTACACCGTGCTCGAGATAGAATTTGAGCAGTGTGACTGCCTCGCCCCAGCCGGTTGCACATTCGAGAATCATGGCGCGCCCGTCTGGAGTGTTGGGATATCCATCTTCCGAAACAGCAACGACCGTCGCACCGTCCTTCGGTGTCAGCTCAAAAGTGATGACCGTCGGGTGGTCCTTGCCAACTGGATACCACTCGAACACGAAAAGATTTGGTCGTTCAGCGCGATGAACCTTGCCCTCGGCGCTGACTGTGTAGTTCTGCGGTCCCCAATCCTTCCACCGGAACACGATTCGACCGCCCGGCTTCGGATCGACTTCACTGTCGCTGGTGAAAAACGCATTCCAACCTTCGCCGGAGGTTATCGTGTCATAGACCCTTTCTGGACTGACGAAGATCAGACTTTGGTGGCGAATCGCCTTGTCGAACATTTCCGGCATACGGCTATCCTTTCGATTAGAGATTGTAGGTACCACCAAAATAGGGAATAGTAGTTTATGCGCACGAACTTCTTGCCGCGCCATTTGGAGATTGTCAGTAGAACTAAGAAGAGGGCGACACTAATGTCGCCCTCCACTGTGAGGTCAACTCGACTTCGCCGAAGCTAACTCAAACTTCAGCCAAAATTCCTTTTTTCCCGAATCGCGCATCCCGCCAGGTCCGCCTTTACCACCACCGCGATTTCCCATACCTCCGCCGGCACCCATTCCACCGCCCATTCCGCCACCGGGAGGTGGTCCTCCCATTCCTCCGCCTTGTCCGTCGCCATCCGGCGGACGCATCCGTTCCTGCATCTTCTTCTTATCAGCGTCGGACATATATCCAGTTTCAATTCCGATCATCAACTCGGAGTTGGCTTTCGGCGCTATGCCATATCCCGACCCAGCTTCTTCAACAATCGGAACCTTGAATTCAATCGCGTAGATCTCTTTGCCGAATGTCGCCGCAGCCGCTGGCCCATTGTCGCCATTGGACGGTATCTCCGATGATTCCTTCTTCTCAATGACTGTAATCAGCCGTCGTAACCGCGCCTGCTCTTCTTTCATCTTTTCGCGCTGATCTTCCATTTCCGCGCCGAAGTGCATTCCTTCCGGCATCTTTCTTTCGGTATCGGACAATCGACCCGCGCGATACCGGAGCCCATAATCCCGCTTCTTTTTGCCGTCTCCGTTCAGCCAAACCACCACTCCGCTTCGTTCCAGTTGGGTTATGGTCGCCTCGCTCTTCGAAATGATCATCAAGTAGATTGCCGCCGAGTCATTTGAAACTGCAATCGCGGTCCTATCGTCGTCAAAATAGTTGAACGCAATATCCCGCCACTCATCGCCGTCGCCGTCAACCGTCGGAACTGCCTGCATCCAAACCGACTTCACATCCTCAGCAACAGCGTTCGCAAAAAACGGCAGAGTCAGCAACAACATCAAGACTTTCAACATACGGCAATACTCCTTGTTCGTGATCCAGCGCCTACCACAAGACTTGGACACCCGACTCCGCAGAAAACCAGCGATGAATGTTAAGAAGTGATTTATTCCGAAGTGACTATTTGTTGCTCTTTCGAAGTGGATACTCACTGGCCAAAATGCCATAAATCAGATCGTCATGGAAAACGTCTTCAACCTTATGGTGTTGTCTCAGCCGCGCCTCCAGCGCAAAACCGTGCGACTCCAAAAGCGCAATCGATGACGTATTGAACGCGCCGGTTTGGGCATGAATGCGATTCATGTTGAGCTCCTCGAAGAGATACCGCACCAGCAATCCCAGAGCCTCCGAGGCATAACCTTTGCCGCGAAAGTCGGGACCAATCAAATAACCAATCTCTGCAGACTGGTTGCGCGTGTTGACATTGAAATAGCTGATACGGCCAACGAAGATGTCGTCCGCAATCCGGCGAACCGCCAGCCGTTTCGGGGCATTGGGTATCGCTGGTGCCCGAAATCGCTCCAGCGTCTCCTCAAGCGTCATCGGTTCGACCGGCCAACACGTCATCCGTTCCGGCGGCGAATTCCAAAACCACTCATAGAACTGAATGACATCCGCCTCTGTCATATCGGTAAGCCGGACATTCGTTCCTGTAAGAAGCAAATTCTGCATAGCACATATTATGCAATTTCCAGTCATTCGACGCAAGCAGGCATCCGTGTCCCGCCAAATTTGTAAAAGTGATAGACATAACGAATCCATGTTATGCATATTTATGCTTGACTCTTGACAGCCTCGCTCGTATATTACCAGCAGGTTAAGTAACCACGAGGTTCAATATATGATATCGCAAGACCGACTCAGCGCCACTTTCTCCGCCTTGGCCGACCCGACTCGCCGCGGCATACTCGCCACGTTAATGGCAGGGGAGGCATCGGTGCAGAAACTCGCAGCGCCATACGCAATGACCCTTCCGGGATTTTCCAAACACCTGAAAGTTTTGGAAAGGGCGGGTCTCATCGAACGCAGCCGTTCCGCTCAGTGGCGACCGTGCCGATTGAGCGCGCGCCCGTTGAAAGAAGTCTCAGACTGGCTGGAGCGTTACCGCATCTTCTGGGAGGCGAGTTTCGACCGTCTCGACGACTACCTGCGCGAGCTCCAATCGCAAGAGAGTACAAAAAGCAATTCTCTTATCAAGAAGTCGCGGACGACCACTGTCGCCGCGAAGCGGAGGAAAAGTGGCAGAAGGTGATAAAATCACTATAGGACCTGACCTCGTCATAACACGAGTCTTCGACGCGCCGCGCGAGTTGGTCTGGAAGACATGGACCGATCCGGAGCACGTCAAACGTTGGTGGGGACCAAGAGCCTTCACCGCGCCAGTGATCAAAATCGACTTCCGCGTCGGCGGCAAATTCCTCGGCTGCATGAGAGCCGAAGACGGCAAAGAATACTGGAGCACCGGCACCTACAAAGAAATCATTCCGATGGAGCGAATCGTCTGCACGGACAGCTTCTCGGATGAACACGGCAACATCGTACATGCGTCAGCTTACGGCATGGGTGAAGATTGGCCGGACGAGATGTTGGTCACCGTCACCTTTGAAGATCTCGGTGGCAAAACCAAGTTAACTTTGCGCCATTCCGGACTTCCTGCAGGCCAGATGGACGACATGGCCGGCGCAGGTTGGAACGAGACGCTTGATAAGTTCGCAGAAGCT
This sequence comes from bacterium, assembly GCA_016708315.1. Lineage (NCBI taxonomy): Bacteria > bacterium. The sequence goes on from JADJGC010000002.1 coordinate 284,511, forward strand.
CTACAATAGGGAAATCAATATGAAGAAGGCAGTCTCAAAACCTAAGACTGGCGTCAAGAGAACCGGAGCTGCAGATGTCGAGGCCTACCTTGCTGCGCAACCGAAAGCCATGCGTGATGCGCTTGAAAAATTGCGCAGCATCATCAAGTCAGCCGCGCCTACTGCAACCGAGGTTATCAGCTATCAGATTCCGACTTTCAAACTGCAAGGCTCGCTGGTGGCCTACGCCGCATTTGCCAAGCACTGCTCATTCTTCGTGATGAGTCCGCCCTTGATGGAGCAGTTCGCGAAAGAATTGGCGCCGTTCAGCACAGCGAAAGCGACACTTCACTTCACACCTGAGCATCCATTGCCGACAGCGCTCGTGAAGAAATTGGTCAAGGCGCGAATCAAGGAGAATGAAGCAAGGAAATCGAAGTGAGTGCACTTCGAAATCTTGCCTTGGAACGCAATTCAATTTTATTATGCGAGGAACTATGAACAGAGAAAATACAATTCAAATTGCATTCCTGCTGCTCCGCGTCGTTACCGGCCTGCTGTTCTTTCAAGCAGGTTGCGTTAAGACTTTTGCGTGGTTTGGTGGAATGCCGGGCCAACCGGGCGAGACCGTCGAGTTGATGTCACAAATCGGGATCGGTGCCTGGATGGAAGTCTTCGGTGGCATCCTGATAGTGTTGGGCTTAGGGACGAGGGTTACTGCGTTTATCTTGTCCGGTGAAATGGCAGTCGCATACTGGCAGTTTCATGCCCCGAATGGTACCTGGCCAGTAATCAATCACGGTGTCCCGGCAGTCCTGTTCTGCTTCATCTTTTTATTCATGGCGGCCTATGGTGGCGGTGATTGGAGCCTCGATCGCTTAATCAAGAACCGCCGCAACAAGTCACTTCCGAGCCAAACCTGAGGTGTCAGATGATTAAACACTTGGAGCAATTGTTGGCACATCACAAGGCAGCGAACTAAGATGCGAAGACTAATTCTCTCAATGATGGTTTCGGTTGACGGCTACATCGAAGGCGCTAACAAGGAATTGGATTGGCACGTCTGGGATGACGAACTCGAACAACACATGACGCAGTTCTTCACTACCGTCGATACCATGATCTTCGGACGCGTTGCCTATGAACTGATGATCTCGTATTGGCCCAACGCAACCGATAGCATCGCACCGCAAATGAACACTCTGCCAAAACTGATTCTGTCCAATACCCTGCAAACTCCAATATGGAATTCACAGATTCTCAATGGTGACATTGCGGGCAAAATCAATCACCTCAAGTTGCAGAGTGGCAAAGACATTGTAGTCTTTGGTGGAGCAAGGGCAGCACATACTTTGATGAACCTCGGACTGATCGATGAGTACCAACTAATCGTCAACCCCGTAGTCCTCGGTTCCGGAAAACCGCTCTTCAAAGTCGGTAGCGAAAAACTAAACTTGAAACTAGTCAACTCCGTCGCCTTCAAATGCGGCAACATAAAACTATACTATCAACCGGCGTAGTCGGTATGGAGAAAACATGAAAGGATACATCGACCTTTTCCTCTTGGCGATTCCGAAAAAGAATCTGCCCGCCTATCGCAAGACCGCCAGCCTTTTTGCCAAGCTTATGAAAGATCACGGCGCATTGGAATACCGTGAGTTCCTCGGCGAGGACCTCAAAAACAGCTTCTGTCTTGGCTTTCCAGACGTCTACAAACTCAAGAAGGGCGAAGTATTAATCTCGTCAGCAGTGGAGTATAGTTCACGCAAACACCGCGACAAGGTCAACAAGGCAGTGATGGCCGATCCGCGAATGCAGAAGATGATGAAAGCCAAACCGCTCTTCGACGTAAAACGCATGGTCGTCGGCGGCTTTGAGACCTTCCTTAAAATGTAACTTGCGACTTGTCACACAAACAAAAACGGCGCGATTCTCGCGCCGTTTCTCATACTATTGATATTCCGACTACTACTTCTTGATGACCGGCTTCACCGCTTTGATTCGCGTACTATCCACAGCCAGCGTCGGAATCATTCCATTTTGCCACTGCAGGCATTGGCTCGTGCCTTCGGTCGCGTAAATACCCATTTGCGACGTAGCATTTGCTATGCAATATCCCGTCACCTGATACGCCTTCTTGTGAATCGCGCCAATCTCCTTGTTCTGAGGATCGACCAATTCGAAATACCCGAGAACGGCTATGTCATGTCCCACCGGAAGATCGCTCGGTTTGGCATTCGAGAATCCGGCAACCCAGATGCCTTCATTGTTCGGATTCGGCGCCGGGAACTTCACGAAGATGTACGGCTTGCCATCAGGCAGTTGCTTCGCAACCGTAATATGTCCCTTAAAGGCAACTGTGCGCTCGATAAACTTTTCGGGTGCCTTATCCGCTTTACGCAGCGAATCAAGACTGAAGTTCAGAGGGAAGGGGGCAGAGTAGACTTCACTACTTGCAACAAGGACTAATGCAATCAAGACTATAATGCTGCCTGCGAATCGGGATTTCATTGCGGGATCTCCTTAGTATCATTCTGACAAGTTGCGTTCAATAGATATCTCTAATTGTACGATTATCGGCAGAAATCGACGAGTCGTCAATCGAATATTACATCGCGCCGCACGGCTATTTCAATTGCGTGACAACGCAACCGCTACTGCCGTGATGATCCCATGATTACTTTCCCTCTACGGCCCGCTTGACTGTTGCGATATCGATCTTGCTCATCGGCAGTATTGCTTGCATCGCCCGGCTCGTGACCTCCGGGTCTTTGTGAGTGATGTATTCGCCAAGAATTGTTGGAACTATCTGCCACGACAAACCGAATTTGTCCTTAAGCCAACCGCACTGGCTCTTTGCACCGCCTGCCGATAACTTCTCCCACAACTCGTCGACTTCGTTTTGATCCTTGCAATCGACCATAAACGAAATCGAATCATTAAAAGTAAATTGCGGACGGCCATTGAGCGCAAGAAACTCCTGCCCCTCAAGCTCGAACATCACAAACAACACCGAACCTTCAGGTTGTCCCGCAACAACGGAGACTTCTTTGCTATATCGCGCGACGTGTTTGATTCGGGAATTCTTGAAAATCGACACATAGAAATTTGCCGCTTCTTCAGCGTTGTCGACATACCAGAGACACGGGCGGAATTTCGAAACTTGCATATTCATACCTCCTTCAAAATAGTGGAATAGACTAGTCCATACTCCAATTAATTCAGGAGTAAGACGGGTGTCAATCGCTTTTGAACGAATACCGCCGGCGTACTCAATTCAAAGAGCATCTTGACTTTTGCTGCGACTCTCTCAAATTTATATTGAGATTTCACCAAACATGGAAAGATGTAGCAATGAATGATCTATCACATAAGCTGGTTTTCACGTGCCGGTTCTTTGCAGTCTCAATTGCAACGCTTTTGCTCGCTGGCTCACTTGGTTGCAAAGACAAACTCGGTCCCGAGCCTTCCGAGATCTACGGTATCTGGACCGCAACCAAAATCGAGTACGTCGGCAAAGCAGGGCAGGAGACAGTCAATGCGACCGACGCCGGTTGGACTGCAACTCTGACTCTCAATTCCGACAACACTGGTGATTTGGCAGTCACGCCAAAAGATACCGACACCTGGCATTGGGCGGGTACTTGGGAGATCGACGGCGACCTATTTCGAATCGCTGGTCAGGGAGCCGATATTCAACTCACTGATTCAACGCTCTACCTGACAGGCTTTGATGGCGGCTATGACTTTGACAGCGACTCCCAGCTCGATCCAGCAAAACTCAATCTTGTGATGGTGAAGTAGCTAAGTAGATCAGAATTCCAGTGGTTCAAACTCGTTGCGACCAACATGTAGGGTGGGTCTCCTTACCGAACGAATCTACATCCTTACGAACTCACGCACCCGGAGACCCGCCAATTCGATTTGACTAAACACCGTAGGGGCGCGGTCCCCTCGCCCGTTGCTATTTCTTCAGCAGTCGCACGCTCTTCCAACACCCCGCTCGCGAATTCTTATCCCCCTTTTGGAAAAAGGGAAAGGGGTGAGTTCAAAATATGTTGTCATCCACTCGACATTATTTTTCGTGCCAATAAGTGAAGGCACTGATGTTCGCTCAGAAGCGCCAGCTTTGCCGGCCCAACAAGTGTTTGCAGTGAGTTCGCAACGGCCGTTGCGGTTCAACAATCTCGATCTCGCTGTGGGAACTTGCCGGGGCAAGTCTGCAGTAGGTAGCCCCGACTGCAGATGCAAATGGTCTCTGAAACGGGCACCGGTTTCGGTGAATAGCGTTAGCTATCCCGAATGACCCGGGTTACGCCGATTTATTGAAGTGTAGCACGATTGGAGAAATACCTTAAGAAGGGAAGTGACTTAGAGAAGAACGAAACAGCAACCAAAACTAAACTGCCGCAATCTCCAAGACTCGCTCTGCCACGGCAAGACGGCGCTTGATGATTGGTCGCGTCCCTTTGTTGCGCGCTATGTAGCTCTCACACTTGGGAGCCGCATACTTCATCTCGTCGCGTGCCGCCTTGAGGTCTATCTCAACCAGTGCGAGCAGCGTGAAGAAAAACGGAAATCTCCGCCAACGTCCTTGGTCATCGCGATGAGCCTTCAGCGCTTTCATCCCCGAAGATAACCACCGATCACTCTTGTGCAAACCGCCGGAGGTGATATTGCGCCACAACGCCGGATCGCAAGTCCCGCAACAAAACATGCCATGCTTGTTGCTCTCGACGTCGTTGAGCCTTGCTGTCATTCCCGCAGTCGCACGTGCAAGGGCTGCCTTTGCTTCTTTTGATTTGGAATTCAAATGCACCATTGCTCGACACGCCTCCTCACCGGAAACATGCCTCAGCGATGCGCTCGGCTGAACTCTTTCACCCGTGAAAAGTCGAATACCATTTTTCATATCGAAAGGCGTCGGCGCAAACATATCAGCGTATGATCCATCCAACCCTTGCCGTGTCGCAATCCACCGCGCAACTTGATCCCTGGTCGTCTGCGGAGATTTCTCACCAAAGAAGAATGCCTCCTCAACCGATTCTACCGTCTTCGCTAAGCTGTTTGGATAGATTTGCATAGTCGACTCCTGCGCGCGAAATTGTGAGTCCGAAGCACGGAGCTTGGCCTCACAATTGTTCTTAGTAACTGCGGCGTCCGGACCGCAGCGGTCTGGACCTACGAGTAAGGTCTGAAATTTAATACTTCCGCAGATCCACCCCAGCAAGATACGCCTTTACACCCGTGTGGAATTCACTCCAGCCTTCGCACATCATAAACGCGGTCTTGAGTTCCTTCTTCGGATATCCGCTCTCATGAACGCGGAAGATCGTTTTACCGTCTTTGCGTAGGAATTCATATCGTACCGTGACCACATATTTGCCGCCCATCGACATGCCGGTGAAGATAATCTCCTGATGCTTGACAAACTTAAGGACAGGTATCTCAATCTCGCCAAAGCCCTTCCATGTCCAGAAAACCGGAGTCAACTTGGGACCGAACTCACCCTTCATGTCGTCGACAAAGTGCTTCTTCAGGTGCTTCGACAATACGACCGCGTCCCAAACTTTGCTCAAAGGCGCCTTGAACACGTTAGATGTCGTGTAGCTGATCTCGCCGCGTCCCGCCGGTTTCGCTTTCGGTTTTGCTTTCGTGGTTTTATTCGCGCTTGATTTTGCGCTCTTCGCTGTGCTTTTCTTGGTTGCCATTTTCAAATTCTCCTTCATGCAAATAATACGAAGGTGGAGCTAAGTTGTCAATGAAGTTGATTTGTGCATTCAATGACCGTGCACTCGGTAGCTCAGACATTTCTGTCTGACATCGACTGCCGTGTGTTTATCTACTGTGTTTCTAAATCGATCACGTATGATGTAATCTCAACCAATTGCCCATCTGAGAATCGAAAGACATCACAACTGGCTACGCTTGAAGTGTGATTCTGCTTATCGCGAAATTGTGCAGCTGCTTCCACAAACACGGTATCTCCCGAACGGGAAGACTTAAGTCTTGTGACAGTACCTTCTACAGTATCAAGAAATTTCATCGCCTTGCCGCATTGCTCGATGACCGCATCACGACCCAGAAGCTCGGCTCTATTAATTACGTTCCACTTGATTTCTTCGGCCATGTACGGAAATGTCTCGGCGAATTTCCAACTGCAAAAAGTTTCTGCGATTTGATCGATACTCAAACTCATCTCACGCCTCAGCTCTTTGTCGGCTCATAGTAGAGAGCTACTACGCCACTGCGAAAAGTTTTTGTCTTCAAGAGTTTAAGGTCAACTCTATCCTTGATGTTATCAAACAACGGTAAGCCGCTTCCTAAGACAATTGGCTGAACACAAAGCTGGTATTCGTCTATGAGGCCAAGTTGCGTTAGGGCAATTATCAAACTTCGGCTGCCGACTAAAACATTCTTACCCGCTTGTTGTTTTAGTTCTAAAATCTCTTCCGCAACAACGTCCTTCTTCAATTCTGTATTGTTCCAATCAACACTTTTCAGCGTACGAGAAAAAACAATCTTCGAAATATTGTCGATGAGAATTGCAAACTCGTCCGTCGGCTTGTTACCAGTCGGATTTTCCACCACCGATGGCCAGTAACTTTCCATGAGTTGATAAGTCACCCTTCCGAACAGGATGGTGTCTGCGTCACTTAACAGGTCATTGTAATGTTGATGTAATTCATCATCTGCGATGCCCGCCGTGTGATCGCAGTACCCGTCAAGGGTCATATTAATTCCAGCAATAATCTTTCTCATATTCTCGCTCATTGAGCCCCGATGTTTCCGGTCTTGACCTTGCCGGCGCGCTTGTAACTGACAATGACGATACCGCTCGGTGTAACAATGCCGCTTGTCAATTTGAAGGCTGCCGGAATCGAGCCGCCGTCGAACAGCTTCTTGCCTTTGCCGAGAGTAAGGGGAAAGATTTTTCAGCCAGAGCTCATCAACCAGATCATTCTTGAGCAGCGTCTGGATCAGTTTGCCGCTGCCCCAAACCTGAATATTGCGACCTTTGGATTTCTTGATCTTCTTGATATCCGCCACAGTCTTGATGAACACGGAGTGTTGCCAATCCGAGTTCTTCCTGCTTTTTGACATAACGTATTTTGTGCCGCTGTTAATGCCGGGCCAGAAGTCTGCATGCTTGGGCCAGTACGCTTCCCAAATCTGAAATGTCTTCCTGCCCAGGAGATAGTCTGCCGGCTTCAGTTCCTTCTGCAGGATCTTGGAAAAAACCTTGTCTTCGAATGGTGCTACCCAGCCGCCGTATTTGAATCCCTCCGATTGATCTTCTTTAACTCCGCCCGGAGCCTGCAGAACCCCGTCCATTGTGATCATTGAGATGACGATTATTTTTCGCATTTGTCCTACTTGGTTAAAGTGGGGCCATGTTAGTATGGAGCACGATATCTGATAATAAATTATACCAAACAAGTCAACCAATCGATGGTAGGTCAGACATTCCAGTCTGACATTCGCAGATCGTAGGGGAGGGGACCATGCGCATTGATCAATTCTTTTTGGATTGGTTCAACCCTCGAAATGAGGCTTACCCACCAGTTTGGCTTTGAGCAGAGTCCGCCGCGTCCCATGTCAAGTAAAGCTCTTTAACTCGCTTTGAAAAATGGATGTATAGAGAAACCGGCAAGAGAGGGAGGAGGAAGAATAAAAGCCAGGCAAAACAAACCATTCCCATTTTAGTGACCCAATCATGATTTGCGTCAAAGCCGCATACCAATCCGATCGAGGAGGCAAGACCATAGATTGTCGCAGCAATTAAGAATCGATTCAGCCTTGGCACCGAGGTCAAACTTATCTGCCGAAGCGCTTTCCCGGCGTGGTAAGAATGAACTCCCAACACCACTAAGGGAATCGCCATGACGAGAGTGAAGGGACTGAACTGAAATTTGGAGTCGTCGGTGAAGCTGAGAATCATGAAGACTAGGCCAATAAGAATTACCGGAAGTGGAAGTACGAATTGAAGAAAGACACTGATCACCCAAGCCAGCGGTGCTTGTCTAAGACTGCGATCGGGGTTGTTCTTCGAAGTCAGCTCCGCCATCAAATGTTCCGCACCTTGGCTACCGTCCTTACTTCGCAAGGGATTCGATTGGTTGCGGTCAAGCCAGAATGAGTGGCAGTGACGGCATTCATACGTTGCGGTAGCGAGCAGTTTGATTCTCCGCAGCGGCTGCGAGCATTTCGGGCAGGGAATTGAATTGTTGGTTTGATTAGTCATCTTTGCCTGTTTTCACATGAAAAGACTTCGCGGGTTGACTACTCGGTTTTAACGTCATTATCTGGGGCGGCACGGAAGCAGTCTTCCACATCACAAACGCAGATAACCTGCCAGTGTCACCATCAGTTGAAGTTGCTCAGTTACATGCTCGCGACTTAATTGTTCGTCTTTAGACAGTAACTCTGAACAGCGGAATCCACCGGGATGTGCCTGCAAGTATTCAAATGGCAACAGGGCCGTGATCGTATCCATCACTTCCGGCCGCTTAAGTCCGGGCTTTGCTCTGTCGTCTGGAACTTCCAGATAGAACGCACGGTCAAAGGGAGGATTTCCGGTTTCGAACTCCCAGTGAAGTTTCAGCGCCTTGCGGAAACGGTCAAAGACACCTTCGGGGCGTATGCGAAAGTTCCCCTGTGGTCGCAGGTTTGCGCTGACCACCAGAAACTCGACCATGCCATTATCATCGAGCGAAGTATCTCCGGCCATTGCCTGGTGGCTGATCTCTACCTGCAACTGAATGCCGCTCATTTCGCAGTGATATACATCGTAGAGGTAATATGAAGTATCGCCGGAGAATCCGTGGAAGAGATTCTTGAATGCTTCATCGTTGTACTTCGGGACTTCAATTCGACCTCCGAGTGTGGAGGTGAGATCAGTCAGTAACCGAGAGTAAAGGTCGAGCCACGGCTTTTCGTATGTCATGAATGAAAGGTCGCTTTTCACGAAAGGTGTGTCAAGGGGAAGTTGTTGGCGCTTCGATTGGTAGATCAGACATTCCGAGGTTGTCCGATAAGTCAAGCCCGAGACAGGTGAAGGTGCCCCACCGCTTGCGGTGGGATAGTAGCAACTTGAACACTACACATTGTGGTCAGACCAAACACTTGGGACAGGCTCCTCTTGTCTGACAGTCGCGGATTAACGCGCGTTATTCTCTATACTCGAGAATGTCGCCGGGCTGACAGTCCAGAGCTCTGCAGACTGCCTCCAAAGTCGATAGCCGGATAGCTCTGACCTTGCCGTTTTTCAGCACGGAAATATTGGCCATCGTGATGCCGACTCTTTCGGCAAGTTCGGTGACGCTCATTTTCCGCTTCGCCAACATGACGTCGATATTGATGATGATTGGCATGTTGGTCTCGTTATACCGTCAAGTCGTTTTCGGATTTGATATCCACGGCACTTTGCAAAACCCTCTCAAACATCGCCGCCGCAGTGGCGATTACGATCGAAGCGAAGATGATGAGGACACCCAACATAATTGCGCCGGCGGCGTCATCATCTCCGTGGTTCAACATGATGAAGATTTCTTCCACCACTACAAAGCCAATGATCGCGAGAGCGCAGTATTTGATTATCCGCAGAGACTTTACGGCCTCGAGCGAGAATACCTTATTCTGTCCGGCATATCCGAGTACCTTAAATGCATGATAGAGTGCGATGAAGAAAGGTATAGACCCGGCGTAGACCAGCGCCAGGAAGGGATCGTTGAAGTAGATTTGAAAGACCGTGGCGTTCGCATTTCTGCCTTCGAGGTGCGGTTCCCAAAGCAAAAGGGCAAGCGCGCCAATACCGATGAGCACAATAACTACCTGAAGAAACACTGTTGAGCTTCTTTTCATAAATAGCTCCTTAAGGTCATTTGTATTCTCATCTTAATCTGTCGCATATCGTTTGTCAATATATATTTATTGTTATACGAAACTTAGTTAGTAGGTCAGGAGCCCTGTGCTCCTGACACCGCGCCGAATGGCGCGGTCCAAATACTGGCGCCTCCGATCAATCGCTCTGAAGGTCGGCATGTAGATCCCAGAAGAGGCAGATTCCGCTTCGCGGAATGTCAGGAGCACAGGGCCAAAGAAATCCCAAGCATCTGAGCGATTCTTCTTATTCCAGATCGCCCAAATCGCTTCTGCCACGATGAGACGAGTTCCAGAATGGGTTCATTGTCGCTGCTGAGGAATCGTCCTTTATCTTGCGAGATCCAAACTGAAGCACATGACCAAAGTCAACCCCCCTAGCTTGAATCAGTTATGAAGGGTAGGGCAAATAGACTCTCGTGTGAAGAGCGGTGTATCGGGGCGAAGTGATTGGGAATTCAGATTACAATGATCCTCGGGGCAGTTTTTTTTCCCTCGATCAAATTACTTTCGCACACTTTTTGAATTCGTCTTCTCTTTATTAGAAGGACATAGGGCGATTCGTGATAAGATATTTCCAGGAAAATCTTAATGCGGCACTTCAAGGAATGAGACCTCTTGGAAGTGGAATTTTGGGAAGATGCCGTCAAGGAAGTCAACCCCCCATCTCCACTCACAAATCTCTGCTGAAAGTCAGGTTCAATTCCCGCATTTATTTGATCAATTTTTGATTTGTTGCCGATGTCCGCACGAGATCTCGGCCACTTCCATAAAAGCAATCCCCCCCTGCGGTCTTAATATACAGTCCCTAACTTCCTGGAACCTTCTTCCTCGCGAGTCGCGCGCTTGTACTACCTCTTGAGAGAGTAGTGATTCGATGACATGATGTGATCCACTGAGTCATCGCACCCCCTCCTCCCCCCCCCCTTCCCTGCTTGGGAACCCCCTGAGCAACGCAACCCGGTCTTTTTTCCTTCAATCCCATCCCTCCCCCCCTTCCCTCTTGATCACCTCTTTGAACTTCACCGCGAATCAGATCTTGCGTATTTCAGGATCTAAGGGAAGTCGATTCGGGAATGTATCTTTCGGTCGTCTCTGTCAAGTCCTTCTGATTCCAACCTCAAAAACCCTCGACTAGGTTCGCTAAATTTATAAGAAGTCCTTCTTTCAATACTCAAGACCTCCCTTCCTATAATCAATCCGTGTCGGTTCGAAGTTTCCTGTATTCCGACCATTCCCCCATTTCGTAATTATTGCATCGTACCGAGAATTCCCCGCAGGGCTCTTAATCGACTCCCATACTTGTCCAAGCGACCACGTCCCCGGGGGGGTCCCCGGGGGGACTCCCCGAGAGTTAGTTGGTCTGAATAATCCCTCCTGTTTGGGCAGGGCACGCCTGGAGTGCGATGTATTCTCCAACTTGTTCCGAGTCGGGCCTCATGGAATACCAGTTGAAAATCATCTAGTGATTCTTACCCATGATTGGGAAGTATTCTTGCATCCTCGATAAGATACCAGCCGACAAGGTCACTCTTCTGACTTCGGCCCAGGTTGGCCCAAACTAGTCCCTCTTGGTTTGTTTGGGCGGTTCCGGGGAGTCTTAACTCCAAACTGCTCCCCTAGAGGTTCGGACCTTAGCCCCCGCGACGAACCAGGTGGTCTTTACCCCGATTCGCGTAGCCGCGTACCTGTAGGGTGCCGCCCTGTTCCCCTCTCAGGCAGCATAAAAACGGGAGACTCTAGTTCGAGTTTCTGAGAGGTTCTTCTTGCGGCATGCCGCCAAAATCCCATTCCCCCCAATACCCCCACCCGCTTCCCCCTTCGTGATCACGACGTGACGTGAAAGTGACACCACACCCAATCAGTGATAGCGTTATGTATGGGCGGATCGCGAACCTGCTTTGAGCCTTGCCATGCGTTCCTTCCTTAGCGTAAACATTCCCTGATGGGGATCAGCTCGTCAGTTCTTCAAAGTCACACCCGGGACTCCCCCCAGCGCCTTCTTCGTGAACTTGCCGCGCAGTTCGGGTACCGTGAATTCGCCGTCTTTGCGGATGAGTTTGCCGTCGAAGTAGATTTCGCCGCCGCCGTATTCCTTGCGCTGGATCAGCACCTTGTCCCAATGGATTGCCGACTTGTTGCCGTTGTAGGCTTCATCGTAGCATTGTCCCGGTGTGAGGTGAATCGAGCCGGCGATCTTTTCATCGAAGAGGGTGTCCTTCATCGGGTGAAGCACCATCGGGTTGACGCCGATCGACCATTCGCCGATGTAGCGCGCACCCGGATCGGTGTCGAGAATGCGATTGAGTTTGGCGGTGTCGTTCTTGGCAGTGGCTTTGACGATCTTGCCGTTGACGAATTCGTAGCGGATGCCTTCGAAGACGGTGCCTTCATATAATGACGGCGTGTTGTAGGTGATGACGCCGTTGATCGAGTCGCGCACCGGAGCGGTGTAGACCTCGCCGTCGGGAATGTTGCGGCCGCCTTCGCACTTGACGACGCCGATGCCCTTGATCGAAAATTTCAGATCGGTGTCGCCGGGTCCTTTGATGTGGACCTTGTTGGCGCGCTTCATCAATTTGACCAGCGGGTCCATCGCCTTGGACATTTTCTTGTAGTCGATACAGCAGACATTGAAATAGAAGTCTTCGAATTCTTCCTGCGACTTCTGCGCGAGTTGCGCCATTGCATTGTTGGGATAGCGAAGCACGACCCACTTGGTGCGCTTGACGCGTTCTTCAAGATGCACCGGATGATAGAAGAGCTTGTTCCAGGCTTTGATCTTCGCGCCGGGGACATCATTGAGGTCGAACGGATTTTCGCTTCCGCGTACGCCGATGTAGCAGTGCGCTTGTTTCATCATCGAGAGTTGGAACTTCGCGAATCCCTTGATTTGCTCTTCGTTGTTGGTGAGCAGGAACTGGCGGATGAGGGACTCATCGTTGTAAAACCAGAAGGGGACGCCGCCGGCTTTGGTGACGGCGCGGATGATGGCTTTGCCGAGTTCAAGCGTGGGGATGCCTTTGATTTCGATATAGACGATTTCGCCTTTTTTCACGCGACAGGACCAATTGACGAGAATGTCGGCGAGTTTGTCGTGACGGGGATCTTGCATTTGTGAACCTCCAAAGTGAGAATTTGTAATCGCGATTAATTAAGTGGTCGGGGAAGCACAAATCAATTATAATCGCGCGTGAAATGAAGAATGAAGGCCGTGAGCCTCGTTAAGAGCCTCAGAGGGGAATTGCTGAACCTCGCGTTTGCGTTTCGGGGACGGGCGTTGCGAACCCTCAAACAGATTCTCAAATCCGGAGTGAAGTCAATTAGGGGTTTCGACCTACTGCGTGGCGTCATAGCGATTGTGGTAGGGGTTGCATTGATCGGGTGTGCGAAGGATGTGGCGCCGCAAGGTGGGCCGGCGGATTTGACGCCGCCGGAGATTTTGCAAGCGACGCCGGCATCAGGTGCGATTGGCGTCGGTGTCAACGACGTCATCGAGTTTGAATTCACTGAGCGCATCAATGGCAAGACGATCGGCAATGCGTTGTTCATTTCGCCGCCGCTCAAAGAAGAACCGCGCTTGCGAGTCAAGGGCAGTCGACTGCGGATTATTCCATCGGTGCCGCTTGATTCGGGGAAGACCTATGTCGTGACGCTGGGGGCTTCGGTGTCTGATCTCAATGGCAACAAATTGAAGAACTCGCTGACGCTGGCGTTTTCCACCGGAGCGCAAATTGATTCCGGCAGCATAAAGGGACGCATCTTCGACAAGCTGAAACCTGCGCCGAACTTTCGGATATTTGCTTTCGAGAAAAAGCCGTGGCTGACCGATTCATTGTTTACGACTGTGCCTGACTACATCACCGAATCGGGAACGGATGGAGAATTCACTTTCCAATTTGTTCGCGAGGGCGAGTATCTCGTGATCGGCGTCGAAGACAAAGACCGCGACAACAGAATTTCCAGTTACAGCGAGCGAGTGGGAATTCCGGTGGCGCCGGCATTTGCGCTTCCAGCGGAGGTCACCGCAGAAGCAATGGCGATGCATGTCAGCCGCTACGATTCAAGTCTGATCTCGCTGGCGACGTGTCTCGGATATGAGGGTCGCGTCGTGATGCAATTCTCCGGTGGCAAGCTCGACACAGCAAGCGTGAAACGTGATTCGATTTTGATTACGATGTCGAATGGCTCGACTTACTTGCCGGATGATGCCGCAATTTTTGAGAAAGAAGCTGAGAAGCTCTATATCTGGTCGAAGCATTTCGTCAACGATTCGATCGTCACAGTAAATGTCTTTGGACTGCGTGGACAGGATGACAAACGCGTCGACACCGCAAGCACAGTTTGTATCATCCGCATTCGCGGCGAAGACACCGACTTGCCGGACATTGCAAACAAGCCCACCGGAAGCGGAAGCAAAGTAGTGTATCCCGGTGACTCATTGCGATTGGAGTTTACGGAACCGGTGGTGATACCGAATGACGCTTTGACAATCCGAATCGACTCATTGCGAACTGTAAGTGCGACTGCGATTGCGACGACGCCAAATCGATTTGCGATTGTCGCAAGCGATTCGATTCCGCTTGAGAAGCGAATGAAGCTCATTGCTGATTTGACAAAGGTGAAGGACTTGTACGGGAACGCACCTAAGGACTCGACCTATCAATTTGATTTCGCTATAGCGAGCGCCGATTCGGTGGGGTATCTGAGCGGTACGATTACCGTTGAACGTGAGCCGGAGGTGACATTGCGCTTTGTCGGCATTACGCGCAAACTGGTGTACACGCGATCGCAAACGGGGAGCGGAACATTTAAGCTGACGATGTATCCTGATATGTATACCGTCACTGCATTTGCGGATCGCAATCGTAATGGTCGATGGGACTATGGGGCACTGCTGCCATTCGGCTATGCCGAACCCGGCTGGATCGTGCCGGACACTTTGCGCGTGCGTGCGCGTTTCGATACTGAAGGATTCGATCTCGATTTGAAATAGTACTTCCGGGAGGACATATGATAGACCTTTCAAGCTTGCCGCCGTGGCTCGCCGAAACGATCATCTTTGCCGCGATCGTCGCGGGCGCCTACCTATTGTCGGAAATCGTTGTTCTGGTGATCAATCTGGTCAAACGATATCTGGCGACGAAAACAGAAACCGATCTCGATGACAAGATTCTTGATGCCATCAAAGCGCCGATCCGCTATGTGATGATTTTCGTCGGCGTCACGATCGCATTGAAGCGACTCGATCTGATGGTGGATGAGTCGAGCGATTGGATATTCAAGATATCGAACAGCGTCGTCTTCGTGGCGTTCGCGCTGATTGCCACGATGGTGTTGCTGCGCATGGTCAAGATCATGACGCGCTGGTACGCTGATCGAGTGGCGTCGCGGACGGAATCGAATATCGATGACGAACTTCTGCCGTTAGTGCGGCGGCTGCTGAATCTTCTGATCATCGTCATCGGCATCATGACGGTGCTCGATCATTTCGCAGTCGATGTCAAGGGCTTGATAGCAATTCTCGGTGTCGGTTCATTGGCGATTGCTTTAGCGGCACAAGACACCATAGCCAACATGATCGCCAGATTCATTTTGATGTTGGATCGGCCGTTTCGCAAAGGCGACC